>NZ_JBQKUP010000044.1:0-378520 GCF_052156535.1 Nitrospira sp. T9
ATGCAGAGGAGCTGCCGCGCGACAACCATCATGGCTCGGAACGAAGACCGTTCCCTCACGAAGCCGGATATATGACCGCAGACCCTTCTCTCATCAGAATAAATTCCTGCTTGCAAACAAGGGGGAGTCCATATATGACAAACAGATAACTGAGGCGGGTGCCAGCCTCTGAGTCGGGCGAAGCATCTAACTTCACAAAAAGACGGGACTAGATGTCGATTGTTCGCTACGGGTGGTCACAAGACGAAAATCATTGGCTCTTTCGTTTTGTCCCTTTCACAAGGTATAACCAGTTCAATACGCATTTCGGTAGACTATGTCTAAGCACTAATATTATAAGGAGGCATCATGACCACAGCACAGTATCCACGCAGTCCAAAAGAACAAGTCGACGGGCTTTGCCATCTGGGACGGCTCATCGACAAAGTCCGGATGCGGAATGCCGGACAGATCCAAGATTACAATTATCTCACCGTCGGCTTCGATAAATATTTGTTGGATAAATTGGAAATCAAAGGAGAGGATTTTGAAAAGCGGGTACTGCAAGGCGGGACGGATGCAGAGATTGCCGACTGGGTGAAATCTAACGGGAAAAGCCTGAGCGATGCGGAAAAAGCCGAATGGAATGACATGGTGCTGACATTCGGCCCGAAAGCTCCAATGGCGCAGAAAGCCTTCGACGAGTATAAAGCCGGTCTGGCGAAAAAACGTGGTGTGTCGGTGGAGTCCCTTTCACATATCACCACATGGTTGAGTCTCATCGAACACGACGAAGCCCGGATGTAGCCGGATAACCGCATCGGATTTTCATGGGGGCATTGGGTGTCCGATAGGTGCGGAACTCGATCTACAGCGGGATTTTCGGAGGGCCGGAAATATCCTCGTAGGAGAGAATATGGCGGTGACCTTTGCCGTCGTCCTGGACGACCAGTTCCAGAGGCAGCCCTTTTGAAAGGGTTGACAGTTTTTCCCATTGCTCGGGATCCCGGGGTTGGACGGCTAAGGTGGCATCCCCGGGGACGAGCTTCCATCCTGAGTCAAACAACGGTCTTTCATCCGAACGTTGTTCCCAATTCAACCAGAGTGTCTGCCGGTCCTTTTCAATATAACGCACGGTGCCCCGGATACCCGTGGGTTGAGAAAAATTGGTGATCCCTTTTATGAAGGTGTCCAGCGGGTGAGGTTCAGTTTCGAGCTGTGCCTGAACAATGCCAGCCGTCAAGCTCAACCCCAGGCATGCGGCAAAGATCAGGAGGAGAGTTGAAATCCGTGAGTACCGTCGTGTCGCCATGGGTCACCTCACAGGTGAGAGGAAGGATGACATTCCCGACTATTTAATTTAATCATAAGCAGAGACGATTCACAAATGCTGAAATTTTATGGTTGCCTTGAGTTGGAATGTGAGAATTTCGGAAGAACCATGGCATCCTTAATTTAGCACTCCTGATTGATTGGGAATAGAACCAGGTTGAGGTCACCGGGGGTTCCCTGAATGAAAATGACCAAAAAGTATATAATAGTTGTAAGGTGGAGGTTGTCAAAAAGTCGGATCTGTCAGTCGATCAACTCCGCATTATGAGCGCCTGGTCCCAATTCACGAAGGCCGAATTAAGGAATCGAAAAGAGTGTATGTGCCCCTACCAGTGAAATTTGATTAGATTCTCATGGTTAAATCAGAATTAATTGATGTCAATTCGGTTGTCCTTGATTGGCTGACGATGGGAATCGAGGATTTTTTTCTGTCTTTTAGGGTTGGTGAATTAGATAAATTTTCGCGTCATGAACCATTTTTAAATGCCATGGGATTGGAAATGTTTTGCAAAGGGTATTTGTTAGCGGTGAAAAGGACGGAATATGAAGGCTTAGCAATTGAGGAAGCAAAAGGAAAAGTTAATGATTTAGCAAAAGAGATGCGTCATAAGGTTGGATTTTTAGTTGAAGAAATTAAAGATTATATCGGTCAAGGCAAAGTTCAACTCATGTTAGATAAAAAGTATGATGTGATTGATGAAAATGTTGGCCTTACGGGAGCCATAATTTTGCAAGCTATTGAAAAATCATATTTGGAATGCCGATATCCTGTCCCGAATCCTTTTTATAGAAAATTCCCTGTATCCAAATTAAAAGGTTCTTATAAGGCATATTGGGACCCAGTAAATTCATCTGGCCTTCATGAGTTTTGTTATGAGTTAGGCAGGGAAATTCTCACTGATTTAAAGGCCAAATTTGACATTGAGATTCCCCGATCTTGGTGGAATCAACATATTGTCGGTGATGAGGGGCGAAGATTTGAAAATATGTTTTTTAATTCAAGAAGGGAATAGTTTATAACTAAAAATTAATTTGTTTTTAGGAATTAGGACACTAAAGAATATGAATTAGGTAGTCACCCATCCATACGCGTGGTGGCTGGGGGATGGGCCTTCATCCAGGTAGGCCATTTTGATGTGGCTGAGATAATCCTTCGGGACGTCCTTCCGTGTGGCTTCGACATCTACCTTAAACAGTTTAGCCGCATTGAGACCAAAGACTTTGGCCTTGAGTGCTTTGGTCAAGGCAGGGTAGTGGTACTTGTCCTTAAGTTCTTCAGGAATTTGAAACCGCCGGAAGGCTTCGATCTGCCATTGAGGCGTGCCATACCAAATTGAATCCGTTCCCCAGATGAGATGCTCTTCTCCGAATGCCGAAAGAATCTGTCCGAGCAGGTGGGCGCAGACGACGGGTTCGGTAATGACGAGTTGACCGAATGTCGAGCCCATTTCCATATACACATTGTTGAGTTTTTGTTGCTTATGTTTTAAACGGCAAAATTCGCTGGTCCAGGGAATTTCACCTTTTTTAGCTTCGTCAAGATTGATGCGAGAAGTGCCTAGAAATCCGGAATGGTAGATCAGGAAATTCAGTTTGGGAAAATCTTTCGCGGCCTGGAGAATGTCGCGTGGATGGTTGTAATCGGGCACCGGGCCGAGCGGCAGACCTTTATGCGCGCAAACGTTGGTGATGTTGAGGGCCTGCGCTTTTTCCAGCATGGGGTAGGCGATTTTTTCATCGTTCAGCCACCACCCATGCTCGAAGCCCTTCGGCGGCGAGCCGGTATAACATTTCCAGGCATCGACCTTGAACGTCTCCGCTTGCTGATCCATGTAATCAAGATCGACCTTGCCTAACTGGGGCATGACCAGCCCATGGGCGAGCATGCGTTGGGAAGCGGTGAGACGGTTAATTTCATCACGGATGTGCGTCATTTCTTTAGGCGGGACGACGGCTTCCCATGGATAGGGCCCAGGCGGAGTACTGATGAGCCCGATAGAAGTGTCGCTGTCCAGAAACACTTCTTTGATGTAGTTTTCCAGGCTCAGGTCTTCGATCGTTCCACGATCGCCGGAGAGCTTGGGATTCAGGCCCATCTCTTTTGCCCGCCGTCGCAGGTTCAGAAGTCCTTCTTTCCAACCCGGCTGGTTGAAGGAGGAGCTGACGTAGTGGGTTTGCACATCGAAGATGAACGGAATGTTCCCTTTGCGTGCCTGAACCGCTTGGGGTTCCGCCGCTTCAACGTCAAGCACATCGAAGAACTTTCCAAACACCTGATTCATGGCCAAAAATGCCAGTGCCATTCCACCGGTGGTTTTGAGGAAATCACGCCGGTTCATGCCGAGCCGGCTGCTCAGCCGCTTGCTGCTTTGGTGGATCAGCCACTCGACCTGACTTTGTTTGATGGACTGCGGGGGCGGAAGAAATTCTTCGCTGGCGACGACCTGCGTGGGAAGGGGTGAGGCCGAGGTGTATCCTTGCTGAATGTGGAGGGTAGGTCGATGCTTCATATGGTCAATTCTGCCTGTTTTATGGTGCCAAGGGCAAACACCGAAGAGGTGAATGGGGGCGGGAGTGCAAAAACTATTTCGACCCGAATTCAAACATTTTAATCAACGGTTTTTCCTCCCGTTCGATCATATCATAATCAGATGAATTCCCTGGCTGGTATCGAGGAAATAGCTCAATGGTTCGTCGGGAGGGGGATGTTTTCGATTCCGCGGATTGCGGGGTTCGCCAGCCAACGGGAGGAGGGGGAGGTGGTAATCGCCAGTCCCGTTTCTCTTCTTGTGGAATCCTCCACCGGTTGGATTCGAGGAGGTTTTCCGAGAGAGGAGATCGGTAGGAGTCTTCATCCGGGAGCGACAGCTGGGTGCCGGATTGTTCAAGGGCAGCCGCTGCGAGCAGTGCTGGAAGGAGGAGAAACATGCCTATGAACCCTAAGGAGAAAGAAGGTGGTCCCTCAACCAGGAACCGTTCTGCGCTCGTCATGGGTTCGTGCCCACATGCTTTCTCCATTCAACTCCTTCGAACCAGTATTTGTGGGCGGAGTCCAGCCAGGTATCGGCGTTATGGCTGATAATCCACGCGTTGAGAAAGTGAATGAAGTCGGGGTCTCCTTTGTTGACCGCAAACCCCGTCTTGGTCTCGAGCAACGGTTTCGATAATGGTTCATCCACGGTTTTGGGATGTTCCAGGGCCACAAAGGTCGTAATTGGCTCGTGCTCGACGTAGCCATGTACCTTTCCGCTTGTAAGGGCCTGTATGGCATCCTGGCTGGAGGCAAAGGTTCTAATTGTGGCTTTTGGAAATACCCGACGGGCAAGATCTTCCGACACGGTTCCGGTCACGGCGGTGATGACGACCTCCGGTTGATTCAGGTCCTGGGGGCCACGAAAAGTTTTCGTTAACGGAATATTGGTGACCAGTCCGATCCCGGCAGAATCATAAGGGTCGCTGAAGTTGACCTTCAGGGCACGTTGCGGAGTAATGACCATGCCGGCCGTAATAATATCGATCTTCCGATCCAGGAGAGCCGGTACAATATTCTGCCATTCGAAGACATGGAACTCTGCTTGGACTCCGAGGTCTTTGGCTAATTGACGGGCGATATCAATTTCAAAGCCCGTTAATTGGTCATTGCTGTCCTTGAGGGTCCAGGGGGGAAATAACGAGACACCCACCCGTAATCTCTTGCTTCCAAGCACATGTTGCAGGGTGCCGGGTTGGCTGTCGAGCGACGTGCTTGATGGGGATTTTGCGGGGAGCTCAGCCCGGGCTGTTGTCAGAATGATCAGGGACCAGCAGAGGACTGCTGCGAAACAATTCAGTAGGGTGCGACAAGACCGTTGGTGTGAGTGCATTATGACCGCCATGGTTGTGGTTCGCGTTTATGAAAGAAGTCACTGTACCATAGGGCTTCCATCCCTGAAAGTAGGTGGATTGCAGTTGAATGGTAACCAAAAACAGAAAGAGTCATGGTGGCAGGAGGGGCATATGAAATGTAGAAGTTCGATGAGCTATGTCTTTTTGCTGGTAATAATTTTTTGGGTCAGTGTCGTATCGGCCGAGCCTGTGTTGCAACCGTGGACCAAAAATCCCTGGTATTGGAGTGATCACGGAGAACCGGTGTTGCTGTTAGGGGGAAGTGATGACGACAGTCTGTTTCAATGGCCGGAAAAAGCTCTTCTTGCGCAGCTTGATCGGTTGGCGGACGCTGGTGGCAATGTCATCCGAAATACGATGAGCAGCCGGCAGGATCGGGGTTTTGAGGTCTTCCCGTTTAAACAGGTGAAAGATGGCCGGTATGATTTAGAGCAGTGGAATGACGAGTACTGGGCACTCTTCGACCGGATGCTTCAAGAAACGGCCAATCGCGGCATCATCGTGCAAATCGAGATTTGGGACCCTTTTGACTACATGGGCGACACCTGGCACATTCAGCCGTACAACTCCCGGAATAATATCAATTACACAGCCGAAAAATCCGGATTGGCGGAGCGTTATTCCGAAACGCCTCATCAAAACAAACAACCGTTCTTCTTTACGACGCCAAGGCAGCGAAACAACCGTGTGGTTTTGCGGTACCAACAACGATTTGTCGATAAGATGCTGGAATATACCCTGCGATATGGTCATGTGCTCTATTGCATGGACAACGAAACAAATGGGGAGGAAGAATGGAGCCGTTACTGGGCGACCTACCTCAAACATCGCGCGGACAAGGAAAACAAAAGGATCTTTGTCACCGAGATGTGGGAGAATAAGGATATTACCGCCGAGATCCATAGGCGAACATTCGATCATCCGGAGGTATACGACTTCGTCGACGTCTCGCAAAACAATCACCAGAGAGGACAAAAGCATTGGGACCAATTTCTCCGTACGCGGCATTCTCTGGCCAAACATCCGAGACCCATCAATACGACCAAGACCTATGGCGCCACCGGTAATCGCTTCGGCAACGACCAGGATGGAATCGAACGCTTCTGGCGGAATCTGTTGGCCGGGGCCGCGTCCATTCGTTTTCATCGCCCTACGGCAGGACTGGGACTCAATGACAAGGCCGTGGCCAGTATTCGTGGGGCGAGAAAGCTGGAGTCGCACATACCATTGTGGACCGTGGAGCCCGCAAACGAATTGCTTTCAGTCCAGAAACCGAATCATGCGTACCTGGCTGCCGACAAGGGCCATGCATTCGCCCTCTACCTGCCCGTTGGCGGTGGAGTGCGAATCGATGTGTCCAGCACAACAGAGCCGCTGGTGGTCCGTTGGATCGAAATTGCCACAGGTGAATGGGGACCCGAACAACATATGCAAGGCGGCGGAACGGCTTATCTGAACTCTCCGGGCTCCGGCAATTGGGCGGCGGCAATTACCCCGGAACGACCTGAAAGAACTGACTGAGTAGGCTGATTGAGCAACGTTGTCCCGAGCGGTGTTCTATACCATGCCGCACACTTAAAGGACGTGGTTGCACTTATTCCGAAGAAGAGGGCATACATGAAACGTGCCTTAGCGATATTGGGTACAGGCTCCGATGTGGGAAAAAGTCTGGTCACGGCCGGCTTGTGCCGATTATTGCATCGGGCTGGAGTCAGCGTGGCGCCGTTTAAAGCACAAAATATGTCGCTGAATTCCTTTGTCACGACGGATGGAGGAGAGATGGGACGGGCTCAAGTGCTTCAGGCTCAGGCTTGTGGGTTGGCTCCGCATGTGGACATGAATCCGATTTTGCTGAAGCCGGAAGCCGACGCTAAATCTCAAGTGATTGTTCAAGGGCAAGTGTGGCGAAGTGAGAAAGCCCGGGATTATTTCGAGCGGAAATCCAATTTGTTTGAATTTGTGAAGGGGAGTTATGACCGGCTGTCCAAGCAGTACGACGTGATGGTGATTGAAGGGGCGGGGAGTGCCGCAGAAATGAATCTGCGGGATCGCGATATTGTGAACTGGCCGATGGTCGAGATGGCCGATGCGGCAGTGGTGTTGGTGGCGGATATCGATCGGGGGGGCGTGTTTGCGCAGGTCATCGGGACAATGGATTTATTAGCGTCGGAAGAACGGCAGCGGGTGATCGGGGTTGTCATTAATAAGTTTCGAGGGGATCTGACCCTGTTTGAAGATGGTGTCACCATCATAGAAGAACGCACGGGCGTCCCGGTGTTAGGCGTGTTGCCGTATCTGCGCAATCTGGATTTGGATCAAGAGGACAGCGTGGATATTGATCGATTGCGAAAGACGCCTTTCGAAGCAGATACCGTCAATATCGCAGTGGTGTTGCTGCCTCATATGAGTAACTTTACGGATTTCAATCAGGTGGCTGCGGAACCGGATGTGGCACTTCGCTTCGTGGCGTCACCCCAGGAGCTTCATGGAGCGGATGCCGTTATTCTGCCGGGAAGCAAAACGACGATTGCCGATTTGGAATATCTCCGCAAGGTTGGATTCGAAGAGGCACTTATGGCGCATGTCCAACGTGGAAACGAGATGATGGGTGTCTGTGGTGGATTTCAGATGCTAGGCAAAGAGATCACGGATCCACAGCATGTGGAAACCGGCGGTTCGACGAAAGGATTAGGGTTGCTGGAGGTCGAGACTGAACTGCTTGCTCACAAAACAACCGTGCAAGTCCGTGCCCGCTCCTTACCGGAGTCCTGGGGGCATGAATATGTGATTGAGGGGTATGAAATTCATATGGGTGACACGAGGACTGTGAATCCCACTTCATCCTGCTTTCGGATTCTTACGGGTCAGGTGCCACGTTCTGGTGATGAGCCAGAATCAAGGGTCGATGGAGCGATGAGTCTGGACGGGCGCGTCTGGGGGACCTACATTCATGGGGTCTTTGACCAACCGGAATTTCGTCGTCAATGGTTGAATCGGGTGCGGGTTCGCAAGGGTCTCGCTCCCCTTGGCCTAGAAATTTCAGAGGAGGTCTCACAGCGAATGTCACAGGCATTGAATCGTTGGGCTGACCATCTAGAGGCCCATCTTGATGTGAATCTCATTTTTTCGGCATTGGGGTTAGACAATTCTTCTCCAGACCGGCCCCATACATCGAAATGAAGAGGTGTGGATTTTCTTAGAAGCCTGTCCTACTCCGATCATATCCGAGTATGGGGTATAATACACACCGATGAGGTACGATCAAAAATTTTTATGGAAACTTGATGAGCCGGGGCCGGGCAATCATAAATCGGCTTGGCGCAGAAGGCCCGGGAGTTGGTGGGCATTGGCGAAAGAGGTGTGGGTCGCCTCATGCGAAGACGATGTGTTTGGACGGGCGGCACAACTGGGATTTTATTTTTTATTAGCGTTATTTCCCGCCATGTTGGGAGTGACGGCGCTCATTGGCATGTTACCCAGACAGGTGGTCGTGCCCAATGTCATGCCATACGCCCGGGAAGTGCTTCCCGCAGAATCCTTGGTTCTCGTTGAACGCTACGTCGAACAGATGATTCAGGGCAGTGGGGGGGGACTGTTTTCCCTGAGTCTTCTCGGTTCACTGTGGGCGGCTTCCTGGGGAATGATGGCGATTATTAATACGTTAAATGCTGTTTATGGGGTAAAAGAAACCCGACCGATTTGGAAAGCCGGGATGACTGCCGTCCTGCTGACGCTAGGCGCTGCGGTGTTTTTTATCACCTCGTTAATCTTGATTCTGGCCGGTGAAGAGGTGAGTCAATGGGTAACAGCGGTGACGGGCTTGGAATGGTGGTCAACGCTAGGCTGGCCCCTGTTGCAGTGGCCGATCATTGTGTTTCTTATGCTGATGGCTATTAACCTGGTCTATTATTGGGCGCCGAACAGCGATCATGAATGGCAGTGGATGAAGCCGGGCTCCATGCTTGCGGTTTTTCTCTGGATTATCCTATCCCTGGGGCTGAAATTTTATGTGGAAAATTTCATTAATTACAACGCGGTCTATGGACCCATTACCGGAGTGATTATCCTGATGATGTGGCTGTATGTCTGTGGTTTGACTCTTTTGATAGGAGGAGAGTTTAACTTCATCCTCCAACGTCCTGACACCATGGAAGGATCTGTTTCGTCAGAAACCTGACCTGTGAATCTGTGCGTCTTTGCATCCACCACTGCTTGAATCATAATGCGCAGGGCAAGGTGTCGTCACTGGCGAGCTGAAATGGAATCATCCATTCGTGAGCCGGTTGAGTTCAGGAGCTTCCTATAGGTGTGGGTGGATTGCAAAGGCCGGTTTGGAGGGATCGTTAAAACAGGTAACCCAATGTAGGCCGACAATTCCTGCAATGCGATTTCTTGACAAAGCGGCTCCGTCCCTCCTACATTCTCCCAAAACATATGCGGAATGGATGATGGGAAGCGGGTGCAATTCCCGCGCGGTCCCGCCGCTGTAACTGAGGACGAACCCCGCGAAAGCCACTGTCCGAATCTGGTCGTGATATTCGGATGGGAAGGCGCGGATAGTAGGTTACTCACTCAGGAGCCAGAATACCTCATTCGTTCCAAGACCAATGTTCCCTCGTGGGCTGGGGAAGTGGTGAGGATGAAGAATCGGGTGCAATCCTCAAGGTTGTGTAAGCCTTGGGGATTTTTTATTTTGAGCCAATGTGTTCGCCATTTGGTCTTCGGAATCGTGGGCTGGTGGGCGATCTTTCACTGCGCGTGTTCGGGTGATGTGGTGTTGGCCTTTGAGGGAGAGATGATGAAACGGCGCCAACAGGGTATTTTAACGGGTATGCCCTTCATGGCCAATGTGGCTCCACGGACGTTTGTCGATGATCTTGGCCGAAAGCTCTATCTGGCCAAAACTCCTCAGCGTATTGTCTCCCTTGCCCCAAGTGTCACGGAAATTCTGTTTGCCATCGGGTTGAATGAGGAGATTGTGGGGGTGACCGAATTCTGCGATTTCCCTTCCGAGGCCTTGACCAAGCCGAAGGTGGGTTATGCCACTCCCAATCTTGAGAGAATTGTGGGTCTGCAACCACAGTTGGTCTTGGCGCCTCGATCGTTCCTGCGTGTGGATCTACTCAATAAATTGGAACAATTGAAGATTCCCACCTTTATTTTTGATCCGCATACGGTTGAAGACATTTTCGCCCACATTCAGTTGTTGGGGCGCATGGTAGGCCATTCTGAAGAAGCGAATGCCCAGGCGGCCCTCATGCGGAAGCAATTAAGCCATTTATCAATTCGATTGGCGGACCTGCCTCGTCCCTCATTGTTGTATGTCTTGAATTCCGAACCCTTGATCACCGTGGGCCCCGGTAGTTTTATTCACCGTCTCATTGAACTGGCGGGTGGCAGAAATGCGGCGGATCAGACGAGCGCACCGTATCCACGTCTGACAATGGAAGAAGTCCTGCGACAAAATCCGGATATCCTCCTCTTTCCGTCCGGTCGGCAGGAAGGGATCCCCCAGTCGGAACAGGATTCCTGGCGACGGTGGACAACGCTTTCCGCAGTCCAACACGGCAAGCTGTTTCGAGTGGACAGCGACCTCCTGAATCGTCCCGGCCCACGGATTATTGAAGGGCTGAAGGAATTAGTGAAGATCCTGCACCCGGAGGTCAATCAGGATGAAATGTCGAATTGAAGCCTCCCGCCTGGATCATCATGATTCGGCAACGGGGCACATCATCTTATTCCCGCTCCTGAATCGATTGCGCAGTCGTGTTTAGCGATTCCAAGAAGAAGACCCTGGTGGTGAAACCCATGGCAAAAGTTCCGCCATTCACCATTTCCCCACCTTCAAAGGTGTCGAGTGAGTGGGATCAGGGATCTCCGCCTTTGCCATTTGCGATATCATCATTACCCACGCTGACGATCCGTGGCTGGCTCGCGTCTGTGGGTATCTCGTGTGTAATGGCTGTCGTGGCACTTCTCGTCTGTCTGGGTTTTGGGACCGAGGCGATTCCCTTCTCACGGATATGGTCCATTCTGGTTGGATCACTGCCGGGGACCGGGACCATTCGTGCCGGGACAGATCCGACAACGGTCATTCTGCTTCAGGTTCGTTTGCCCCGGCTGCTATTGGCATTTTTCGTTGGGGGCAGTCTGGCGATGGTTGGCGTCGCACTTCAGGCCTTGTTGCGAAATCCCCTGGCCGATCCGTTTATCATCGGGATCTCCAGCGGGGCGGCGTTAGGGGCTGCGATTGCCCTGTTGTTTGGGGTGGGGATTTCTGTCTTGAGTGTGTCGGCTTTGCCGGTATGTGCCTTTGCCGGGGCGTTACTGTCTTTGGTGATCATGTATCGGATTTCATCCGTGGGATTTGGTTTTTCGATCTATACGTTATTGTTGGCCGGGGTTGTGCTGAATGCGATTTTTTCCGCGTTCATCATGTTTCTGACCAGTGTGGCTGATCCCAATCGGGCGTTCGGGATGTATGCCTGGTTGATGGGATCGTTAACCGGGCCTGACTATTCCACACTTGGTGTCCTGGGATTGTATCTTGGAATGGGTTTGGTGATCTTGGCAACGCAAGCGCAATCATTGAATCTTCTGACTCTTGGAGAGGAAACGGCCCGATCGTTAGGGGTGGAAGTTGAGCGGGTCAAAAAACTGGTGTTTGTTGCCGCGGCACTTTTGACCGGAGCGGTTGTGAGTTTTAGCGGGATCATCGGGTTTGTGGGGCTGATCGTGCCGCATGCCGTCCGCCTGGTTTTGAGTGCAGATCATCGCCTTTTACTCCCGGCTGCGGGATTTGTAGGAGGCATGTTTCTGATGTTGGCCGATACGGTGGCGCGGACAGCCTTGAGTCCAAGTGAATTTCCTGTCGGTGTGGTGACGGCACTGGTGGGAGGACCGGTGTTTTTATACCTACTCACGACTCGTAGCCTGCGGGTGGGGATGTAATGATGAACTCCGGAAATTTACTCCCTGGACCGGCGTATTCTCTTCGAGACGTGACCTTTGGTTATGACACCCGTTTCCACGATCACTCGGAGTCGGTACTGAATGCCGTCACATGCTCGATTGATTCCGGAAAAATCCTTGGTATTCTGGGCCCTAATGGTTCCGGAAAAAGTACTTTACTGAAGCTCCTTGCACGGGTTTTACGTCCCCGGTCCGGTACCGTTGAGTTGTTCGGGAATCCCCTCTCACATCTGTCCCAAGTTGAGGTGGCCAAACAGGTCGCGTTGGTTCCCCAAGAGACCATGCAGATTTTCCCCTTTACCCTTGCAGAAATGGTTCTGATGGGACGATTTCCCCATCATCGGGGTTGGGGTGGATGGCATTGGGAGGATTCCGACGACCGGCGAATTGCACATCAGGCGATGGAAGATCTGGATGTCCTCCATCTGGGTTCGCGGCTTGTTACGGATGTGTCCGGAGGGGAACGTCAGCGGGCGGTGATCGCTCGTGCCCTTACGCAGGTGCCTCAGGTATTGCTATTGGACGAACCCACCGCCTTTTTGGATCTGCACCACCAGTTGGATATTGCCAGAATTCTCCGGCGGCTGAATCGGGAGCGTGGCCTCACGGTAATTCTGGTGTCTCATGATTTAAACCTGGCCAGTCAATACTGTGATCGACTGATGTTGTTACACCATGGACAGATTGCGGAGGTTGGATCGCCTTTAGAAGTCCTGCGTCCTGACCTGTTGGAATCGGTTTACGGGTGTCAGGTTCTGGTAGATGGTCATCCTCAATCAGGATTGCCCAGAGTGTCGTTGCCGGTGTGAGGGAGTGTACCAATGCCGTGTCTTATGGTGTTGTGTGTGTGGGTGTCAGTCTAAACCATTTAATAAAGGAGTTGGGTTATTTAGAAGAAAAACGACGGTTGTGACGGGGAAGCTGGTGTAAATCCAGCACGGTGCCGCCACTGTAAGCGGGGAGTAATTCTGCAAGAGTCCATTGTGGACATGGTGTCCATGAGAAGGCGCAGAAACGCGATAATCCGCAAGTCAGGATACCCGACAATCAGTCTCTTCCATAAGGCCCCTTCGTGCGAAAGGGAGGTGGAGTATGTTCTCAGGATTTCTGCATTCATGTTTTTTCGTCAGATGTTTTCGGAGTTTGGGATTACTCGTCATAACTCTATTTTTTCCGATCATGGTTTCTGCAGCGGATTCTCAACATTCTGAGCCTGTCACGGAATTAGACCCCATGGTGGTGACGGCGACTAAGACGCCGGTTCCTCTTAGCCAAGTTACGAGCGCAGTTGAGGTCATAACAGAAGAGAGTATGCAGCGCCGACACAGTCGAACGCTTGTGGATGCGCTCAATTTAAGCCAAGGTCTGGCGACGTTTTCCTCCGGTGGTCCAGGCACGAATAATACTGTGAGGATTCGTGGAGGGAGTTCCGCTCAAACATTGGTGCTGATTGATGGGGCCATTGTGAACAGTGCGACACTGGGGGAATTTAATTTTGGTACCGTGACCACGGATAATATCGAATCCGTGACCGTCTTACGTGGGGCGCAAAGCATGCTATGGGGTTCTGATGCTGCCGGTGGGGTAGTCGACATCCGAACCAAGCGCGGTTCCGGTGATCCGGTCGCCAGAATCTTCTCAGAATATGGATCGTTTAATTCTATTCGAGAAGGAGGGAGTTTTGCCGGACAAGTGGGTCCGGTAGATTTTTCCGCCACGTTGACGCGGTGGGATATGAGCAAATTTTCAGCGGTGAATTATCGGCGGGGAGCGGTTGAGCGCGATGCCTTTCGCAATTGGCAGGCGTCTTCTTTGCTTGGCGTGAAGGGGCCGTGGGACGGGCGGTTGGAATTGGCGTTCCGCTGGATCAATAACGACATCGACCTCGATAATGCCAGCACCTTTGGCGGACCCTTCGATGTGTTTAAAGCGCAGTCCTCTGGTGAACAATTTATCTATAGCGGGAATTATCATCAACCGATCACCGACTGGTGGGACCAGAAGATGACCCTCGCGCATGCCCAGGAAACGTTAATCACTCAGGCGGGGGATAATCAACGCAGCATAACCACGGGATTGGAAAGTACCCCTGCCGCGTTTGGCAATTCAGATATTCGAACAAAAAGCAATCGAATTGAATGGCAGAGTAATTTTAAAATTGGGAAGCCTCTTCTTTTGACCGTTGGCTATCAATATCGAGAACAACGGGGAGAAAACAAAGGCACGTTTTCTGAAAAAACCCTCTCAAGCCATGCCGGATTTGCGCAACTCCAATTAAATCTGTTTGACCGGTTTTTCGCCACCGGGGGGTTCCGGCAGGATTCCTATAAT
The DNA here is from genome assembly GCF_052156535.1 of Nitrospira sp. T9. NCBI lineage: Bacteria > Pseudomonadati > Nitrospirota > Nitrospiria > Nitrospirales > Nitrospiraceae > Nitrospira > Nitrospira sp. T9. The sequence continues at coordinate 14,500 of NZ_JBQKUP010000044.1, forward strand.
ACCTTTGGCGATGCGACGACCTATCGTGTGACGGGGGCGTATCGTATTAAGGAAACGGGCACGAAAATCCGGACCAGTTATGCCACCGGGTTTCGAGCTCCTTCAATTAATGAATTATTTTTTCCGAATTTCGGAAATCCGAATCTCAAGCCGGAAAAAAGTCAAAGTTTCGATGTCGGTATTGATCAGGAGTTTTGGGATAAGCGTCTTACCGTGAGTGGAGGCTATTTCTGGAATCGCTATCGACAACTGATTGTCACGGCGTTTGACCCTGCAGGCTGTGTACCCTTCACGCCTTTTGGGTTCTGTGCCCAAAATGTGGGATCTGCTAAAAGTCAGGGGTGGGAGGGGAGCGCGAAACTTGTCCTGGCTGAAGAGCTTCACTATATGAAGTTGCTGGACCTTCAGGGACAATACACCTATACGATCACGAGAGACCTGGAGACAGGGGCCCGGCTGCCTCGCTGGCCGGTTCATCAAGGCAGCGTCGTGTTAACATATCAACCCATCAATCCCTTGAGTATGACCACAACCTTCCGCTATGTGGGTTCTCGGTTTAATACGACCGGCGATCAACAGCGACTCCCGGATTTTTATGTCATCAACTTCTCCGTGTCGTATGACATAACATCTTCCCTGCAAGGATACGTGCGCGTGGATAATATCCTAAACCGGCATTATGAAGAAGTGCTGTACTTCGGCACTCCGGTGCGATCAGTGTTCGGTGGCGTTCGAGTGACCTTTGACCTGCCGGTATCAAAGACTTCCAACGCAAGTGAAAACTCATGAACTTTCCGAGGCTCGTCATTGCGGGCACACAGAGTAGCGTCGGCAAAACCACGGTGACGTTAGCATTATTGTCGGCCTTTCGGGCTCTGGGTCGCAGGGTTCAACCGTTTAAGGTCGGGCCGGATTTTCTGGATCCAGGGCATCATCAGTTGGCCAGTGGCCGGGAATCCCGGAACCTCGACGGGTGGATGCTCGGGGCAGTATTGAACCGAACAATTTTTCAAGAGGCGGCTCACGGAGCCGACCTCTCGATCATTGAAGGCATGATGGGTCTCTTTGATGGAAGTTCTCCGGTCAAGGAAACAGGGAGCACGGCTGAATTGGCTCACCAACTGAACGCGCCGATTCTCCTGGTTGTGGATGGGAGTGCCATGGCCCGCTCGGCAGCCGCAATGGTCTATGGCTATGCAAAATTCGATTCTTCCTTGCAGGTCGCCGGTGTGATATTTAACCGGCTTAACAGTGAAGGCCATTTCCTGTTATTAAAGGAGGCCGTAGAAAAAGAAACCGGTATTCCGGTTGTGGGTTATCTCCGCACTGATTCGGACGTGACTATTCCTGATCGGCATTTGGGATTACGGACGGCTTTGGAGGGTTCCAGTACTGCATTGTATGCCAAACTTGGTGAATTGGCTTCCGCAACCATCGATTTGGTTCGCGTTGAACAGTTAGCTCAGGCCGGTCCGGAAATGCCCGTCACGAATTCCGGCATGCCGGCTCAGGCCTCCAGGCCGGTGAATCGACCTGTAAGAGTCGGAGTGGCTTTTGATCCGGCTTTTTGCTTTTACTATCCGGAGAATCTCCAACTCCTTGAAGAGGCGGGTGCGGAGTTGGTCCGGTTTTCTCCCATGCATGATCCGTCACTTCCCGATGTGGACCTGGTGTATCTGGGAGGAGGCTATCCGGAGATCTACGCGGACGTGTTACAACGGAACATGGCCATGCGTCAGTCTATTCAGGCATTTGCAGCAAGGGGCGGAGTAGTCTATGCAGAATGTGGCGGGTTGATGTATTTGGCAAATACCCTCAGAGATTTTGATGGAACGGTGTACGACATGGTCGGAGTGATCCCGGCTGAAACGGTCATGAGCCGGACACAGATGACATTAGGGTACCGTGAGTTGACCGTGACTTGCGGAGGACTACTTGGGGACCAGGGAGTGCGGATTCGTGGGCATGAATTTCACTATTCGACCTTTCACCCTGAGGGAGATCCGGAATATCTCGGCCATCTTACCGATGCGCAGGGACGGGACCGGGGAGAGGATGGCATTACGGTCGGGAATGTCATCGCCCTGTATACGCATTTACATTTTTCCAGTCACCCTCATGTCCCTGTGGCTTTGGTCGAATCGGCAAGGGGTGCAACTGCGATGAGAGGGAATAGACTATGAGCGATCAAGGGCATCAGGCCCGCATGGAACGGTTAAAAGCCTCTGTGGATCGACGGATTGCTGCGGCACAGGAAGAAAAGGGTCTCTTGATGGTCCACACGGGTGCAGGCAAGGGAAAAACCACTGCGGCATTGGGCATGGCCATCCGATGCCTCGGACATGGCATGAACGTGGCGATGGTGCAATTTATCAAAGGGGCGATCGATACTGCGGAAGAACGAATACTGAAGAGCTTTGGTCAGCAGGTGGTATTTCTTCGAATGGGTGAAGGGTATACCTGGGAAACCCAGGATCGGGAACGGGATGCACAGGTGGCTCAAATGGCTTGGGCAGAAGTCGAAAAGTTTCTTCAAGACCCATCCTTTGGCATGGTCATTCTGGATGAACTGAATATTGCCATCCATCATGAATATGTCTCGCTTGAACAAGTGCTGAAGGCCGTAGCTCAGCGTCCTCCCACACTCCATGTGGTCATTACCGGACGGGGTGCGAAACCGGAGCTTATCGAAGCCGCCGACCTGGTTTCGGAAATGAAGATGATTAAGCATCCCTTTCGCAATGGCATCAAGGCTCAAAAAGGAGTCGAATTTTGAAACAGAGTATCTCTCAAAACGGGACGGGCTTTTCCGCTGAAGAGCGGGAGGCCGTTTATCGTGCGATATTTGAACGACGGGATGTTCGCAGGGATTTCCTCTCTGATTCGATTCCCGACACTATCCTTCAACGGCTGTTATTGGCCTCTCATCATGCCGGTTCCGTGGGGTTTATGCAGCCATGGGATTTTCTGGTCATTCGTCACCCCGAGACCAAACAAGCCGTGAAAGACCTATTCCTTCAGGCGAATAAAGAGGCGGCTCTTCGGTATGAAGGACCGAAAGCCGATCTGTACCGTGGGCTCAAGCTGGAGGGCATTCAGGAAGCTCCCGTTAATATTTGTGTGACCTGTTCCCGTGACCGGGGTGGCCCTTCCGTGTTAGGTCGTGCCACGGCTCCCGAAACCGATTTGTATAGTACATGCTGTGCCATTCAAAACCTCTGGCTTGCGGCACGAGCCGAGGGTATTGGGGTCGGTTGGGTGTCCATCCTGGATTATGACCTTTTAAAGAAAGTCCTAGGCATTCCTCCAGCTGTTTGGGTCGTTGCCTATTTGTGTGTTGGATATGTGAAAAGCTTTGCTCATCAACCGGATCTTGAAAAAGCAGGATGGCGGAAACGAATGTCACTTGAGGAACTCGTGCATTATGAGAGGTGGGGAAAGCGCGGTGGTCATGAGTCCGCCCATTCTGGTCCTGACCTCAAGGCCAGATAAGACGGTTGTCGTATGCTTGGAATCGGAGAGGAATTAAGTGGGTAAAGAGATGGTCTCTCCACTTCAAATCGATCTGCGACCCAATTGTCTGATTGTTCGGTTTCCAGGGATGTTCACGTGTCTAAGTTGGGCGCCCTGGAATGGTGGGGAAGCTTCCGCTTCCGTGGTCGCCAATTTACAAGTAGGCCTTAACGGATCTTCCCCGGCGGCCACGCCGGCGGAGGATTGGGGAGTTTTATTTCAAGCCCACTCTCTTATTCCGGAAGAGACCATCGGATTAATGACTGCTGCGACTGTGAGTGCGTTTGCCAACCGTTTTCTCTATGCATCGGGGGCCTGGGTGCATGTCCTCGCGACGGTCGGGTTATCGAATGCCCGCTCCGTCCTTGACGATGCCGATGTTGAGCTGGGACAGCAAACCTCTTCGTCCGGAACGGTCAATGTGGTAATGGCGACCAATGCTCTTCCCACAATTGCCGGACGAATCGAGGCGATACATATTGCCTCCTCAGCAAAAACTGCAGCGTTTCGGGATAGCGGTGTCACCAGTCGCAAGTCCAATCTTCTTGCGGACCTCACAGGTACCGATTGTCTCGTGGTAGGGGCCAGCGGTGAAATTGAAGAAGATCATTGTGGCCTTCACACGATTCTTGGGGAAATGATTGCTCGCACCGTATATACGTCGGTGTCAGAAGGGATCGCGAGATGCAGGAAGGCTGAAGTCTTAAGGTCGTATAATTATTAACAATACGATGGTGATCACATTTCTCTTAGCTCCTACACGACTAAAGACCAAGCCAATTATTCAACTTTTTCCTGGAGACTTCTACAATGCGGATATCTAAAGTGTATACCCGTACAGGTGATGCGGGGAAAACTCGATTGGCTGGGGGGCAGGAGGTCTGGAAAGATTCCGTCCGGGTGGAAGCCTATGGCACCGTCGATGAATTGAATTCAATGCTTGGTTTGGCTCGGGTGTCGAATGGAGAAGCCGCAACGAATGTTGAGGTGTCTGCGCGTATGGGCCCTATCTTAAAGTGGGTGCAAAATAAATTGTTTGATTTGGGCGGGATCCTCGCCACAGCTCAGGGTGAATCGTTTCCGAATATGCCGACGGTGACATCGGAAGATGTCGCCCACTTGGAAGATCTTATCGATGAGTGCCAAAAAGATCTCACCCCCTTGAAAGAATTTATTCTGCCTGGCGGGGGGCAACTCGCCGCTTTACTGCATGTGGCCCGTACAATTTGTCGTCGTGCTGAGCGGCTTTGCGTCACCCTGTCGAAGGAAGAATCCATCGACAAGGAATTGGTCGTTTTTCTCAATCGGCTGAGTGACGCGTTGTTTGTGTTTGCGCGCTGGGTCACAAAAAAACAGGGAGAAGCTGAATTTCTGTGGGAACGGGAGCCGGCAACCTCTCAAAAGACGTAACGTTGGCCCCTTTCGGGTATCGGTGCTCAGAGCGTATACCGGGATGATTGCACAGTTTGATGCGAGGAGGAGTAAGGCCATGCGTTCCGTCCGACAATCACATCAGCGTTCGGGGAGAGATTCGCTCTCTTCCCCGGTAGCTGTTTCCGGTCCTCGCTTAGCCCAGAAGAAAACTCATGTGCCATTAAAAAAGCTGATTTTTGTCCTTGGAGGGGCGCGGTCGGGAAAAAGTTCTTTTGCCTTGCAACAGGGAAAGGTCAAATCCCCTCGAGCATTCGTCGCAACGGGAGAGCCGTTCGATCAGGAAATGGCCGGTCGAATTCAGAAACATCAGCGGTCGCGGGGCCGTGGTTGGGTGACCATTGAAATGCCTACCGGAATTTCCGAATGGTTGGCCGAGCAGGGTTCAGGCTATCCCAGTATTGTGGTGGATTGTTTAACACTGTGGCTGAATAATCTCTTGCGAAATAAGGTGCGACCTTCGCAAGTCCCAACATATGTCAGAGCCTTCCTTCGGTCGGCTCGCGCCTGTCCCGGTCAGATTGTCGTGGTCAGCAATGAGTTAGGACTCGGGTTGGTGCCCGGGGATGCGATCAGCCGGTCATTTCGGGATGTGGCGGGCCGGATGAATCAACTCGTTGCGGCTGAAGCTGATGAAGTCTATTTTCTGGTGAGTGGGCTGCCCCTCAGACTGAAGTAGCCGATGAGCTATACTTCTCCATTCATTCAGGACACTCTCTCGGCGATTCAACCGGTCGCACAGGCTGATATGGGTCGCGCTCAAGTGTTGTGGGACCGACTGACGAAACCTCCGGGCAGCCTTGGCCGGCTTGAGTCCTTAGGGGCTCAGTATGTGGCGATAACTCTGTCGCTTCCCGTAAAAAATCCGGATGCAATGATGTTCGTTCTGGCTGCCGATCATGGTGTGACAGGAGAAGGGGTGAGCGCCTATCCCTCATCCGTCACGGTACAAATGGTCAAAAATTTTTTACAAGGCGGGGCAGCGATCAATGTTCTAGCTCGTCAGATTGGGGCCCAGGTTCGCGTGGTGGATATGGGCGTTCAAGAAGACATGGGTGCACCACCCGGTTTGTGGGTGAGAAAGGTCGGGTTGGGAACCCGCAATATGTGTGAAGGCCCTGCCATGAGTCGTGAACAAGCCGTCCAAAGTGTGGAAGAAGGTATCCGTCTTGTCCAGGAGGCCTATGCTGACGGGATCCGGTTAATCGGAATCGGAGAAATGGGCATTGGGAATACCACCATCAGCAGTGCCATTACAGCAGTCATGACGCGTCATCCTGTGGCCGACGTGACCGGGAAAGGCACAGGAGTTGATGCGTTGCAATTGGCGAAAAAGATTCAGGTGATTGAGCGAAGCATTCAACGAAATGCACCTGACGCGCAGGATCCTTTGGATGTGCTGGCGAAGGTCGGAGGATTTGAAATCGGCGGATTGGTAGGAATTCTTCTGGGTGGGGCGGCATGTCGCGTACCTGTGGTCCTGGATGGGTTCATTACTGGAGCTGCCGCCTTGCTGGCCGTCGCCCTGGAGCCCCATTGTCAGGCCTACATGATTCCTTCCCATGTCTCTGCGGAACCCGGACATCGTTTGGCCATGGACTCGTTAGGGTTTCGTCCGCTGTTGGATTTGGATCTTCGGCTTGGGGAGGGCACAGGAGCCTGTTTGGCTATCGGATTGATTCAATCGAGTTTGGCCTGTCTGACACAAATGGCCACATTCGAAAGTGCAGGCGTGGATGAGGCCGTACGACCCTTTCCGGAAATGGCATGAGGAGTTTATGGGCTTCGTTTTCTTTGGCGTGGCACCTTCTGACGACCATTCCTCTTACAGGAGGTTCGGGTACGAAGATTCCATTAGATACGTTCGGAGCTTCCCTTCGCTGGTTTCCTCTTATTGGTTTTCTGCTTGGCGCAAGCCTTGTCATGATCGATCGATTATTGGAGAGCGTCTTTCCTCCTGTGGTTTTGAATTTGGTGATGCTGACTCTCTATGTGCTGGTCACGGGAGGCCTCCATCTTGATGGTTGGGCGGATACGGTTGATGCACTTTCAGGGGGAAGGGATCCCGATCACCGGCTGATGATTCTCCGGGATTCTCGAATCGGTGCCCTTGGTGCCACAGGGTTGGTGTTGATTCTTGGGCTTCGCTATGCCGGATTTCTGACCCTGCCAGTAGGATTTCGAGAGGGCATGTTGTTCTGTATGCCGGCTATTGGGCGATGGGCGATGGTGATCGGTTGCTGGGGTGTTGTCTATCCACGATCGGAAGGGTTGGCTGCGCAGTTTATTCGGACGGTGACGCGGCGCGATGTTCTGGTTGCCACAACGGTTGTGGGATTGGGGTTGTGGGGAATGTTCGATGCGGTCACAGCCGCTATGCTGATGATAGTTGTGTACCTTGTGGTTCGATCTGTAGTCTGGTGGATCTCCAAAAAGTTTGGCGGTATCACGGGAGATATACTGGGAGCGATGAATGAGGGAATCGAAGTGCTCTTTCTGATCTTGGGGCCGGTCCTCCTCGTGTATTCGAAGTTTGGAGAATAATTAACAGGGCCATTCATGAACGGGAGGCCAATTTATTATGACACGAACCTATCCTAAGCAGTGCGAACGTTGCGGTCGACCTTTTGAGTGCGGACTCTCCCGATGTTGGTGTAAAGATGTCCCTGTGAGCGATGCCCAATATGACAGTATCGCGAAACGTTATGATGACTGCGTGTGTCCGACTTGTCTTGCAGAATTGACTGGGAACAACTCTGCCCCTTCCGGTTCCAAAATCCCGGGCTAACGGTGGCGGATGACCTGACGGGGTTCAAATTTCTGGCGGTGTGCGCCCTTGATCTGATGATAGGCGATCCCCGCTGGTTGCCTCATCCCGTTCGCCTGATGGGGTTCATCATTCAAGCATATGAACGCCTGACGTTAGAGCGAATCTCTAGCCCATGGTCAAAAAGAACGGCCGGTTTTGGATTGGCCCTGGGGCTTCCCCTTGGATGCTTTTTTGTGACCCAGGGCATCTTGGAATGGGCTGAACTGGTGCATGAACAATTTGGCACAGTGATATGGGTGGTGCTGGGCTCTACCACTCTTGCCGGTCGGGATTTGTGGGTTCATGCCATGCGGGTCCATCGGGCATTGAGAATGGGATCACTCGTATCGGCTCGGGTTGAGGTAGGCCGGTTAGTCGGGCGGGACACTGCCGACCTTTCAGAAGAAGGGATTGTTCGGGCGACAGTGGAATCCGTATCTGAGAATACCTCCGATGGCATCGTGGCGCCGATGATTTATCTCGCGTTGGGAGGACCTGGCTGTGCCATAGCCTATAAAGCAATCAGTACGTTGGACTCGATGGTTGGTTATCGTACCGATCGGTATCGTGACTTTGGATGGGCATCCGCACGAGCCGATGATCTCGTCAATTGGGTGCCGGCTCGGCTTACAGCGGTGGCTATGAGTGTCGCGGCGGCGATTCGATTGGGCTCCGGCGTCTCAGCCTGGCAAATCTGTCGACGGGATGCGCGGCGTCACCCCAGCCCGAATAGTGGATGGCCCGAAGCGGCCATGGCCGGTGCTCTTGGGGTGCAACTCGGTGGAGAAAATATGTATGGAGGGGTGCTAGAAGTACGCGCCAGGTTAGGTGATCCGACCACACCCTGTTCCGTGGCGCTCATTCCTGTGGCGTTACAAGTCATGGGGATAGTCTATGGGATACTGGTTCTGGGGATCATGGCTTGGGTGATGTGGTGACCCAGCCGGTTGTGCATGGGGGGCAGGTTCATCAAATCGCAAAGGCGCTCGGACGGCCGGTGGACTCCTTTATTGATTTCAGTGCCAGTATTAATCCGTTTGGTCCACCCACCCCAGTGTTGAATGCGATGCAGCAAGCCTTACCTGCTTGCGGACATTATCCTGATCCAACTGCTGAAGATTTGCGCACACGCCTGGCTAAAGAGCATGGAATCTCATCGGACTCGATTGTGTTGGGTAACGGGTCGTCTGAATTAATTCGGATCTTACCTCGGGCTCTGTCCCTTTGCCAGGGATATGTGGCAGGTCCTACGTTCATGGAGTATGAGGCGTCTCTTCATATCGCGGGTGCGCGCTGTACGTATGCCCTGGCCACGTCTGCGGAAAAGTATGCTCCTCCCCTGGGACAGCTTTCGCTTTTGGTGGACGGTATCCGCTCCGGTTCTCAGAAGGACGCGTTCAGTAACCAGGAATCATTTACGGCTGTGTTTGTGTGTAATCCGAACAGTCCAACAGGAAGAGTGGTTTCGCCCCGATCTCTTCGAACCCTTTATCGGCAAATTGAACAAGCCGGGCTTTGGATGGTGGTTGATGAAGCCTTTATTGATTTTTGCCCCTCCCATTCCCTCATTAAAGAAATTCCGAACGCCAAACGATTGCTTATTCTCAGAAGTTTTACGAAATTTTATGGTATGCCGGGAATTCGTCTCGGGTACTTGGTGGGGGCGCCGGAGACGGTTTCCAAAATCCGCCGGTTGCTCCCTCCGTGGTCGGTCAGTCATTTTGCCCAGGAGGCCGGTGTCGCGGCATTGGATGACGTCAGATACCGACTGCGAAGTGTGAAGTTTATACAACAGGAACGACAACGATTTATGACGCGATTACGTGGAGTCCCTGGACTGCGGATCATTCCCGCATCCGCGAATTTTGTGATGGTGGAGTTACCTTCGAAATGTGTGACAGCCAATCTTGTTTCACAACTAACACGACAGGGGATCCTCGTCCGGGATTGTCAGACATTTTCCGGAATGACTCAGCCGGCACTTCGTCTTGCCATTCGCTACCCACGTGAGAATAATAAGGTGATACATGCCTTAAAAGAGGCATTACGAGGCAGCTGAAATCAGGAACCGGAAGATTGACGATTGCCGGATAGGCCTATGTATTCAGTCAGGGGGATGTTACATAGAAAAGTTAAGCGGGGGAGGCACGTAGGAATCATGTGTGCTATAACACCAAGAGGACGCCGGTCGCCACATGATCGGATGTCTCCGGATCCGGAATGATGTTCTCATAAAAAAAGTTTTTCAAAGACCACAATGGATAACAGGCATGTCGACTCAATTTAAAAAGATTATCGGGTATCTTCTCGTTGTTTTCCTGGTCATAGGATTTTTTCTGCTGTATCGCTATGTCCAGCCGGCGGGGTATCACCTTCCAGATGACCCCCTTGCGTTGGAAGCGTTGGAATTGGTCAAAAAGCACCGATCCCGGCAAGGCTATACCCTGGACGAAGCGGTTCAGTTAATGGTGGATGATTTGAAAACAAAAGGTATTCCGTTTCATGAAGGAGATTGGCAGGTGGCCGCACAGGGCGAGGATAAATATATGGTACGTAAAATTGTGCGAGAGAAGGGTTCCGTGGAGTGGATCGAGCGGGAATATGCCTGGAGAGTGGATAGCAAAGAAAAGTCAATTCGAGTGATCTCGCTAGCCGCCCAACAATTGATGCCGTTTGAGAATTTGCCGCCCCTTCCCCATGGCGATCAAATTTCATCCCTTCCGGGCATGATGCTGAAATTACCTGTTGTGGGCCAGTTCGAAGAAGAGTCTGCTGCTAAGGGTATTCTCCTCATGTAAACAGCTTACTGGATGTCTCGGAGTTCCCGCGATCTGCGTTGTGGTGAATAGGGAGTGAAAGTTGTTGGCAGGAATGGCTTTTTCAACATTCCAGAGTTTTTAGTATTCTATAATTGCCTATTCTCAGGTGTGGGTGGGGCGACGTGGATGATGCCATCAACCACCTGTACTTCATAACACGGCACGTTCCAGCTCGGGCTCGGGTTTTTTTGGCAAACCCCGGTTTTGATATCAAACTTCCATCCGTGCCAGGGGCATTCGACGAAGTCTCCCTCTACCAATCCCTCTCCCAGTGGCCCTCCGGCATGGGGACAGGTATTATCAAGGGCATAGATCACACCTTCGACATTAAATAAGGCAATACCGTAATCCTGGAGCTCAATGCTTTGACAGGTGCCTGGAGGGAGATCTTGAATCTTGGCAACCGGATGGAAGTTTAAGGACATGGTCAACTCTAAGCGGCCAAAACCCCTAATATATCAACTTCTTCCTGGCGCAACAAGAGCCCCATGGTCTCTCTTGATTCTCTGGATTCGTCGGTGATATAGGAACAGGGTTTCCTCCAACCAGGCGAGGTCTCTAGAGTACGTTTGTATGGAAATGACTCTCCTACTCAATGCTACCTATGAGCCATTGCGAGTTGTGCACTGGCAAAAAGCCATCAATTTGTTATGGCAAGGAAAAGTCGAAGTCCTTGAATTTTATGATCGGGATATTCGAGGGGTGTCCATTTCCTTTAAATTGCCTTCCGTGATGCGTCTTCTCAACATGGTCAAGCTTCGTTCGAATCATCATGCAGTGAAATTTTCTCGTATCAATATTTTTACCCGTGACCGGTATACCTGCCAATATTGCTATGCACGGTTTCGCACCGAAGAATTGACGTTTGATCATGTGGTGCCTATTGCCAAAGGTGGGAAGAAAACCTGGGAAAACATTGTGACGGCATGTTGGCGATGTAATAACCGGAAAAGCGGGCGTGTTCCCCATGAGGCAGGGATGAAATTACTCAAGGAGCCCGTCAAGCCTAAATGGACCCCCCGGCTGACACTTATGATCGGTATACGCCACGCTCCGGAAAGTTGGCGGGATTATTTATACTGGAATGTGGAATTGGATGCGGATTCCTAGATCCTCCTGCTCTCCTGATTTCTGATGGTTGTTAGCGGGGCCATATGCCTTTGGTTCCCGGTGACGGACTACCTAAAGCGGAACTTCATGCCCTCACAAGAAGCGAATCCGGCGCCTTTCTGGGGCACGAGCAGGAATAGTGTGCGATGAGACGGGGCATCACTACTCTGTCTCTTTTTCTCCGATTCCCTGAAAATGCTCATCAATGACCCGAATAGGCAGAACGCTCCGGAGTTATCTGCCGATCCGGGTCGAACGATTGAGGAATCACGCACTTGCGCTACGATACCTCGATGAGAGGAATCGGTGCCCGCTCGGCTTGTTTCCGTAGGCCACAATTGATACACCAGAAAACCAGAAGAGACATTCCTGATTCCATGTCGACTTCCCGATCGAGCAACATCGTTCCTTGGCATTTTTCACAGCGATACATAGATGAATCTCCTGTGGTGCTACCGGTCAGGCTTTAAGGAGTCGTCAGAATCAACAGGGAAAAGAGCGTACAGGCATTTGGCCGAGAAAATGAATGAGGACCAAAGAAATGAATAAAGCCTTGAGCACTGATTCTTCAGACGCGCTGACTCGGAGTGTGAATAAAAAATTGCATGGTCCTGAATGAAAGAATCCTAAAAAAGAGGGGCAATCTACCATAGGCAAAAAGGTAAAAGCTATGGAATTCAAGTCTGAAAATGAGAATAGGGGAGGCATGGTTGAGGTTTTGACTTAGAGTGGAAATGGAGTGACGATTTGAGCATCATCCGGCGGTTGATGCGGAAGAGTCTGTCAAGGGAGGATAGTCTGATTCTCACGAAAGGGTTTTTGATGATGATTCAAAACCGACGATGGCATGGGAGGTTGTGAGTTTGGAACTTTTGCCGGACTTTAAGCCCCCTGTCCCCATAGAGCCTGAATGGGTTTCCTGGACTGATGAACAGTTGTTGAATCTCCGGTTGTCTGATTTGAATATCCGCATTTCCGGAACTGAATTGGGTCAATGCGTCCGTCAGTTATACCGCGAATTGAAGGATCACGGGTTGGTGTTTCGTCCCCATGTCTGGTTGTCCGACGATTGGTATTCGCCTGATGGCACGCCGGGTCTTGCCGTGCCGTTCTATATGGGGCATCCGCGATTGGCGAAGTTGGAGCTCAATCAAATGTTGGAAGTGGAGGGCGGGACCCCGGAATGGTGTATGCGGATTCTTCGACACGAAACGGGCCATGCGATTGAGAATGCCTACCGCTTACGCCGGCGGCGGAGCCGGCAACAAATGTTCGGGCATACTTCGGTTCCGTATCCCGATTGTTATTTGCCGAAGCCCTATAGTAAAAGTTTTGTGTTGCATCTTGATATGTGGTATGCCCAGAGTCATCCAGACGAGGATTTTGCCGAAACCTTTGCCGTCTGGCTCACCCCGCACTCACATTGGCGTGAGCGTTATGCCGGCTGGCCGGCACTTAAAAAATTGGAATATATGGACGGGCTTATGAAGGAGTTAGCGGGGGTTGCGCCAATTGTGACGACCAGGGAACAGGTGGACCCTATTCAGCGGCTGCACAAAACGCTCCGGGAACATTATCAAGACAAACGGGAACGGTATGGGCTGGACTACCCAAACTTTTATGATCGGGACCTGCGGCGTCTCTTTTCCGGGGATCCGGATCAATCGGCAAATACGTCCGCGGAGAATTTTATCAGGAAATTCAGAAAAGAAGTTCGCCGGAAAGTCGCGGCATGGACGGGAGAGTATCAATATACCATTGATCAAGTTTTACAAGATATGATGGCACATTGCCGGGAACGGAATTTGCGGTTAGCCGTTCCTGAAGAGCAGGCAAAAGTGGACTTTACGATTTTATTGACGGTGCAAACGATGAACTATTTGCATGGTGGACGACATCGGGTGGTGTTATGAGGAAGCTTCGCGTCATGGCCCTTATGCATCAGGATCTCGTGCCCCCCGAGGATGTGGAGCATGCCGATTTGGCTGAGGTTGAATGGAAAACCGAATTTGATGTGGTCTCCACTCTACGGGATCTTGGCCATGAGGTTATGGCTGTCGGTGTCAGAGATGATTTAAGCGTTATTGATAACCTGGTAACGGATTGGAAGCCCCACATTGCTTTCAATCTGCTGGAAGAATTCAATGGCAATCCGGAGTTCGATCAAAATGTCGTGTCCTATTTGGAGCTTTTGGGAGTTCCCTATACCGGGTGTAATCCCAAGGGGCTCGTGCTTACTCGGGATAAAGGCTGGTCAAAAAAAATTATGGCCTACCATGGCATCCGATGCCCGGAGTTTGTGGTCTATCCTCTGGGGCGAGGGATCAAGTGGGCAGAAGATTTTCCCTTTCCGGTCATTGTCAAATCCATTAGTGAAGAAGCGTCCCTCGGCATTTCTCAAGCATCTATCGTCCATGACGAAGAGAAACTCAAAGAACGTGTTGAATTTGTGCATCAGAGTGTGGGCACGAGCGTCATCGTCGAGCGTTACATTGAAGGACGGGAACTCTATGTGGGTGTGTTAGGTAATCGACGATTGCAAGCCCTGCCGGTTTGGGAGTTGCACTTAAAAAATCTTCCTCCTGATGCTCTGCCGATTGCCACGGCCCGGGTGAAATGGAGTACGAAATATCAAAAAAAATATGGGATTCAATCGGGTGAGGTTGAGGGGTTACATCCTAAGCTGGTGCGACATATTCAACAAACGGCCAAACGGGTCTTTCATATTTTGGGATTAAACGGCTATGCCCGCATGGACTTTCGGTTAGATCCCAAGGAGCACCTGTATATATTGGAAGCCAATCCCAATGCTCAACTGGCCTATGGTGAGGATCTTGCTGAGTCGGCTGAACGAGCCGGTATTTCCTATGAAGCGCTGATTCAACGAATTCTGAATATCGGCCTGAGCTGGAAGCCCGAAAGCCAGCGATAGAGGGGATTTTGATAAACCTGCCAGGAGCAAAGTCGAAGGGCTGTCGGTAAGACTCTTTGCCCATTGTTTTTTGCTCTTAGATGTTGGCTGCAGAATGATTTCCTTGAGTCTGAGTTTTATTTCACAAAAAAGCGGAACTTTCTAAGATTATTGTAAAAATGCAAGAATTGATTCGTTTATTTGGGCACAGAGCATGGTCATGAGTTCTTTAATCCTGCTTGCCAGGTAGCAAGGGCCAATAATGGAAAGTAGTGCGAGTACAAATGGTATTTCAAATAGAAAACGTTAGGGAATCCGGTTCCTGTCATGAGTTCCTCGTCCCACCCTCCTTGCTGGTTCTGATGAGTGAGCAGCCAGTCGATTCCACGATGAACGGGTTTTGAGGTTCGATCGCCAGCCGCTTCAAGTGCAAGTAAGGCCCAGGCTGTTTGTGAAGGTGTGCTTGAGGCTGGAACAAATTCCTGCTTTTCATAGCTAGCACAGCTTTCTCCCCATCCGCCATCATGGTTTTGGATTGACCGCATCCAGGTGGCAGCTCGCTGAATTGCGGCGTTTGCAGTCGGGGAGCCACTTGCGCGAAGGCCACGCACGGCGAGGAATGTCCCATAGGTATAATTTACCCCCCAGCGTCCATCCCAACTCCCACTGGGTTGTTGATGGCCCAATAGAAACTGGACGGCACGCGCGATTGCCGGGTGTTGGTATGTGTAATCACGCCGACAGAGTGCCTCCAATACCCGCCCGGTTATATCAGGGCAGCTGGGATCAAGCATGGCATTATGGTCTGCAAATGGGACCTTATTCAGTAAGGCCCAATTATTATCAACATCAAAGGCAGCCCAACCTCCGTCTGAGGATTGCATCCCTAATAACCAGTTGATGGCACGACCTTCGGCGCGGGTCTGCCGGTCGGGATCAGAGGCCTTGGCATGCTGTAGGGCCAACAAGACCATGGCGGTGTCGTCGATATCCGGGTAGAGTTCATTCGCAAATTGGAAAGGCCATCCTCCAGCCTGCAAATCCGGTCGCTTGACCGACCAGTCTCCTTTCCGGCGAATCTCTTTGCTTAATAACCAGTCAGCTGCCCGCTGCATGGCTTGTGGTTCACCAACACCGAGTTCTCCTAATGCAAACATTGAGATAGCGGTATCCCATACCGGGGACAAGCTTGGCTGAAACTGCAAGGCATCTTCTTTCTCAATAATGAGCCCTTCAAGCTGGCCAAGTGTGTCAATGAAGTCCGGGTGGTCTCGCTCATAACCCAGAGCATCCATCGCCATGAGGGCATACATCATTCCTGGAAATATCGCACCCAATCCATCCGTGAACCGCATGTGATCGAGCATCCACTTCTCCGCTTCGCGTATCGCTTTGGCGCGAACATCCTTAAAGCCCCGCTTTTCCCAGAGTTTCAATATCTTGTCCACCTGATGAAACAGGAGAGAAAAGGGATCTTTTCTTGGGAACCTCAGTTTTCGATTGGGCACCATGAGTTCGTCAACGGTCCAATTTCCGGGCACTTTGTGTTGCACTCCGGACGCTTGAAGAATGGAGAGGGGGACGACGATGGCCCGACTCCATGATGAAATTTCATACAAGACATTTCCAGGGATAAGGACGAGTTCAGGTGGAACACTCGGTGTGTATTTTCTTGGGAAGAGACCAAACATGCTCAGATTATTCTTCGTGTAGCTATTGGTGGCTTGAAGACCCCCGAGGGCAAGAATGCGTTCACGCGCACGCTGCATAAGCGGTTGGTCGGGATCATAGCCCCCAACTCGAAGCGCCACATATGCACGAGTCGTGGCATTTACTTCGGCTGGTCCTTCCGTATAAATATTCCATCCACCATCTGAAAGTTGTCGGTCAAGAATGGTGCGGATGGCTTCCTTGACTTTGGTCTGAATTCTTGGCTCCCACACACCGTTCTCTGGTGGATAGAGCCAGAGTAAAAGCAATACGTAGTCGGATTCCAATGTTGTGTCGGCGGTTAAATCGCCCTGCCAAAACCCTCGCGGATTTTGTTTCGCCAGTAGTGCACGCGCAGAGGTTTGGGTGGGTTGATACGCTTGTCGTTCGAGTTCCTCCACATGTGATTTAAAGGAAGCCAATTCCGCGAAGGCGTCATTAGGCGGTGTGGGTATGGTGGTTGCGGACGTGTCTCTCATGGGTTCTCCTGATTGTGTGTGAGATTGGATCTCCAAAACAAATGTGGCTCGTTGCTCGCGCGTGGGAGGCGCTAATCCTAGGGCCTCGCTGAACCAGAGCCCTTCGACAGCCAGCCGCCCTAAGAGGGAACGAGTCGGATCATTGGTATTGGCCAGAAAAATGCTCTGCCAATTTTGGTATCGCTCTCGAATGGGTTCGAGAAGATGGGGATTGATGGAAAAAGCCGCCATGAGGATGGAGGCGATTTCTTCTCCCCGAAGGGACCGATTATGGACGGTATTGTCGATAATCTCATGGCTAAAAGCCATGCCGGGATGCTCCTCATGAATGGAGCTAGTGAGAAATTCTCCAACCTGTTTGCGATCCAAATCCTGTATGAGTAACTCTATGAGCCCTGCAAGTAACTGTTCCTTTCCCTCAAAATGATAGAGTAAGCCACCTTTACTGATTCCGGCTTCTCGAGCGACATGCTCGAGTGTCAATGCACTAACCCCGTTTTGTCCCAACAGGTCTATGGCGGTCTCAAGGATCAAATAGCGGGTTGAAGTTAGCATAGATTGTTACTGTACCGTCTGGCTGGTTTAGTTTCAATGGAAAAATTTTTGATTGTAAACAATTAGGTACGAAGAGAGAATGATCCTGGCTGGTTTAGAGTCGGGGCAGCAAAAAATTCATGAAAATGGCATTCACCATGCCAATCAGGCCTCTTGCTGAGGTCAATGTAGGAATAGGAAACATGCCATGCTTTTGGTCCACAAAATAACTGTCTAGAATATCTGGGACTTCGTATCATTTGGCAGAAGCTCAGAGAGCGAAGCGGGGAGGGAAGTTAATTAAACGCCAGGAAACGGTCGCACCCGTCGATGATGTTTGAGAGAATAACCAAGCCGCAAAAGGTCACTTCCTTACCATATCCGTCGGTGGAGATGTGGTGTTGTTGACATCCATAGGCGCACACAAATAGTTTCAGGCCGTTCTTCGCCAACTCCGTAAATCTCGGGTCCTCTAGATTTCTGACTCCCTCATCAATGAAATACAAATAGGTATCTACTTTATTCGCTAACGCGGTTTTGGAGAGGTGGTAGACTGTATCTGCATTGGGATTTTCGGGTGAGGTTGAGAGCAGCAGGCCTAATTTTTTATTGGCGAGAGTAGGATTGGCTATGTTAGTGGTGGAGTCCATGGGAGAAACCCTCTGTATAATAAGGTTTTACGACTGTTTATAGGTGGAATGAGCTTGGCTGTCAAGGGAATATTCAGGGGGGATGTTTTGCTTGACGTCGTTTTTCCCCTGTCTTTATAATTTACTGATTTTCAAAAGAAATTTTCATCTCTGACTATTTTTGATGATGGCAAATCTAACGCATTTTAATGAGTCCGGACGGGCTCGAATGGTGGATGTGACGGACAAGCCTCCGACCGAGCGTGTAGCGGTGGCAGAGGGGAAAGTGTTTGTCTTGCCGGAAACCCTTGAAAAAATTCATGCAGGTCGGATTGCAAAGGGTGATGTGCTGGCCGTGGCTCAAGTGGCCGGCGTGATGGGGGCCAAACGGACTCCGAATCTAATCCCGATGTGCCATCCTATACTTCTCACAGGAGTAGATGTTGACTTCAAAGAAGACCCCCAGCTTAATTCGGATGGACGGTGTGTCATTACGATTGTCGCAACGGTGAAAACCACCGGAAATACCGGAGTAGAAATGGAGGCCATGACGGCTGTTTCTGTGGCAGCTCTGACGATTTACGATATGTGTAAGGCGGTAGATAAAGGCATGGAGTTTGGAGAGATAGCCCTGGTTTCAAAATCCGGAGGAAAGTCAGGAACGTATGTCCGTGTGCAAAAGGGCAGGTAGGAAAAAGATGAGGCCCATTACTCGAGCTTGATCCTGGGAGTTGTAAATTGTGAAGATTAAATTATTCGGGATGTTAAAGACCATGATTCCTGGAGGTAAGGATTTGGAAGTGGCTTTTTCCGAAGGTGAACAGGTCAAGGATCTGGTTTATACCATACAGAGGGAGTATCCTCAGGTTGGTGAATTGCTCGAAAAGAAAAAAGTGCTGGTATCGGTGAACCAAGAAATTGCTCATTGGGACACGGTGCTGGACACGGCTGATGAGGTCGCATTATTGCCTCCCTTTGCAGGAGGATCAGGCGAATTATGAGCTTAGGAGAAAGGGCAATCCGATGGCTGTTGAATTAGAAGAAAGTATGCTGGTTCGGGTGCAACTGGAAAATTTCTCAATTGATGAAGAATTGCAACGAGTGAGATCTCGGTCCCGTCGAATCGGGGGTATTGCCATGTTTTTGGGTACGGCCCGTGATCGCTCCAAGGGTCGAGACGTAAGTTCCATGAGTTTTGATCACTACGAAGGGATGGCCCAGAAAAAACTTAAAGAAATTCGAGAACAGGCACTTCGTGATTTTGCTATTATTGAGGCATTGGTCCTCCATCGCCATGGTCCCATTGAAATTGGTGACAATATTGTGCTGATCATTGTTGGGGCTGAACATCGTGCCGATGCGTTTAAGGCTTGCCAATGGTGTATTGATGAACTCAAAAAAATTACTCCAATCTGGAAAATGGAAACGACGCCGGAGGGCGAAGTGTGGGTGGAGGAACACCCATAATGGATGTGGGGGGAGCCGTGACTCTGCCGGATGCGGTCAAAGATGTCTGGGGACGTCCCTTACGATCCTTGCGGGTGTCAGTGACCGATCGATGCAATTTACGGTGTCAGTACTGTATGCCTGAGGAAAATTATGTGTGGCTTCCTCGGGAAAATCTGTTGACGTTTGAAGAAATCGCCTTCCTGACGAATGTGTTTTCCGATCGGGGAATTGATCGAGTACGTATTACCGGAGGCGAGCCTCTATTACGTAATAACGTGGCGGAACTCATCAAAATGCTTCGTCAAAACTCTCGCATTCACGATATTGCGATGACCACCAATGGGGTGTTGTTGAGTGAACAGGCGCAGGCTCTTTTCGATGCCGGGCTCCATCGGGTCACGGTGAGTCTGGATACGTTGAAACCCGAACGGTTTAAAGCACTGACTCGACGCGATACCCTGGACAGAGTGTTGGAAGGCATTACTTCAGTGGGACGGGTCGGGTTCACAGGATTGAAGCTGGATACGGTCGCCATGAAGGGATACAACGAGGATGAAGTCATTCCCTTGATTGAATATGGCAAGCAGGTCAACGGAGAAGTGCGTTTTATCGAATATATGGATGTAGGCGGAGCCAATGACTGGTCGGCGGAAAAGGTTCTTTCCCGGAAAGAGATTTTAAAGATGGTCGGAGAGTATTATGGTTCGGTCGAGCCGGTGGAGGAGGTCAGTTCGGCTCCTGCGCAGCGATTCCGGTTATCAGATGGAACTATATTTGGTATTATTTCTTCCACTACTGTGCCTTTCTGTTCGACATGTGACCGGAGTCGGTTGACGGCTGACGGGATGTGGTATTTGTGCTTGTATGCAAAAACCGGCCTTGACCTTCGCAAGCTCCTTCGAATGGAACGATCACGAACAGATATTCTCTCCATCATCCAGTCTGTCTGGGAATCTCGAAAAGATCGTGGGGCGGAAGAACGAAAAGAGCTGGAACAGGTCAGCGGTCGTGGCCGATATATTGACATTGAACGGTTGCGCCAAGATCCACATTTGGAAATGCATGCAAGGGGTGGTTGACCCTCGTGCCTTCTCCTTGTTTCCTGTCGTGTCCTCACTCTGTTGATACTCCGGACTGCTTTGCGGGTTAGGCACCTTATGCGAGGGATTCTTGCCGGTTCAACCTCCCTATGGTAATGTCGTGTCGTGACTGAAGACTGTGTCGGAGTATATGTTTTCTTGTTGTGTCCTTTTCCTGCCTTTCTCGAATTTTCTTTCTCTCAGCCAAATCTTGATGTAGGTTCGCGTACATTGCGTTCATGAGAGAAGCTTAAGGATAGACTGATCTATGGGATGGTTTAAACGAAATAAAAACACGGATACCGAAGGCACGTCCATTAAAATCGTGGAAGGGATGTGGGTTAAATGCGCAGTCTGTCGCGCCATTATTTTTAAACGCGAGGTTGAGCGAAATTTAAAAGTCTGCCCGAAATGCCAATACCATTTTCCGCTATCGGTTGGTGAGCGATTGGAATTGATCGTCGATCCTGGTTCATTCGAGGAATGGGATAAAGATTTAGTTCCAGGAGATCCCCTACAATTTGTGGACACATTGCCGTACCGCAAGCGCATTCACAAGGCCCAAGAAAAAACGGGAAAAAAAGAAGCAATTTTGACCGGGCGATGCCAAATTGGCAGGAAACCCGTGGCGCTTGGAATTTTTGACTTTTCATTTATGGGTGGGAGCATGGGATCGGTGGTCGGCGAGAAGATTTGTCGGGCAATCGACTACGCGCTGACGGGGCATCTGCCATTTTTGTTGGTCACGACTTCCGGTGGCGCACGAATGCAAGAGGGGACTTTGTCACTCATGCAAATGGCCAAAACCGCGTCAGCTTTGGCGAAATTACAAGAGGCTCGAATGCCCTTTGTTGTCCTGTTAACGGATCCGACCTTTGGGGGGGTCACTGCCAGTGTCGCAATGTTAGGTGATATCATTCTAGCAGAACCGAAGGCGCTGATTGGGTTTGCCGGCCCACGGGTCATAGAGCAAACGATCAAAGAACATTTGCCTGAAGGCTTTCAGCGTGCTGAGTTTTTGTTGGAACACGGCATGGTTGATCATATCGTGGAACGAAAAACTCTCAAGCCAACCCTGGAAACGTTGCTTTCGCATTGCGTGACAGAACTCTCTTCCTCTTCGGCGTAATGGCCGAAAGGTCAGGCTCTCCTTGTGCCCCGGTGGCTCTCAACAGCCATGACGATGGGCTTTCCCCTTCATGGTGAGAGCCATACGTTGTAGTTATTATTGATACGAAATCTCCTTCCCTTTATTATCTCCCGCCCGGTTTCGATTTCTGTGGCTAGCTATCCAGAAACGCTTAACTATCTTTTCTCCTTGCACCGGTTTGGTATCAAGCTCGGCCTGGAAGCCATTACCGATATTCTTGCCAGGCTGGGGAATCCTCAGCACCGATATCCTTCCCTGCATATTGCCGGCACGAATGGGAAGGGTTCTTCCTCATCCATGCTGGCCAGGATCCTTGAAGCGAGCGGGTACCGGGTTGGTCTGTATACTTCCCCGCATTTGATTGATTTTAGAGAGCGCATACGTGTTCAGGGAACAGACATTTCGGAAGAATCGGTCTGTGCCCTGACTGAGCAGATGCGGCGAACCGCCAATCCCCTCACAACCCTCACCTTTTTTGAATTTACGACCGCGCTGGCTTTTCTACATTTTAGTTACCAACAAGTGGACATTGCGGTGGTAGAAGTCGGGATGGGCGGACAGTTTGATGCGACCAATGTGTTGAGCCCCATGGGTGCTTTGATAACGGGGGTTAGTTTCGATCATGAGGCCTATTTGGGAGACTCTCTTCAGAAGATTGCGAGGGAGAAAGCCGGCATCATTACACAAAAGGCTCCGGTGGTGTTGGGACCCATGCCGGAAGATATTCTTCAGATTTTTGAGACTCAGGCCAGTAAGTGGCAGGCGCCCTGCTTTCGTATGGGGCAGGATTTTTCCCTTCTGGAAACCAGCGCAACGACTTTTACCTATCAAGGGCCGGGATGGACTATTCCAGGCCTACAGACGAATTTGCCGGGTCGGCATCAGTTGGTGAATGCGACAAATGCTCTTGCGTTATTGGAGATGGCCGTCGATGGCACATTCCCTATTTCACCGTCGGCCATTCGGACCGGTTTGCAAGAGGTGAGATGGAGAGGTCGATTAGAAATCGTGCAACGAAACCCACTTCTGCTACTGGATGGCGCGCATAATATTGCGGGTGCTCACGCGTTATTTGACTTTCTCCACTCACAAATTCATGATGGCGCGGGACGAAAACTCATTTTGGTGGTCGGGATGATGTGCGACAAGAATCTTCAGGGATTTCTGCGTGTGTTAATCCCAATTGTTGACCACCTGATTCTCACACAGCCACGGATGGAAAGGGCGGCGTCGGTAGATGAGCTCAATCAGGCCGTCGATCGCGAAGACCTGGTGCCGTGTTTACTTGCAGATTCATGGGAGGCTGTTTGCAGGGCCAAAGACATCTCCAATCCCGCAGACGTGATCTGTGTGACAGGGTCGTTATTTCTGGTTGGGGAGGTACTCAATCGGCTCACTCAGCCGGGTTTTCCAACGTGACTGGTGCGGGCGTGGGTGGAGGCCTGTGTGTTCTCTCGAGCCGGGCTCATGGAGTGTTGCTTGGTATATTGATCTTCATCACGATACTGGCAGCGGGAGAAACCGTGTTCGGGCAATCGGACGTCTCACTTGTGGAATCCGAGGAGGTCCCTTCAGAATCCTCAGCTGAGAAGGGCTCTGTGGAACCAGCCTCACAGGGAGTTCCCGTCACCATTAATGCCGACCGAATTGAATATGATAATGATCGGGAAGAATATCATGCCACCGGGGCTGTGGATATCACACGTGGACCCATTCATCTCAATGCGGATGAAGCCACCCTTCAAAAGCTCACGGGGCGTCTCACGGCGCGTGGTCATGTGCATTTACGGGATGTGAAGACCGATATCTGGTCGGAAGCGCTTGAGCTCAATCTCAATACCGAAGCGGGAGTGATTACGAATGGCAGTATTTTTCTCAAGGAGCAGAATTCCTTTGTGACGGGGCGACGGCTTCAGCGGTTTTCTGAAACCCATTATCGGGTCAAGGAGGGTTCCTTTACCAATTGTGATGCGAAGAATGGCGAAATTCCAGCCTGGCGATTTAATTTTCATGATATGGATGTGGAATATGAGGACAGTTTGTTTGGTAAAGGCGTTTGGTTCAATGTGAACGATGTGCCGGTCATCCCGCTTCCCACCTTTCGATATCCGCTTGGTGCTTCTCGAAAAAGCGGATTCTTATTTCCTACGACCGGGTACAATACCCAATTCGGTTACCAGTATCGGCAGGGGTATTTTTGGGCCATTAATCCCAGCAATGATTTAACCATTTCCCCCCAAATCTTAACGGAGCGTGGAGGAGGTGCGGATCTGGAATATCGCTATGTGTGGAATCGGCTCACAAAAGGAGAATGGTTGATACGCTCGCTCTATGATACCCAGCAAAATCGTGGGCGAGCCGAAGTTCGAGGAGCTCATGTTCAGCAATTCAATCCTGATTTGTCCTTACGAATGCGCGCCAATTTTTCAAGCGATCGAACGGTCTTGCAAAATTTTAGCAGTTCTGGGACTCAACGGGCTTTACCCAGCCAAGAGTCGCACCTCACTATTTTGCAACGGCTTGATCATGGAGCGCTCTATCTTACCGGCCAATATATTCAGCCGTTAGCCACCGGCGGGAATTCGACCTTTCAGCGGTTACCCGAAATCGGGCATCGCTTCATGAATCCCAGTGTCTTGGGCAGTCCCATATCGCTGACTGCGGAAACGACTGCGGTGCAATTTCACAGGCAGACAGGATTCGATGTCGGTCGGATCGATGTGATGCCGGGACTGTCAATGGAAGGGCTCCATCTGGGGCATGCCCTGGGGTTCCGTCCCCAGGTAAAATTTCGTGAAGTAGGTTATACGCGGGGGCTCACGGAGAAATCAGCCCAACATCGTGAAACCTTTTGGGTTGGGGCTGAATTGTTCTCGAATGTCTCGAAACGGTTTTCCCTCGGCGATGGGAATTGGATTCGTCATTCTCTACAACCGAATGTGATTTATGAGTATGTGCCACAAACGAAACAATCGGAATTCGTTCAGATCGATGCCGTAGATGATTTAATTCAAAAGAGCTTGGTGACCTATTCCTTGAAAAATCGTCTGAGCCAAATTGGTGGCGGAAAATCCAATGCCTGGTTGGATCTGTTCTTTGCCCAAAGTTATCATGTGGCCAATCCGCCACCCCTCGCCTCCCGGTTTTCGGATATCTGGACACGGGGGCATTTTCATTCACCGGTCGATTCCTCAGCCTTCATCTCGGCCTTTAATCTGAGGGTCGATGCCTTTTACGATCCGAATAGGAAATATTTTTCTCAGATGAACACCGATGTGCTCATCCAAAGCCGGCAGACATGGTATATGACCGTTGGTCAGCGGTACACCAAAGAGGGAACGAGAGTCCGCCGGGGAGATATTTGGAATCCCGTGTCGTTTAATGAGGTGTTGGCTCCGGATGAGGAAATCCTCTATCTCACGACTGGAGGTGGAGTGCGTTTGCCCTATGGTGTGACCGTGGGCACCAAGTGGTATCATGACCTCCGAACGGGACAGACGGCGGAATGGGATGTGGTCGGGCTATACCAAAATCCCTGTCGATGTTTTTCCCTCGGGCTCACGTATACACGACTTCCCGACCGCTCACAATTTGAATTTCTCATCAGCTTGACCGGGTTGTGGGGGACCCAAGGGCATGGGACGCAATTAATGAAGCTGATTTTGGGGCCCATCATGGCGGGAGAGCGTGGAATTCCTTGGGACTATCGCTAACCGTCATGCGGATTTTACCTATGCGAATGTGCACGGTCCCGGTGATGGTTCTATGGGGCTTAGTCGTCTGGCCGCTTCATGTCTGGTCCCAAGAAGTCGTGACTGATCAGGTCACCCTCACGTCGGCAAGAGGAAAGCTGTATGGCATCACGTCTGGCGAGGGAATTGCCAGCAAGGTGTTAACGTCGGGGGAAGACGTGCTGGTGGTCGAAAGCAAAGGTGTGACGGGATATGTTCAGACAACCGCACGATTGCTTGGATTTTCAGGTCGATTACAACGGTGGGTGGACATGAATCTTTCCTCGGCGGAGGAAGTGATCACTGCCACGGTCACTCCCCAAATGATCATTGTTCAAGGTCAACAGGCGGCCTACGGTTTTCAAAGTGATCTTGGTCGTTGGAAACGGGAACCCTGGGGAGCCGGAGAGGTGTTGGTGAAGAGAATCGTGAATGACTATGTGGCCGTGCTCATTACTAATCGACGGGCTCTGGGATTTTCTGCGTTGACCGGAGGGTTTTTTCCGCAAGATCTTCCATCCGGCAATGCGATTGACCAGACGGAAGCCAATGCAAATATTGTGATCATCCACCTGTCAGGATTGGTTTTGGTGTTCCGATCCGGCTTGGCGATTTGGACGGTGTTGCCCTGACTAATTGGAGGTAGGACTACTGGCTAATTCCGGGTGTTTGGTCACGCCCGGGTAATCCACCCCAATAGGGCTGTTTGAGCAATAATGGCTCCACCAGTCAATAACTTCCTGAAGAAAAGGATCTTCCGGCCCTGTCGCAAAGAGGTGACCATAGAGATAGCCGGTTTGGGTATCAAAGAGGATGAATATCGGCATGGGAGCCGGGTGTGGAAGATGTGGGGTGTCCATGGGTCGTCGGGATCGTGCGTCAGGGGTTCCTTCCGTTTTCCTCTAGGTATTCTTGTCGGAAGGTGTTGGGTATTTCTTAAATATATCCTTTGATCAACGGGATTTGATCGTTCATGGGGAATTCGGATCTCGGCGAGGATTTAAAGGCGGGGGCATGACCCCGGCAACGATTGGGGCAAATTAGAAGACAACCCTTGACCTTCCCCGTCAAATGGGCTAGCTATGTTCCTTTACCGCACAACCGAGTCAACGGTATGCGCGTTTACATGGGCTGAGAGGGAGGCTATTCATGGATGCGTTCGATTCTGCTGAATCAGCTATCGCGAAGCAGGTTGCCAGGATCCTGCTGGTTGAAGATGAAGTCGATGTGCGGGAGTCCATTAAGTTGCAGCTTGAGGATGAGGGGCATCAGGTTGTGGACACGGAATCCGGCGGCGACGCCTTGGTTCTGGCCGAGTCCTCCCAGTTCGATATTGTCCTGACTGACGTGATGATCCCCGACATCAACGGAATTGAGTTGGTTCAGCGCATTACGCAACTTCCAAATCATCCGGTCATGATCGTCATGACGGGATATGGGTCGGTAGAGATGGCGGTAAAAGCGATTAAGGCCGGTGCCTTTGATTTTCTTTCTAAACCTTTTTCCATGGATGTGCTGAGTGCCACGCTTGCCAGTGCCTTACGCGTCAAAAGTCTTCAGGACGAGAATGTCGAATTGAAAAAAACCGTCAAGGGCCAATTTAGTTTAGGGAAACTCATCAGCTCCAGTCAGGTGATGCAAGAAGTGTTTCAGCTGATCGATTGCGTGGCGGATACCGATAGTACCGTGCTGATTTTAGGAGAAAGTGGAACCGGCAAAGAATTAATCGCCCAAACCATTCATTGTCATAGCACGCGGCGCCAGGGAAGTCTGATTCCTGTCAATTGCGGAGCGATTCCCGAGGCGTTATTAGAAAGTGAATTGTTCGGTCATGAGAAAGGTGCCTTTACCGGAGCGGTCGCATCACGAGTCGGACGATTTGAATTGGCGACCGGCGGAACAATTTTCCTTGATGAAATCGGAGATCTGAGTCCTCCGCTCCAAGTTAAACTTCTTCGTGTCCTACAGGAGCGAACGTTTGAACGGGTAGGGGGTACTCGAACGTATAAATCGGATGCTCGGGTTATTGCCGCCACGAACCAAGATCTTGAAACGCTGGTGGCTGCGAAACAATTTCGGGAGGATTTGTTTTACCGGTTAAATGTGGTGCCGGTTCTTGTTCCTCCTCTACGGCATCGGGTCGAAGATATCCCGCTCTTGCTCCAGCATTTCATCACGATGTTCAATGATCGCCGGAAAGCGGAACTCACCGGAGTGGCCGATGATGCGATGAGTCTCTTATGTGAATATCCCTGGCCGGGAAATGTTCGTGAACTCGGAAACATCGTTGAGCGGATTGCGATCTTGAAACGGCGGGGGATGATCGTCCCGGAAGATTTACCGGAAAAAATCCGGCGATTACCCTCCTCTCATCTCCCCACCATGCCAGCGGCCATTCCCGTGGCAGGGATGGATCTCTCGAGAACGGTTGAGGAGTTTGAAAACCGGTTGATTCTTGAAGCGCTCGAGCGAACGAATTGGGTCAAAAGTAAAGCGGCTCGTCTCCTGCAAATCAATCGCACCACCCTCATTGAAAAGTTAAAAAAGAAATCCCTGGCCGAAGTGGTCGCACAACGTGCGACCCCATCGGAAGATCTGGCCGACGTGTAACAATCGAGGACGCCCGGCCTTTCCTGCCGTGTTTTTGCCTTCCCATTCCGAACAAGCCTGAGGTTCTGACCATTCCGTCAACTCCTTGACGTCGGCAATATTGTCCGTTCGTCTTCGTCCTTGCAAAACTTCCTGGTTTTTCAACGAAAACCCTGTTGTCGATTTTTTGCCATCGGCAAGAATGACTCCGGTCTAATTTTTGCTGAAGAGGTCTATCAGGTTGGAGCAGAAACCAAAAGTGAGGAAATTTACTTGGATTGCCCTGTTGTGTGTTTTCTGGCCCAGCGTAGGTTTGGGAGGCCCGTGTTCGGATTTTTCCTGGTACGTTTCCCGCGACATGGTTATGCCGGAGATTCTTCGACAAGGACAGGATGCATTACGTGCCGGACAACTCTTGGAAGCCAGAAATATGTTTGCCACCTATCTGAATGAGCAGGAACATGGGCAGTTTGCAGAAGGGACCCGTTGGGTCATGGCCTCTCTTCCTGATCCGTTGGATGAACCGGAGAGAGCAAAATTTCAACGCATCGAGCGTCTCCAAGCGATGAAAATGAGTGATCCGGAGAGTGTCTATGTCCCATGGGCCGTGTGTGCCATGGGTAATGTGTATTGGGAGGCTGGATGGTTTTCAGAAGCCAGCGGAATATTCGAAGATTTTCTCCGGTCCTATCCCGATCATCCGTTAGCGGGAGGAGTCATGGTCGAAGCCGGGCTAGGGTATCTGAGCAATAAGCAATATTTGGAGGCAGCACTGATTCTCAGACGAGTGGTAGAAGAACCCAAGTGGAGTGGCCATCGCCTGAAGGCTGCATTAGGGTTGGCGGATGCCACGGCCATGGCGAAGGCTTGGAAGCAAGCCTACTACTGGTATCGAGTGGTCGAAGCCGAAAAGCCTGAACTCATTCGCCGGTCAGGGAATTCATCGTATCAGTATGGATTAACGGAACTTTCCATTGGAAATCCCGCCATGGCGATATCCAGATTTTTGTTGACGGTGAATCTTCATCCGCATGAGGAACCAGCCGGGATGGCCTTGAATCAAATATCAGAAAAATTACGGAAAGACGGGCATGAATATCTGGCCTTGTATTTTGCCGATCAGGCCCGACAACGTTTTCCCGACCAGGAACCCGGGCGACGTGGACAGGCCGCGCTGACCAGATGGGTCGTGACGTTTGTCACCCAGGAGCATGCCAAGGAGGACTGGGTCAAGGTGTATCATCGGTTTGATGATTTGGAAATCTATCTCTCGCTCTCATGGGATTATGTTCTAGAAACGGCCGGAATGCTCAGTCATGCCCTGGAAAGGGATGTGGCTGATGAGAGCCTGCTGTGGATGGGGCAAGCCTATCAGGCGCTAGGGGAATACGCTGATGCGGTTCAAACCTATACCCGCCTCATTGTCGTCACCTCGTCCGATGATAGGCGTCAGACAGGACAGGATCGACTCGCCCGCTTGTTACAGCATCAGATGCGTTCCTTCTATGATTCGAAAGCCTGGGTACCGTTACTCAAGTTTCACGCCGACTATCAAGAGGCGTTTCAGCTGGTGCCATTGGAACGGGAGCGTCTCTTCATGGTGGCGCAAGCCTATCAGCAAGTGAACCTTCCGGCAGAAGCCTGGCATTGGTATGGCCAACTCTTAAAGGAGTATCCCGACAGTCCGTTTCGGGAAGACATTCGTCTTCAGCAGGTGGTGGTTGCTCAAGAGCAGGAAATTAAATCTTTGGTGCAAGAGGCGGGAGCGTCCTATCTCCGGGAGTTTCCCAATGGTCAGGGACGGGGGCAGGTGGAGACCATTCTTGCCTTGGAAGCCCTCACCGACAAACGGTATGCAGAAGCGATTCAAGGTTTCTCGGCGGCTCTCCAGTATTTGGACGGTGAAATGGAGCAACGCTATGTGCTCCGGAATCGGGCGCGTGCCTATCGAGCGCTCGGGCAGATGGAGTCCGTGGTGCAAGACCTTCGACAGGTGGTGTCCATTCAACCCACGCAGGTTTCCGATGTCCTCCGTTTGGGGGATGCCATGTTTGATCATGGGGACTATGTCGAAGCTCAGCATCTGTACGATCAAGCCCTGGCCTTTGATGCGCCGCCGGCCTTGCACACCTGGGCCAAATATCGTTTAGCGGCCTCGCTTGAATACATGGGGAAGTCTGATGAAGCGGCCGCACTGCTCGCTGAAATCCGCCAATTACAAACCCGTTCTCCAGAACTGGAACATACGATTCGTTCAGCCGCCACGGCGGTGTTGGATGAAATGTCCTCGAAAGAAATGCCACCAACCAGGATACCCGATGCCCCAATTCAATCCTAAACCGATGATCGTTTTGAGTTCCAAGAGGAATAAGGACTTGAGCTGGCCGACACTCGACTCCACCACGGAGCCGACGATTTCCAGTGAAACCCTCAGTCTGGCGCTAGAGGCCAAGTATGCGGAAACGCAACGATTGCATCATCACCTGCATCGTTTGGTGAAAAGTCTTCCGTTGCCTGCCCTGCTCTATAACCGCAAAGGGCGGATTGTGACGGCCAATCACGAGGCCCATGTGCTGATGGGAGGAATCGATTGGAAGAAGATGGACTGGCAGGTTCAGGATCTCTGGACAAGCCTGGGGTGGCCACCGGTCCCATTTTCCGACTGGAAGTGTAAGTCAGGCCGGATGTCCTGTTGGGATTGTCCGTTAGGAGGTATAGATCAACCCTCCAGTCTGACGGTTCGTTATCTCAAATACGAAGGGGATGCGCACAGTGGACCGACGGAACAGATTCAACGTTTGGCGACCATAGGAGAACAGGTTGGGCGGCTGGCGCATGATATTCGAAATCCACTGGCGAGTATTGAATGGTTTGCCACGCTGTTGGGGCGGGACAGTCCATCCGGTAAGGGACGTCAAGAGCTGGCGGATCAATTACTTCACGCCATTCGTTCATTAGATGGACTGGTCTCGAATCTCTTAACATCCACCACGCCATTGAAGGGAAATCGGCAGTGTGTGAATCTCTTGGAACTATTGGATGATGTGGAACTCTTGGCCATGTTTCCCCTCAGAACCAAACGGCTGACCATTCACCGGCAGCGAGAAACCTCGCTTCTCGAGATCTTGGGACATGAGCAGTTATTAAAACAGGCACTCTTGAATCTGCTCCTGAATGCCATTCAGGCCTCTCCGCCGGATGGTCATATTGAGATTCAGTGCTGCCGGGCTTCTCGGCCGGTTTCGGGAGGGGACGCCTCCACCGGAGTCAATGGCGTGGCATTGAGTATTCGAGATGAAGGATGTGGCATGTCGGAAGAAGAACTCACCAGAGTTTTTCAGCCATTTTATACGAAACGTCAGGGAGGGACCGGCCTGGGACTCCCGATCGTGAAAGACATTATGCAGGTGCATCAAGGCATGATTGAGATGGAAAGCCTGACCGGCAAAGGAACAACCGTCAAACTATTTTTTCCTCAATAAAGGAGATCGGCATGATCGATACCGAGGGTGGAGTGGGCCGGGGTATCCTGGTCGTTGAAGATGATGAACAGTTGCAATCGGCCCTGACCCATGCGTTGAGTCAGCATGGGTATGCCGTCACGGTTGCCAGAGATGGCTATGAAGGATTGGAGCGTATGGAACGTGAGGCCCCCTGGCTGGTGCTGACTGATCTGAATTTGCCAGGCAAAGGAGGAATGGATTTTTTACGAGAAGTCCGAAACCAGGGTT
This sequence comes from Nitrospira sp. T9, assembly GCF_052156535.1. Taxonomy (NCBI): domain Bacteria; kingdom Pseudomonadati; phylum Nitrospirota; class Nitrospiria; order Nitrospirales; family Nitrospiraceae; genus Nitrospira; species Nitrospira sp. T9. The sequence continues at coordinate 46,174 of NZ_JBQKUP010000044.1, forward strand.
ACCATATGCCGGTCGTGGTTATGACCGCCTATGGTGGAGTGGATGCAGCCGTCGAGGCCCTCAAATATGGAGCAACCGATTTTCTTCAAAAGCCATTTCCCCTTGATCGTCTTGAAAAACTCATAGACCAGTTGAAAGATGCGCAGCCTGTGTCAGGGCTGGAGGTTCTGAGGGAACAGGAACGATGCCGCCGTGAAGAGCCGCGCGAAGGATTCCTGACCAGAGATCCGAAAGTGTTGCACACTATCAGCATGTTAGAGATGGTGGCGGCCAGCCCGGCAACCATTTTGATTCAAGGCGAAAGCGGGACGGGAAAGGAAGTCCTGGCCCGGCATGTCCATCGTCATAGTCCCAGGGCTTCGCAACCATTTGTGGCGATCAATTGTGCCGCCCTGCCGGAAGGACTCTTGGAAAGTGAATTGTTTGGCTATGAAAAGGGGGCCTTTACCGGTGCGCTGGCGAGACGATGCGGCAAATTTGAATTAGCTCACCAGGGAACATTGTTGTTGGATGAAATCGGAGAAATGAGTTTGGGATTACAAGCCAAATTACTCAGGGTCCTTCAAGAACGTGAAGTGGATCGCCTCGGCTCCAGGCAGCCGGTGCAGGTGGATGTGCGGGTCATTGCCACGACGAACCGGAATTTGGCGCAGGAAGTTCAGGCAGGCCGGTTTCGTGAAGATGTGTATTACCGGCTGAGTGTCATGCCGTTTACCATTCCGCCATTGCGTGATCGCCCGGAGGACGTTCAATTATTGGCGGAATATTTTGCCAATCGGTCATTGCGGCGAAACCGGCGCACGCCGTGCGAGATCTCAGATGAGGCGATGGCCTATTTGAAACGGCGGCCGTGGCGGGGAAACGTACGCGAACTGGAAAATGTGATTGAGCGGGGTGTGTTATTAGCCGGGAATGGGCCATTACTGATTGAGCATTTTCAGTTTGAAGAACCTATGTTGGCGGCCAATCATGCCAGTGCGCCAAGTGGGACTATCTGGGAAATGGAACGAGAACTCATTTTGAGAACTCTGGAGCGCCATGATGGAAATCGGACTCATGCGGCCAGGACATTGGGAATCAGTATTCGTACCTTACGGAATAAATTACGGGAGTATCGACAGTTAAACGGGGGGCTTTCCCTGAGTATTTAAGAAAAGGCAAGCGGAAGAATATCTGACTGCTCATTTCTGCGGATTGCGCGGAATGGTAGGAGTAGAGCGGAAAAAAATGCCGGTGCGGGCAAAAGTTACCTTGAGACCATTAACGACGGACGGTGTGAGAGTTGAGGCGCGAGAGGAATGCGGGAGGATCTCATTTCTTCCCTTCCTGTTCATTCCTTACCAGTGATTTCTGGCATTGGTGTTGCTGACTGGAGTGAGAATGGCGAGGTTTGCGCGGACCGGTAGCAGGGTAATACAGGTGAAGACACAGGAGAACATGAAAACCGGGAAGGAGAGAAAGCCCCATGATGATTTCCCCGTGGGATGAAGGCACGCGACTCTTTGAGCGGTCACTGGATGTCCGGAGCGGCATTCAGGAAACGATTGCCTCCAACATGGCCAACGAAGAAACGCCGGGCTACAAGTCCAGGATCCTGCCCTTCCAAGAAACCTTTAATGCTGTTCTTCGAGGGGATGGTCCATTGGAGTCAGTCGTCACCAATCCGAAGCATGTGCGCACGGCCTCAGAGGATTCCCGGATATTTCAGCACACCATCAAACAGGATGCCGGAGCGGGGTTAGACGAGAATACCGTGAATTTGGAAAAAGAAATGACCCTGATGGCGGAAAATACCTTGATGTATATGGCGGTCAGTCAATTCTTAAAAGGGCGCTTCGATGGCTGGAATGCGGCCATTGATGGAGGGAGTGGCGGTAGGTGACCCCCATTGAGGGCATGGTTCCCATGACGCTGATCCATGGAAAGCCGAGAGAACACGTGAAACGGGAGGTTGCTGAAGCGGAGATGGATATGACGATCTGAAATGGGTGTCGGAAAAAGGAGGATACGATGAATATTGATCGAGTGTTTTCGGTCGTGGGGTCTGCCTTGGATGCACAGCGGCAGCGGTTAAATATCATTGCCAGCAATTTGGCCAATGCGGAATCCACCCGGACGCCGGAAGGGGGACCATACATCAGACGTGATGTCGTGTTTCAAGCCTCACCGGCAGGGCAGCAGTTTTCCAATGTTTTTGCCAATGCCTTTGGTGACCAGTCCGGACCATCCGGCGTACGGGTGACGGATGTGATCCAAGACGAGCGACCGTTAAGGACCGTGTACGATCCCAGTCATCCCGATGCGGATGAACAGGGGTATGTCCACCTTCCCAATGTAAATCCGATCGAGGAAATGGTCAATCTCATGTCGGCGACCCGCGCCTACGAGGCCAATTTAGCCGTGATGGAAACCGGCAAGACAATGACGCTTCGTGCATTAGAAATGAGTCGCTAAGGCTCTTCAATACTGATGGAAGGAGAACGGCGAAATGGACTATCTTCCGATAAAAAGCATTGAGGGTGTTTCAGAACCGTTTGGGGTCACCCCGCTCAAAGGTCCAGCCAGTCAGGACCAGGGATTCGGGGATCTCTTGAAAAAAGCGGTGGAGTCCGTCAATACCATGCAGCATGAGGCCGGGCGTTTAGAAGATGCCGTCGCCCGTGGAGAGAACGTCAACATACATCAAGCGGTCATTGCCGGAGAAAAGGCCGGTTTATCATTTAAGCTGTTAATGCAGGTCAGAAATAAGGTGATTGATGCGTATCAGGAAATTATGCGGATGCAAGTGTAAACATGGTTGAGCTGACGCTGATGCTGATCATGTCGGAGACCCCTATGAGAGAGAGCCGGTACCGGTCATATCGAGCCCGACTCATCGATGTAAGACTGGCGCCAACATTTCTTCAATCGAGAGCGTTGAGCAAAACCCGTTAATCTTATGGACAGTCTCCTTAGTAATTTTCAAGCATTAACCTTAACGCAGCGGATCGGCGTGGTCGTCGTCCTGGCCTTAGCTCTGGCGACCATTCCGATGTTGATGATGGTCGGAAGGGCCCCTGAATTGGTGATCCTGTTCTCTCAGCTCAATCCCGACGATACGCGTGCGATTATTCAAGAACTTGGCAAGCAGGGCGCCGTCTATGAGGTGGGTGAAGGCGGGAATACGATTAAAGTTCCCGCCGAACGGGTGCATGAATTGCGACTCCAGCTGGCATCCTTAGGACTTCCTGAATCGGCTGGAGTGGGATTTGAAATATTCGATCGAACGGGGTTGGGCGTGACGCCTTTTACGCAACAAATGAATTATCGGCGCGCGCTTCAAGGAGAACTGGCCCGGACCATTGGCCAATTATCCCAAGTTGAGCGGGTACGCGTGCATCTGGTGATGCCTGAGAAGCGTCTATTCGCGACGGAACAAAAACCAGCCCAGGCTGCCGTCGTGTTGACGCTCAAGCGGGGGGCTCCTCTTGGTGGCACGCAGGTTCAGGGGATCGTGCATTTAGTGGCCAGTAGCGTCGAAGGATTAGAGCCCGGCCAGGTAACGGTCGTGGACAATCATGGTCAGGTGCTCAGTCAAAACTCTGCGGATAGTGACGCCCAACTGACGGCTTCTCAAATTGAAACTCAACGACGGGTAGAACGGGATCTGGAGCAACGGGTGCAGACGATGTTGGACCAGGTCCTGGGCAGGGACAAGTCTGTGATTCGGGTCACCGCGCCGTTGGAGTTTCGGCAAGTCGAAATCACCGAAGAAAGCTTTGACCCCAATAGCCAGGTGGTGCGAAGCGAAAACCGGAGCCAGGAGAAGGTACTGGAATCCGGTTCGACCCACGGGGGACCGGGTGTTCCTGGTGTCAGGAGCAATGTGCCAAGCGAGCTCAAGGCAGGCAACGGAACAGAGCAAAAAGAAGCCAAACGAAAAAATGAAACATTGAATTATGAAGTCAATCGTAAAGTGAGCAAAATCATTGAACCGACCGGCGCCATTAAGCGGTTAAGCGTGGCGGTCTTAGTGGACGGGACCTATGACGCGGCTCAGGGGACTGAGGGGCAGGCGACTGAGAATACGGCCGAAAAGAAATATGTGCCACGGCCTGAACAGGAAATCCAGAATCTGGTCGAAATTGTGAAAAAAGCGGTCGGATTCTCGGAAGAACGCGGGGATCAAATCGAAGTCATCAATGTGCCGTTTGAATCTCCCACCATCCTTGAGGGTGAGGAGAGTATGACGGCAGGTGTGCAATCGTTCCTGGCCACCTGGGGTGGATTTCTTAAGCCGATTCTCTTTTTCTTTCTGGGAGCGATGGTGTTGTGGTTTGTGGTTCGACCGATGGCGCTGAATCTCACCAAGCCCACCGCGGCAGCGGTGGTCCTGCCACACAAAGGATTGCCGGCCACGGTGACCGAGTATGAAGCCGAAATTTCCGAAACTCCACAGGAGCAAGCCATTAAGCTGGCAGCAGATAATCCGGCTTCCGCTGCACAAGTGATTCGAACCTGGATTAAAGAAGAACAAGGAGAAAAGGCGTAATCCGTGAATAGCCAGTTGTCGGGATATGAAAAGGCGGCGATTTTGTTGCTCGCCATTGGGGAGAGTGCCGCGGTGGAAGTGTTGAAAGTGCTTGATCAAAAGGACATCCGGCAAATCGGCGCGTATTTGGGGGCGTTGGTCAATGTCGGGCAGGACGAACATCGATTGGTGTTAAAAGAATTCCGGGAATTGGCCGGAACATCCGGTCTGTCGGTGGAAGGCAAAACCTATCTTTCAAAAATCCTCAATGCGGCGCTGGGAAAAGATAAAGCCCGGCGTATTCTGAGTTCCCTGAATACGTCGGAGAATGCCGGATTTGAAACCTTAAAATCCCTTGATGCGGCATCGATTGCGAATTTATTGGCCATTGAACATCCTCAAACAGGCGCATTGATTCTGGCCAATTTAGAATCCGATCACGCAGCTCAGATTTTATCATTGCTTCCTGCGAATAAACGGGATGCCATCGTCTACCGGTTAGCCACCACAGAAGAAGTCTCGCCCAATATGTTGGACGAATTAAATGCCGTGCTTCAAGAGGAATTGCGTCTGGGTTCTTCCAAAAATGCGGTGGCCGTGGGCGGGACCGGGCTGGTGGCCGAAATCCTGAATTCTGTGAAACGCAATGTGGAAGGGGAAATCCTGACCTCCCTGGAAAGCAAAAATCCGGAGATCGCCGAAGAAATCCGTGGGAAGATGTTCGTGTTCGAAGATCTGGAAAATGTCGATGATCGCGGAATGCAGGAATTGTTGCGTGAAGTCAGCAAAGAAGAACTACTGCTGGCTCTGAAGCCGATCGATGGTCCGCTCCGGGATAAATTCTTCAAGAATATGTCCAGTCGAGCGGCGGAATCCCTCAAGGAAGATATGGAGACTCGAGGCCCGGTCAAGCTGAGTGATGTGGAAACCGCTCAGCAGAACATTATTAAAACCGTTCAGCGTCTGGCCGGTGAAGGCCGCGTCGCTTTGGGAGGAAAGGGTGAGGAGCAAATGGTCTAGGGTGCGCCGGCTTATGGAACAGGATGACACGGTCAAACGTTTTCAGATGGTGGAATTAGTCCACAAAAGTGCGAAGCAGCGCGCCGAGGAGGCCCAACCTCATGATTGCAGGGAACTCCAACAAGCCGCGTTTGAGCGTGGACGCCAGGCCGGGATCGCCGAGGGGCGTGCCCAGTGTCAAGCCCAAGTGGAGGAGGAGGTCAAAAAGGCGCTTCGATTAGCCAATCAGATTGGTCGGGCCCGGGTGATCGCGTTAGAAGAACATGAACGGGATATCGTGGAGGTCGCGCTGGCGATTAGCAAAAAAATCCTGTTACGGGAATGTGAGATCGATAAAGAACTCGTGGTTCGACAAGTGCGTCAGGTGCTTGGACTGCTTCCCGACAAAACGTTAGTGACGCTGAAAGTCCATCCGCAAGACTTCAAAATTTTAGAGCCCCTGCAACACACATTACGACCGGAGTGGGCCGATGGCGATCATCTGGCACTTGAAGTCTTTGATGACGTGGACCCTGGTGGATGCCTGGTTGAGCAGGCCGGCCTCCTGTTCGATGCCAGGCTGACTCAACAACTGGCACTGGTGGCCAGCGAATTCGGATTGGAAGCACCCCCGTCATGAGCCTCGCCACGATTCAACAGCGTTTGGACGACATTGCTCCTGTGACGATTACCGGACGGGTCGTCAAAGCTGTGGGGTTGACTCTTGAAGGCACCGGCTTGGGGGCTTCGGTCGGCCAGCGATGCCATATCTTCAGTAGACGAGGGCAGTCGATGGTGGAGGGAGAAGTCATCGGGTTTCGGGAGCAACGGGTGGTGGTCATGCCGTTTGGAGCTGTACGCGGCATCGCCGCCGGAAATCTCATTCGCTACGATCCGACCTCTCCACGATTATTGGTCGGGCCTCAAATGTTGGGACGAGTCGTGGATGGGCTTGGGCAGCCGTTGGATGAAAAAGGGCCGTTGTCCCGTAGCCGCCGCTATGCTCTCTATGCCCCCGCTCCGGCGCCCATGCTCCGGGAGCGCATTACCACACCGATGGATTTGGGCGTACGAGCCATCAATGCCCTGCTGACCTGCGGGGTCGGGCAAAAACTCGGGATTTTTGCCGGAAGCGGGGTGGGGAAAAGTGTTTTGATGGGAACGATGTGCCGGCACACGTCTGCGGATGTGAACGTGATCGCGCTGGTGGGTGAGCGAGGGCGGGAAGTCAGGGAATTTCTGGAACGGGATTTGGGACGGGAAGGTCTCCGCCGTTCGGTGGTGGTGGTAGCCACTTCCGATCAATCGCCGTTGGTGCGGGTTCGGGCGGCGTTTGTGGCCACCGCCATTGCCGAGTTTTTTCGGGATCAGGGCAATCAGGTCCTGCTCCTGGTTGATTCCCTAACCCGGTTGGCACATGCACAACGGGAGGTGGGACTGGCTGCCGGTGAACCCCCTACGACCAAAGGGTATCCGCCATCTGTCTTCACGCTCTTTCCTCAGGTCTTAGAGCGGGTGGGGCCGGTGGGTACCGGATCCATTACCGGTCTGTATACCGTGCTTGTTGATGGTGACGACTTAAACGATCCCATTGCCGATTCCATCCGGTCAATTTTAGACGGACACATTGTGTTGACACGTCGGTTGGCGATGCAAGGACACTTTCCCGCGATCGATGTTCTGCAAAGCGTGAGTCGGGTGATGTCGGATATCGCGTCCAACGCCCATCAGGATGCTGCCAGGTTTCTGGTGCAGATGATGGCCGAATACCGGAATGCGGAAGATCTCATCAATTTAGGGGCGTACCAATTAGGCACAAATCCTCGACTCGACGCGGCGATTCACATGAAAGGACCGATCGATGCCTTTCTCAGGCAAACACGCGAGAAAGGTGTGGGAATACCGGAAAGCTGCCAGGGGCTCGAATCGTTGGCACAACAGGGCCGGCGTCTTCTTGAGAGAAAGGGAAAAACCGTATGAATTGGACGACATTACTCCGATTTCGAAAACAAGTGGAAGACCTCGCCCGCGAAGAAGTGGTCTTGGCGGAGTGGGGAAAAAGTCAGATCGTCTCAAAACGAGATGACCTCATGGTTGAAATGGAAGTGGTGGCCTCTGAATTAGATCAGCGGATACGAGGGGGTATCGACACGATGATTGCTGAGCAACGCTATCAGTGGTTGGATCAAATCAGTACGGCCATCGAACACCAGAGCCAACAGATTCAGATTGCCGAAGCCAAGCTGGTTGATTTACGGGCCACATTAAAAAAGGCCCATCATGCCAGACGTGTGGTGGAGTTGGTGATCGCCAAGAAGGAGGAAGAAGTCATGCAGAAAGTCGCCACACAGGAACAACAGATGCAGGAAGATGTGACGGCTCATGCTTATGCCACTTCTCAACTTGAAGAAATGATCCAATAGGGAATGGAAATATGTCAAAAAAAATGTCTGTTCGGTCTATGCATGATCCTGACCATCACCCCAACAATGGAGCCTTCAGCGCGGCTCGGGGTGGGAACCCGCCGAGGATCGAAAGGAATGAGGGGAGGTCAGGAGAAACGAGGCATCTGTTGGTTTCACGCTATACACCTCACACCTCCTGTTTTCCATTTAACGCTTCACAGACCCAAGAACGCGGCCGGCGACAATGTTCAACACTCCTGAGTAGAACAATGTTGCCTAGTCGATCACTTATTGTGTGGTGGGTGTTGGCCATGACCTTATGGGCCACCACGGTCGGGTCCGTTCAAGAAATCCCGGAGGCGGGAACCACGGATTCATTTGAAAATCAAGCAGTTGAAAACGGGTTGAATGAGGAAGCGCCCGGTGCAGAAACCACATTATTGGAACAACTGCAAGCGCGTCTCAAAGAGGTGGAAGAGAGGGAACGTGTTTTGCAAATACGTGAAGAACGGCTCATGGCACTCCAGCAGGATTTAGAGGCGCTGGCTGCACGACAAACTAAAGAGGGGAAACGGTTAGAGGGGGAGGCCTCTTCGCTTGCAGAAGAACAACGTCGATATGTGGAACAGGATCCGGCGTTAATTCATTTAATTAAAATCTATGAATCCATGGATCCCGAAGAAGCGGCGTTGAGAATCGCAGAAATGCGGGAAGGCTTAGCCCTGGATATTTTGGCCGCGATCAAAGACAAAAAAGCCGCGGGCGTGTTAGCGGGCGTCGAACCGGTCAAAGCGGCCCGATTGTCAGAAGGCCTCAGGCGATATCGAGACATTAAATTGAACCAACCCAAGAACTCCAAGATTCAGAATTAAACGATGATCAATGCCGTGCCATTTCTTTTCGGACCTCTGGAAAGTCCCCCACACGTGACCGGTCAGACTGGCGGAGTCGGGTTGGATCAAGCGGGCACCACGGAGAATCCTACCAAAAATTTGTTTGCTGAAATTTTTCGTAACCAGACGACAGCGGCCTCTTTTTTGAACAATGTATCCAAGGCAAGGTCAGGAGAGGACGGAGGACGAGGGTCGAACCAGGATTGGCTTTTCGGCACCCAGGCCCTTTCTGGTGACACCCTTCCGTCCCTGTACCTGGCGAGTCTCTTGGAGAACAAGGGGGAAGGGGTACCCGAAAAAGCTGCGGTAGTGGGAAATTCTTCGATTCCCTTGAGAGCAGAAGGCGTGAATGGAAACAGCACAGGGGGCCAGATTGAGAGCCAAACGGCGTTGTTCGGATTCTTGCCCGGGAATGGATCCCAGGATGGGTCGGTGGTCAATGGGAATGTGGCGCCCCTGGAATTCCTTCAAGGAAAACCTGGAGGAGAGATAAGACAACCTGCGGTATTGGGCATTCAGACAGATTTGCCCCTCTTGGCGGGCGCCCCTTTAAGTCAGACGGCATCGGTGGGGAGCACGCTCGCCGATCAGAGTGCGGCTCCTCTCGTTACCAAGGTCGATTCAGAACGGGTTCTCCAAAATGCCATCGCAGCGGTTGCCGGGAAGTCTGTCGCAGAATCTGACGCGAATCAGCTGAATACAGTGGACCGCGTCTTGAGCCCGGTTCAAGAAACCGGGCCTCGTCTGCTGAAAAATCCTCCCTCACCGATAGGGCCTCCGCAGGAGTCACTCAAGCCTGCGAACGCTCCAGTCAATCAGGTGTTCCCGGTTACGAAACCTTTTGAAGAAACGCCCGCAGGTATGGCGGATGCGGCTCAATTGAGTCAGAACCGGTTGAATTATGTGAGCAGGGTTTCGTCCGTTCTGAGTGAATCGCCAGCGAACGGGAAGGAGTCCTCGATCGGGATTCCCCTGGACCTTCTTGCTGATGCCAATGTGTCTTTGACGGGCGATCGTTCAAGAGATGGTCTTGAGGCAACAGGAAAAGCCGAGGGAGTCAATCCCAATGCCGGGCAGGGGCTCAATCATGGCATGGGCAATCCGACACATTCTCAGCCGGGCTTTCAGCAGGCCTCGTTTGCTTCCTCACCTGGATCGACTGCACGGATAGCGGAAGAGCGTGTCCCGGATCTTCCCGGCCCGGCGCTTCAACGCCTCCAAATGGAGGTGCAACTTTCCGAAACCAATCGGGTGCAGATTGATGTGGGCGTGCAGCACCGGCAGGTCTATGCCAGTTTATTAATGGATCAAGCTACGTTGAAAAATCTGGCGGTCCAATTTGTTCCACAATTGGAAGAGCAACTCACCCATGGCGAGATGGAGTTGCAGGAATTTTCCGCGGAAGTCCGCGATCACCAGCATGGGCAGGAATCAGACACACGTTCGGATGGGGCGGGAACGCAAACGAGTCAAGGGGGTACGACGCTCCTCCATCAGACACCAGGATCGCTCTCCTATAGGGCCGGGGGGGTTGAGGAACAGGGATTCCATTTGGTGGCATGAAGCAGATGAAATGATGCACTCGTGTAAACAAGATCGAATAACAAAGGAGCCCTGAACCATGGATGCCATTACGCCGACACAACCGGGAACGAATGCCACGGCGACAGGCGGTGCCAATGTGCAAGCGGCGGTTTCGGCACTTGGATCGGATGTCTTTCTTCGCTTGTTAGTCACCCAATTACAAAGCCAGGATCCCACCAACCCGGTCCAAAATGAGGAATTTGTGGCGCAGTTAGCGCAATTCACCACGTTGGAGCAGGCCACGAGTACCAATAAACTCTTGGAAAAATTGATCGGCCAGGATACCCAACGGACACAATTGGATCTGGTGAATTTGATTGGACGGACGGTGGTTGCGCAGGGCGATACCGTCAGTATTGCCGAAGATGAACAGCCCACGCTGGGCTATGCCTTAAGCGGAGAGGCCAGGTCGGTCATTATCAAGGTGTTGGACTCGAACAAGCAGGTGGTTCGGACATTAGAGTCCACAGATGTTCAAAAGGCCGGAACCAATCAGGTTCAATGGGATGGGTTGAATGATTCGGGGGACCGGGTGCCGGAAGGTGTCTACCAGTTCATTGTGAAAGCTGAAGACGTGAATAAACAGCCTGTCCCGAATTTCACGTTCGCTCGTGAACGCGTCATGACGATTGCCTTTGGGGCGGAGAATCCGGTCGTCCTGCAAAGTGGAAAAAGCTTACACACGGAGGACATTCTTTCAATTCTTTGAAGTGGACGGTTGTAAGAGAAACAGCATCAGATTGGTCAATCGAGAAACAAGGAGTACACGCCAATGGGAATTACCTCAGCTTTTTTTGCCGCGACAAGTGGAATTAACGCCACCAGCCGAGCGCTCAGTGAGATTGGAAACAATATCGCCAATGCGCAGACGATCGGCTATAAGAGCCGGTCGGTCTCATTTGGCGATCTCTTTGGAGCCACGATCGGCGGTGGAGGGACCAGTACGGCTTTAGTGGAAGGTCGTGGGGTGCGGGTGTTGGGGATTGATCCGAGCTTTACGCAAGGGTCGCTTCAGACCACGTCCAATGCCTTGGACCTGGCCATTGATGGTGACGGATTTTTCCGGGTGAGTGATGCAACCGGAAATATTTTCTATTCCCGTGCCGGCCAGTTTGATATCGATTCACAAGGAAACCTGGTGAATCCGGCAGGTCTACGGTTACAGGGAGACCAAGCGGATGATACGGGACTTCTAACCGGGAGTATTGGCAATTTAACGTTAACTACCACCACCCAACCAGGCGTCCAAACATTGGATGTCGCGATGTCCGGGCGTCTGGCTGCCGATGCTCCAGTCAATAACTACACCACAGCACAGGTGCTCGATCCCATAACCAATAAGGGGTTATTCCCAGGTAATACCTCTGTCCGGGTATTTGACTCAGTGGGGGTTGGGCATGATTTGCAAATATACTTCGCCCAAACGGCGGAAAATGTTTGGGAGTATAGTGTATTGGCTCAAGGCGATGAGGTTGAAACGGATCCGCTTGTTCTTCCCCCGGCCAACTACAATGCCACGACGAATAATGTGTTGGTGGCAGACGGAACTTTAACCTACACAAGCGATGGATTTCTAAGCCTAGAAAGTGGGACCACTTATTACAGTGGTGCAGGAAATGGTATTGATTTCCTTGGAGCGACAGCTCAGCAGCCAATCGCATTTGATTTTGGAACGAGCATTACGGAAGGAGGAGCCGGAACTGATGGGCTGTTACAGCAGGGCAGCTCTCTGAATCAGAATGCGTTAGTGCTGGACACCTTATCTCAAGACGGGTATGGCCCAGGATCACTTGCAGGAACTTCCATTGGTGAGGATGGGGTGATTACGGGTCGATTTGATAATGGAACTACCCGCACGTTGGGACAGGTTCGACTCACCCGGTTTATTAATCCTGATGGCCTGCAACCGATTGGACGAAATTTGTTTATTCAATCCGGGGATTCCGGCACCCCCTTGGATGGGGTGCCCGGCACGGGGGCGTTTGGCAAAGTTTCGGCAAGCACGCTTGAAGCTTCCAATGTGGATTTGGGTGAAGAGTTAGTGAATATGATTACCATGCAGCGTGGATTCCAGGCGAATTCACGAATCATCACCACCACCAACGATCTCCTTGGAGAACTGGTGAATCTGGCCCGTTAGATTCTCACTGAGGATCTAACTGATCAAGCCCCCAGGCAGGAACACCTGCCTGGGGGCTTTTTTTGCCTTAGTCGGATGTTGAACCTAAAAATGGCCGTTGGCCATCTCGGAACCCTTCGACTGTCGCGGAAGCCGCGGCGCTCAGGGCGAACGGACTCACATCCAACGGGTGACCACTTCGACACCCCGTTCGTGCTGAGGCTCTCGAAGCATGAAAGGGCTCACAGCCCTGTAACGGCCGTTTTTAGGTTGAACAATCATGCCCCATATAACTCCGTGAGGGGGGTAAGGAGTAAGTAGAAAAGAATACTTGCCTTAATTTGCTGAATGCATTTTTACTTTTCACTCCTTCCGTTTTCCCTTCACACTCCGCACTCCTGACTCCTCACACCTCATGTTTTTCCCGTCCTACTCCGCACACATAACGCCTGACGCCTCACGCCTTACTACTTACGCCTCACGTTCCCATAGACGACCCTGTCAAAGGTTCCCGCGAATTGCCAGGAAAATGACGAAAAGGCAGATCTCAAGTTGTTGCAGGGCATAAGAGATGTAAGGCACGACTGTGGAAGAAACATATGCATATTCAGTGCATTACAGGCTTAGCAGCAACGTGTATACGTAGAAAAGTGGAGTGGCACAAAGGTTGCTGAATTGGGAAGGGGAACGTAAGTGTCCAAAAACTTCTTAGCGTGTGAGGTTGATGTATGGCTGAAGAGGATGACAAAGGGGAAGCTCCCGTTAAAGCCGGGTCCGGAAAAAAAATGCTCTTGATTATTATCGCCGGCGTTCTTCTTCTTGGTGGAGGAGGAGGCGCAGCCTGGTATTTCATGAGTGGCCAAGAGGAGAAGCCGGCTGAGCATGACGACCATGCCAAAGCCGAGACAGGTCATGAAGAGCCGGGTCCGGTGATGGAGCTGGAACCCTTTCTTCTGAATTTAGCGGATCGGGAGGAGCTGCGATTTTTAAAAGTGAGCATCAAACTCGAGTTAGACCGGCCTGAAGAAAAAACGGATTATCAACACAAAATCCCGGCCATTCGCGACGCGTTGCTGGTGTTACTGAGCAGTAAAGAATCGCACTTACTCAGAACCGTGAACGGGAAGCGCCGTGTGCGAGAAGAAATCATGACGCGGGTGAACGGCGTCATGAGTAAAGGAAAAGTCGCCAATGTGTATTTTACTGATTTTATTATTCAGTAGGTTCTGAGGAGAAAGACATAAGAGGTCTGGAGTCAGGAATTAGAATGAGGAGAGAAGAGACAGCAAGGCTGTTTCTTTGTGCCACGTCCCAACATGGAAAAAATTCTTAGTCAGGATGAAGTTGATGCCCTTCTTCGGGGCGTGTCTGACGGCGGGGTGGAGACGGAACCTGAAGACCCGGTAGATGCCGGACTACAGGACGGACCGGTTCCGTATGATTTGGGGAATCAGGAATGGGTCGTTCGCGGGCGAATGCCGACCCTGGATGTGATCCACCAGCAATTTTCGCGTGGGTTCCGCCTCTCTTTGAGCGATGTGCTTCGTAAAACCGCCGAGGTGACGGTCACGAACCAAACGGTGATGAAGTTCGGGGAGTTCACCAAACGTCTTCCCATCCCGGCCTATCTCCAGATTATCTCTATGGAGCCTCTTCGCGGCTTGGCGATGATCGCCACGGATGCGGCGACGGTGTATTTGCTGGTTGATCATTTTTTCGGGGGAACCGGCCAGACCCATGTAAAACCGGAAGGGCAGGATTTTACCATCATTGAGCAGCGCGTGATGAAGAAAGTCATGCTGATGGGATTGGGGAATCTCCAAAAAGCCTGGGACCCTGTCCAAAAACTCCTCATCAATGCGGTTCGGGTAGAAATGAATCCTCAGTTGGCCGCCATTGTATTGCCGGCGGATATCGTCATTGTGGTCACCTTGGGCATCGAATTAGGCAATTCGGTGGGGGATCTCCACCTCTGTCTTCCCTATGCGATGTTGGAGCCGATTCGAGAACGTCTGCAGGTGAGTTTCCAGGGAGACTCATTTGAAACGGATCATGGCTGGTTGAAACGTTTCTCAGCCAGGTTGAAGGAGGCCTATGTCACCCTGTCCGTGTGTTTGGGAGAAACGGAAATCTCGGTGGAGGAATTGATGCAATTTTCACCGGGCGATGTGATCGGGTTGAATCAAGGGACCACCCAGCTACTCACGGCCACGGTGGAAGGAGTGCCAAAGTTTCTTGGTTCTCCGGGAACGACTAAGGGCATGCAATCATTTCAGATCAAGGACATCATTCTGACGAGGGAGTAAGGGCCGGTGAACGCGATGAGGTGCCGGCCGGTCACTGACTGTGGAACAACCCGGAGATGAACGATGAGTGAAGACGACAACATCGACATGGACACGTTTGATGCTGAGAAGGAAATGATGGAGGCGTTAGCGCAGGAAGCCGCTGCGAAGGAACAGAATGCTGCGGCGAAAAAACAGGAGGTGGCGGCGAGTACCAACAGTCACACGCCACAATTGAATACGTCTCACGATCAGAACTTAAATCGAATCCTAGATATTCCGTTGATGCTCTCTGCGCAATTGGGCAATACCCGCATGTTGATTAAAGACTTATTGCAGTTAGGACCGGGTTCCATCGTTGAATTGGATAAACTCGCCGGTGAACCGTTGGAAGTGTTGGTGAATGAACGGTTAGTCGCGCGTGGTGAGGTGGTGATGGTGAATGAGAAGTTCGGTATCCGTCTCACGGACGTGATTAGCCCGACCGAACGTGTGAATAAACTTCGATAAGGACGAAAGGGTGAAGGGTAAAGAGAGAAGGGAAAAGGTAGAAGGAAATAGATAAAAAGTAGAGAACAAGGAAAAGAAAACTTTTGTTGGTTCTCCTTACTCCTCATTTTTTACTTCGTACTTTCAACTAGAACATTATGGATCTTACCCATGAAGCGCTCAAAATGGCGGGCACCCTGGCCCTGGTGGTCCTGGTCCTTCTTGGAGGATTAGCCTGGGTCCGGCGCACTTTCGGGGAATTGCCTGGAAAGAGCGGCGATCCGGTGATGCGAATTTTAGGCGGACTCCGGGTCGGGACGGGAAAGAACATCATGCTCGTGGAGGTGGCCGGAGAAGTGTTGGTGTTGGGGACGACGGCCCGAGAGATGACGTTGCTGACGACCGTTGTGGATGCCGACCGGATTAATCGGCTGCGATCCATTGGGAATCCGCTCGTCGGGCCGCTAGGCACCTGGTTGGGACAGTGGACCCGGCAGGCATTTGAGAAGTCCGGACCAGGATCGGTGACCTCTGAACCGTCCATCCGAATGGCCAAACGCGTCGCACGGGTGAAGGGAGATGAGAGATCGTGAACAACCCCATTTGCGGGTTTCGTGGAGGACGTGACTGTTGGCGACTGTTAGGCATGAGTCTGATCATGGGGCTGCCGACTCCGGCTTTTGCCCAGGCCACCAAGGATCCGGCGATCAGTTTGCAGGTATCCGGTCTGGACGGGACCGAACCATGGACCTTCGGGCTTCGCATCCTCTTTCTCCTGACGGCCTTAACTCTTGCGCCAGCCCTGTTGATGTTGGTCACGGCATTTACGCGCGTCGTGATTGTTCTGGGTCTTCTTCGGCAGGCGTTGGGGACCATGCATGCACCACCGAATCAGGTGATGATTGGATTGGCCCTGTTTTTGACGCTGTTTATTATGATGCCGGTGTGGGAACAGATTCGGGTTGAGGCCCTTAATCCGCTATTGGAACAGCAGGTGACACAGGAAGAGGCGCTTGATCGGGCCAAGATACCGTTAAGAACCTTCATGCTGAAACAAGTACGGGAAAAAGATTTAACCTTGTTTGTGGAGATGGCGAAAGTTCCTCACCCTCAGACGCCCGATGATATTCCGTTCCATGTCCTGGTGCCGGCGTTTGTCACGAGTGAATTGCGCACGGCGTTTCAAATCGGGTTTCTCATCTATGTGCCTTTTCTTGTGATCGATATGATTGTCGCCAGTATTTTAATGTCCATGGGTATGATGATGCTGCCACCAATCATGATTTCGTTGCCGTTTAAATTGGTGTTGTTTGTGTTGGCTGATGGATGGTTTTTAGTCGTGGGAGCGCTGATGAATAGTTTTCAATGAAAAACGTGAAGCGTAAGGCGTGAGCGTAAGGCCTGAGACGTAAGGAGTGTATCGAATGCCGGGGTACAACGATCTGGTTTGTCTTCTGTCTGCTTACTCATCACTTTTCACGCCTTACCTTTTACATTTCATGGCAAGACTGAAAGGGGTAAGGAGATGACAACCGAAAGTGTCCTGAGCATCGGTCAGGAGGCGATTCAAACAATCCTGCTTGTGGCGGGCCCAATGTTGGGTCTTAGCTTACTGGTCGGACTCTGCGTGAGTGCCTTCCAAGCCATGACACAAATTAATGAAATGACCCTCACCTTTTTGCCAAAGGTGGCCACCATGTTTGTGGTGCTCTTGGTGACATTTCCCTGGATGGTGGAAATCCTTGTGGGATTCATGACGGGGGTATGGGCCAGGATACCCGAGTTTGCCCAATAATCGAGGGAGTCGATCTGCGGCATGTATCAGAAAGATGTCCGGTAACCGGTGTTGCAATGGGATATGGCGATTCAGCAAGTGTGGCAATTCGTCGTCGTACTCGTGCGCACGGCCGTTATCTTGTCGGCGTTACCGTTGCTGGGGGGACAGTCGGTTCCGAGTCGCATCAAAATCGGCATGGCGGTGATCATCGCCATCCTGTTGATGCCCATCGTGACGTTTACTCTTCCTCCCAATTGGTTGCAACCTGGAAATCTGGTAATCGCCTTGGGTGCCGAATTGCTCGTCGGTCTGGTCTTAGGTTTGGCCCTGCGATTAATCATGACGGCGGTGGAACTGGCGGGAAGTGTGATGGGCTTTCAAGTGGGGTTTGCCATGGCCGGTGTGTTGGACCCTGTCACGCAAGTGGAAACCCCGGTGTTCGGGCAATTACTGACCATTCTGGCAACCCTTCTGTACTTTCAAGTCGATGGGCATCATTTGGTGTTGTTGGCGTTGGGCAGTAGTTTTCTTTTGATCCCCCCCTTTGGCGCCCATTTGAGCGCCCCCCTTCTGAGCGATGTGACCGGAGTGATTCAACGCACCTACGACACGGGAATGAAGCTGGCCTTCCCTGTGATGGGGGCCACATTTCTGGTGCATTTCATCATGGGGATTCTTGGCCGGCTGGTTCCCCAGATGAACGTGATGCTTACCAGTTTTCCCATTACGATTGCGGTCGGTTTGTTGGTGCTAGGCCTGGGTTTGCCCTTCATTGCCTTGGTTTTTCAAGACTCCATTGTCGGGATGGAAACGGTCTTGTGGGACTTATTACAGGAATTAGGGCATGGCTGAGAATAAAGACGGGGCGGATAAATCGGAGCAACCGAGTCCGAAACGTTTAGCGGAGGCTCGTCGCAAGGGCCAGGTGCCGATGACCCGGGAATTGCCATCGTTGTTTGTGTTGTTGGGTGGGGTTGGGCTGCTTTCTCTGTGGGCGCCTCACGCGTTTGTCCAATTTTTTGATCATTACCGACAGTGGTTGGGGCAAGCCGGAACTCTTCAGTTAGATGCTCAGTCTACACATGTCCTGTTGTTAAATATTGCCTATCAGGCCTTTGTTCCCCTGATTCCGTTCGGGCTCCTGGTTGGGGTATTCGCCTTTCTCGCCATTATCCTGCAAACGGGGCCGCTTTGGATTGAAAAGGCCTTGCAACCCAAGCCGTCCAAATTGAATCCCTCCAATGGGTTGAAGCGCATTTTTTCCTGGAAAGGGGTCGTCGATCTTTTAAAGTCCCTGCTTAAATTAGCAGGCGTGAGTGGAATTGCCTATCTGATTCTGTCTCATAATCTGCTCGCGATTCTTCAACTTCCCCTTCTTGAGTTAACGGAGGCGGTTGGGGGTGTGTGGGGTCTCCTGGAGAACATTATGTGGTCGGTCGGAGGATCGCTGCTCCTGTTGGCGATCATCGATTTCGTGTATCAGCGGTGGCAGCATACCGAAGATCACAAGATGACTAAACAGGAAGTCAAAGACGAGTCGAAGGATGTGGAAGGGGATCCGCAGATTCGATCCCGCCGGCTCAGTATACAACGGGAACGTGCCCGACAACGGATGTTGCAGGCTGTGCCTAAAGCCGATGTGGTGATTACCAACCCTACGCACGTGGCTGTGGCGCTCAGGTATGAAACAGGAAAAATGGATGCGCCGGTGGTGGTGGCGAAGGGCGCAGGATTTATGGCGGACAAGATAAAGCAAATCGCGCGTCATGCGGGAGTGCCGATTATTGAAAACCGCAGTTTGGCTCGAGGACTGTATAAGGCCGTAAAAATCGGTCAAGAAGTGCCCAGTGCGTTGTATCAGGCGGCCGCTGAGGTGTTGGCCTACGTCTATCGCCTGAAGAACATGCATGAGGGAAATTGAAGACGTGAAGCGTGAAAAGCAAGAAGGAAGACGTAAAAAGTAAAAAGAACGCAGAAAAAACAGATTTCCTGCGTTCCTTCTAAACTTTTGACTTCTCACTTTCCACCCCTTACGCCTCACGAGGTTGAAGAGAGTCGTGTGGAAATACATTACAACCATATGCGACAACGGTAACCGATCAAGGCACGCATGGCATTTGATTCTCAAAAGTTACGAGACGAACTGACTCCCGCGCATTATGGGGATGTCCTCTTGCCGGTCGGAGTGGTGGGGATGCTCCTCCTCATGCTCTTACCCCTTCCCTCATTTCTTTTAGACCTCTTTTTATCCTTTAGCATAACGCTGGCTGTCTTGATTTTACTCGTGACCATGCATGCCGGGCGTCCCGCAGAATTCTCCGTTTTCCCCTCGGTGGTGTTACTCACCACGTTGTTCCGGCTTGCGCTGAACATTGCTTCGACGAGGGCCATTCTCATGCATGGGAACGAAGGCCCCGCTGCAGCCGGGCAGGTCATTGCCGTGTTCGGGGAGTTTGTGGTCGGGGGGAATTATGCGGTGGGCATTGTGGTCTTCTCCATTCTGGTCATTATCAATTTTGTCGTGATCACCAAGGGCGCCACCCGTATTGCGGAAGTCGCCGCCCGATTTACCCTGGATGCGATGCCCGGTCGGCAAATGAGTATTGATGCGGATCTGAATGCGGGGATCATTGACGAAGGCGAAGCGCGGAAACGCCGGGAGGCCATTTCACAGGAAGCCGATTTTTACGGATCGATGGACGGTGCCAGTAAGTTTGTTCGTGGCGATGCGATTGCCGCGTTGCTCATTATCTTTATCAACGTCATTGGTGGATTGGGCATCGGTGTGCTGGAGCACGGGATGTCCATCATTGAAGCCGCTAAACGCTTCACCCTGCTGACGGTCGGGGACGCCATTGTGGCTCAAATCCCGGCCCTGATTATGTCGACGGCCGCCGGTATCATCGTGACGAGGGTTTCGACCAAAACCAGCCTTGGACGTGATTTAACCGATCAAATATTTTTCAATCCCCATCTTGTAGCTGCCGTAGCCGGAATGTTGTTCTTTTTAGGATTTCTTCCCGGGCTGCCGCATGTCGCGTTTTTGTTGTTGGGATCGATGACCGCCGGACTCGCGTACGTGTTGTGGAATCAGAAGCAGGAAGCCACTCGGCTGAAAAATCTCCCCAAGAAAAAAGATCCGGCGATCTCCTCCGGCACGGAATCGGTGGATTCCGTGACTCCTCCCGACCTTATGGAGCTGCATGTCGGTTATGGACTTGTGCCGTTTGTTGATCAAGCTCAGGGAGGAGAGTTGCTGGAACGGATTCGGGCTATCCGGCGCCAAACGGCTCTTGATATGGGATTTGTCGTGCCCGCCGTGCATATCCGGGATAATCTCCAGCTTAAACCGCATGAGTACAAAATTTTGTTGAAGGGGATTCAGGTGGCCAAGGGAGAATTGGTGCCCCGGCATTTATTGGCCATCAATCCCGGTCATGCCAAAAAGGGTCTGCAAGGAAAGCCCGGAAAAGATCCATGTTTCGGATTGCCGGCCGTCTGGATTGCTCCGACCGAAAAAGAGCGTGCTCAAATGGATGGCTATACAGTCGTCGATGGCCCGGCCATTATTGCCACGCATATGACCGAATTTATTAAAACGAATGGGCATGAATTGCTGGGTCGGCAAGAGGTCCAGAATTTGCTGGATAACCTCGCTAAGACGTATCCCAAGGTGGTGGATGACTTGATTCCGACTCAAATATCGTTAGGAGCGGTGGTGAGAATTCTCAAAAATCTCTTACGGGAACGAGTGTCGATCCGCGATTTACGGACCATTTTAGAGACTGTTGCGGATTACACCACTCAGAGTAAGGATCCTGACACCCTGACCGAATATGCTCGGCAAAATTTATCCAGAACAATTTCGTCACAATACGCCAATCCCGACGGATTGCTGCAGGTGATTAGTCTGGATCCGATGCTGGATCGCCGCCTGATGGAGGCGATGCGTCCGGGTGGTAATGGAGAGCAAGGCGGGTTGCCTCCCAGTTTATTGAATCAGGTGATTCTGTCGGTCCGTCAGGCCATTGAGCGAGTCGTGAGCCAAGGATATCAACCTGTGCTGTTATGTTCCCAGTCGATTCGATCCCAACTGTATCGCTTAGTCTCGCCGGGCGTGCATGCGCTGGCGGTACTTTCTCCGAACGAGTTGGACCCTAAAACCCAAATTCAAGCTATTGAAGTTGTGAGGATGCCACATGAAGCTGAAACGGTTTGAAGCCCTTTCATTACAAGAAGCTCTCCAAGCGGTCAAAGCCGAACTGGGACCTGAGGCGGTCATCGTCTCGTCGCGTCGTATTCAAAAAGGGGGAGGCTTGTTCGGTCTGCTTAGTCAGTCCGTCATTGAGGTCACCGCGGCGGTGGATCGTTCGGCTCAGGCGGAGGAAGGCCCTGCCGCACGTGTTGATCGATCCCTTCAGTCCCTCATGGCCAAACGTTTTGTGCCTGAGGTGCCGGTTCGTCAACCGGGACAACCCAAACCGGATGCCAGTTTTTCAGAAGCTCTTCAGGTGGCAACCGTGCTCGATCCGGTGACTCAGAACCTCCAGGAGATGCGCCAGGAAATTCAACGGTTGCGGGAAGAACAACACGACCCTGAACGGGTGTTAGGGCCCTTGCGACAAGAATTAGAAGGCTTGCGGATTGTGGTGGGGGAAGTCTTGGGAAGTCAGATGGACAAACGTGTTGAAGGGTTACCTGGAGACGTGATGGATGTCTACCAGTCCTTGGTGAGTCAGGGCGTGAATCCTCAGACTGCGCATCATCTAGTTCGTGCGGTAGTGGAAACGCTCGGGACAGCCGGTGTGGGAAATCGTGAAGCCATGAAAAGTCTGTTGTGGGAACGTATGGAGGAGACCGTAGCCGTCTCGGGTCCATCGGTGTCCAAGCATTATGGCCAAAAAGTGATGATGATGGTTGGGCCGACCGGGGTGGGAAAAACGACGACCATTGCCAAGCTGGCAGGGTTGGCCCGTCAACAGGATGAGCATCGGCGAACCGTGTTGATTACCTTGGATACGTATCGTGTGGCAGCGGTAGAGCAACTTCGGGTGTTTGCCAAAATTTTAAAAATTCCTTTGGAGGTGGCCGTGTCCCACAAGGATTTTATGGAATGCATGGGACGACATCAGCATGCGGATTTGCTGTTGATTGACACGGCGGGTCGAAGCCCCAAGGATCAAGCCGGGTATGATGAATTGCTGGCGATTACCCGAGGACAATTACACGTCGAAACGCATCTGGTGTTAGCCGCTCCAATGGCAGAGTCGGTGCAGATGGACACCATTCGCCGCTATCAATCGGTTCCTATCCATAAGCTCATCATCACGAAACTGGATGAGGTATCGATGGGCGGCGGTCTGTATAACGTCTTGTCACAGACGGGACTGCCGGTTTCCTATCTCTCTGCCGGACAGCGTGTGCCTGAAGATTTAGAAATCGCCACCCGGACACGCCTCGTTGAATTGGCTTGGGGCCACTCACCAGGCCAGGTCCTTCAAGAACGTGTGCCGTTATCGGGGGTGGCGCACTAATGGCCGGGTCATTATCCACACCGGTCCTAGTGCCTGACGTCCCGGCGCAACGACGACTGGATCAAGCCAGTGGATTGCGTGCCGCCATGACCACCAACCCACAGGATCCTTCACGGATTCAGGTGATTGCGGTCAGTTCCGGAAAAGGCGGGGTAGGGAAAAGTAATGTCGTCGCGAATTTAGCGGTGGCTGCGGCTCGGCAGGGACGGAAGGTCTTGATCATGGATGCGGATCTCGCCTTAGGAAACGTCGACATCCTCCTCGGCCTCACCCCGCAATATACGATTGAGGACGTGCTCTCCGGGCAGCGAGGCTTGCAAGACGTCCTCGTGACCGGGCCCGAAGGTATTCGCCTGTTGCCGGCGACCTCCGGAGGTCAGGCATTTACTCAGCTGACGCATGAGCAGCAACTCCATTTGCAATCGGCGTTTCTTCAGTTGGCGTCTCCGCCGGATTTGCTGCTCATTGATTGTGCGGCAGGGATTTCGGCCAATGTGTTGTACTTTAGTTTAGTGGCCCACGAAACACTGGTGGTGGTTTCGCCCGACCCGACGTCTCTGACTGATGCATATGCCCTGGTCAAAATCCTCTCGACCCGCTATCACTTACGGACATTCCGCATGCTGGTCAACAAAGTGAAACATACCCAGGAAGGCAAAGATGTGTTTCGGAAGTTGAGTTTGGTGACCGATCGGTTTTTAAATATTTCGCTCGATTACCTCGGCTGTGTTCCCGCCGACGATTATGTGACGATGGCCGTGGCTCAACAACGCGCGGTGTGCGATGTCTATCCGCGCGCCCCAGCGAGTCGAGCCTTTTCTTCGTTGGTGAAGACCCTCAATGATTGGAGGGGAGATTGTTCCTGGCAGGGGGGCTTTCAACTGTTTGGTCCTGCTGCCTTGGGAGCCACTCGAACTGTGACGGAAGGATAACGTATGAAACGTGGCGCGGTAACAACGGTTTCAGAGAGTTCGGTTTCGGAGAAACCGGCATCGTCCAATCCGACGAAACTTGCCCTCTCCACGCAGGAACGGGAGACGTTGGTTCAGGAATTTTTGCCGGTGATTAAATACATGGCGATGCGAATGGCCATGCGGGCGTCGAGTGGGCTCAATGTGGAAGATCTCATGAGTGCCGGGATGGTCGGGCTTCTGGATGCCCTGACGAAGTTTGATCCCTCACGAGAAATAAAATTTCGTACCTATGCCGAGTTTCGTATTCGTGGAGCGATGCTCGATGAAATCCGGGCGATGGACTGGGTCCCGCGGTCGCTTCGGGAGCGCATCGGGAAAATTCAGCATGCGGCCAATGAATGGACGAAACGCAAAGGGCGGCCACCGACGGAGGATGAGCTCGCAGAATCTTTAGGCATGGAGGCTCAAGAGGTGGACGAGACTCTTCTGCAAGCCAAAGGGGCCGTCGTGTTAAGTCTCGATGATTTGGGCTCCAATGATGAAGACTCCCATCCCATCTTGGATGCGCTGGCCGATCGAGACCAACCCTCGCCGTTGGAGACTTTGGTGTCGGAGGATGCTCGCCAGGCGTTGGTCGATGCCATTGAACGATTGCCGGAACGTCAACGGCTGGTGTTGACCCTTTATTATTTTGAAGAGCTGACCATGAAAGAAATTGGAGTCGTATTGCACGTCACGGAATCCCGCATTTGTCAGTTACATGCCCAAGCCATGATTCGTCTGAAGGCCCTTCTCCATACCCGGCTCGGTCCGTAGACATGCTTGAGGGAGTAAGGCGTGAGGAGTGGGGCTTAAGCAGTGAGAACTTTTCCGTCATACCTGACATGGTGTATCGAGTATCGACCTTCACGTTTCCCTTGTTACTCAATTCCGGAATATCTCTGTGGGTTCAATGAAGCGGATGACGACGGAAAAAGTCCTCGATATGAAAACGCCTCCCGGCGATCCTCTTTATACCATTCTCATTGTGGATGATGAAAAAGTTATGCGGATGGTTGCCAAGAAGCGTTTGGCCAAACTGCCGTGTCGGTTATTGGAGGCCGGTAGTGGGGAAGAAGCTCTGGCCATCCTGAATCAGGAACCGGTGGATCTCATCCTTTCGGATTGGGTGATGCCCGGTCTTGATGGTCCCGGACTTTGTGAAGCGATTAAACAGGATGAACGCTATCGCACGATTCATTTTATCCTGATGACGGCATTGGACCACCCGACACAAATTGCCGAAGGGCTTAGCCGGGGAGCCGATGATTTCCTATCCAAAACCGCGTCCGAGCATGAAATTGTCGCCAGAGTGTGCGCGGGCCTTCGAGCCCGACAGTTGATGTTGTATGTGGAAAAGTCTAATCGATTGTTATCACAGAAGCAGGCCGAATTAGACTCTGAACTCCGCTCGGCTTCCACCTTTGTGCGAGGTCTCCTACCCCGGACCGGTGAAGTGATACCTGGAGTGCGGGTGGAGTGGGAATTTTTGCCGTCTTCCCATTTGGGAGGGGATTTCTTTCAGATCGCCCGATGGGGGGACGACCATCTCGGTCTCATGGTGTTGGATATGTCGGGGCATGGGATCGGGCCGGCGTTGCGGGCCGTGTCGTTATCTCTGCTTTTCAAGGGAGAACATATGCAGCAATTGTTTCCCTCTTACGATCCGGGCGAGATTCTGACGAGTCTGAATCAACAATATCCCATGAGCGATGACGGGGATTATTTCACGATCTGGGTTGGGGTGTGGCAATGTTCCACGCGCCTTCTTCGATATGCGAGTGCGGGACATCCCGGTTCAATTATTGTGAAAACCGACCGGTCGTCGATGGTGCTGGGCGAGAGATCCTGGCCTATTGGCTTTTCGCGTAACGAGGCGTATGCAACTGATTCCATCTCCGTGAATCCCGGTGACCGGATGTATCTCTATAGTGATGGGATTTATGAGGTGATGAATCCTCAGGAAGAGATCTGGGGGAGAAACAGGCTTCAGAAGGCACTGGAGGAGGTCGCCGGACACCCGATGCAGTCGGGATTGTCCCGTATTATCGAGCAGAGCCGGACATGGAATGCCAAAGGCGTGTTTGAGGATGACGTCGCGTTACTCGGAGTGGAATTTTAGCGGTGGGGGGTGAAGCGTCAGGAGTGAGGAGATAGAAGCCAGATACTCCTTTAGCCTTATCCCCTCACCTCTTCGTTCCACCCTGACAACTCACGATTGGCCGTTGTCGAAATGGCATATATGACACACACATCTCCCCGAATCCTATTGGTGGACGACGATGAGTTAAATCTGGATGTTCTTGTCGAATGTCTCAAAGATGAACCCTATGAACTTGTTCAGGCACATAATGGTGAGGAGGCCTTAGCGTATTTACGAGAGGATGGACGGGATTTCCATGCCATGGTGTTAGATCGAATGATGCCGGGTATGAATGGTCTTGATCTTTTGGCGCATCTGAAAGCTGATGAGCTCCTCCAATGGCTTCCGGTTGTGATGCAAACCGCAGCCGGATCTCCGCAAGAAATAGGCGAAGGGATTGAAGCGGGGGTCTTTTTTTATCTCATCAAGCCCTTTGACCAGGGGCTCTTATTGCGGATTGTGAATGCCGCGGTTGAGGAGGGATTGAAATGGAAACGGATATGCCGAAATCTTCACCAACAGTCCCAGATTGTTGAATTATTGCAGCAAGGGCGTTTCCACGTTCGTACCATGGAAGAGGCATATGATCTGGCATTCCTATTGGGGCGAGCTTGTCCCAATTCAGAAAAAGTTGTGTTCGGGTTAAATGAACTGTTGGCCAATGGCGTGGAGCATGGAAATTTGGGAATCGGGTTCGATGAAAAAACAGCCCTCCAGGCAAGTGGAACGTGGGAGAAAGAGATTCAACATCGGGCGGGGTTGCCTGAGCATGTCCATAAGGTGGTGGACGTGTTGTTTGAACGGTGCCTGGATTGCATACGGGTGACCATAACCGACCAGGGTTCCGGATTCGACTGGCGGAAGTATGAACAGATTGATCCGGATCGAATTTTGGAAAGTCACGGAAGGGGTATTGCAATGGCCAAGGCCTTAAGTTTCTCACGAGTCGAATATCGAGGGAAAGGCAATCAGGTTGTGTGTGTCATCAAGAATGACTTGCCGATCGGTGAAGAAGTGGGCTCGCGTTCATCTGAAATCCCTATGGCCGCTTATCAATCGGATCGAGTGTGAGGAGTCATTCGTGAGAAAAACGGTTTCCGGCTCCAACACATTTCCCCTAGTCCCTTGCTCTTCACCTCAGGTTATGGACATCACGATAAAAAAATGAGTCCTTCTCAAGTAAGGTCCATTGGCCTCCGAAAGGTCTCGTTGTCTTCTGTTTATTCCTTGATAGGCCGAAGGGGCCTACTTGGAAATGGAAGCGTCAGACTAGGCCGGATGGGTTGTTGGAATGTCCACGTTTTTTTTCGAAAAATGAGAGGGTAACATGGAAGAATGCCAAGTCACGTCAATGATTCCTGATGAGGCGATTCTCAGGCCACGAGGCGATCTCACCATTTTTGAAGCAGCACAATTTCACGCCGATTTAGTATCCTTGCATCAACAACAAGGGCCTCTTGCAATTGATTTAGGCGGGGTGGACCGTATGGACTCCTCCTGCGTGCAGTTGATGGTCTCAGCGACCCGCTCCGGACGTGTGACCGTGCAGGGGTATTCCAATCGTATTCGTGACAAGTTTGAGCAAATTGGATTTGCACAGTTTCTCCCGACTCAAGAGTCGTAACGCAGAATCGTGAAATAATGCAGTCGATATTCATCGAGATCCAAGAATGAGGTGATGTGTGAATGGTGATTGGATGGTATGGATGGGTGTAGTGGTGGCCGGAGCCGGGATTGGATATGTCTTGGGCGCCAGGAGCAGGCAGATGCGAATTCATCGGTTGGAACAGCAACTGCAGGAAAGCATTCAGGCTCAGCGCCGTTGGTTGGAGAACTGGAAGGCCTTTTGCCAGTGTCTGGCACCGGTGTTTCCGGTCTTTGTGGGACAGATTAAGGCAGTGATTCAAGAAACAGGACAAGCGGCCGACGGACTGATTCAGCGGTTTCAGGCCATTTCACGAAATGCAAGGGAGCAGGTGGAGGAAACCGAAGCGTTGCTACATATGGCAGATGGGCATGGTGGGAAAGATGACTTTACCGTCGATCGTATCCTTCATGACACGCAAAAGACCATAGAAATGTTTGTCAAACAAGTCACACAGACGACCACGGTGACGCTCGCCACGGTGAGTGTGATGGAGCAGGCATTGGAAACCACCTCTCGAATTTCAGAGGTGGTGGAGGAAGTCGAATTCATTGCCGATCAAACACGACTTTTAGCGCTCAATGCGGCGATTGAAGCCGCTCGGGCGGGAGAGCATGGCCGAGGGTTTGCCGTGGTGGCTGACGAAGTGACGAAATTGGCCAATCGGTCTGCGCAGGCCTCAGAGCAAATTCGTACTCTCGCGACGACCGTGAAAGGCACAACCGAATCGGCCATGTCGGAACTCCAGGTGTTGGCGTCATTAGACTTATCGGAAACGGTCGAAGCTCAGAACCAGGTTCTGGAGATGATCAAGATCATGGGTCAAAAAAATGAGACCTTAAAAAAGAGCGTTGGGCACAATTCTGGACGAACCAAAGAACTGGGCAAGGATATCGGCCAAATTGTCATGTCCATGCAATTTCAAGATATTACCCGTCAAAAATTAGAGCATGTGTACCAGCCATTGGAGCGAATTCATGCGCCGATTCAAGCCGTGGCCGACGATACGGACGGTATAGACATGATGCCGAAGGTGCTCGAAGAAATCCGCAATCTCGAGCACACCTACACCATGGAGTCTGAACGCCTCACGATGCAGGCTGCGCGTTCGGGTCAAGGGACGGTGATGGTCGGAACCGGGTCGGATGAAGGAGATAACATCACGTTATTCTGAAGACGTGAAGGGTCCGGCGTGAAGGTGTAGTTCTTCTTCCTACACCTCACTGTTACGGCTTTTTGAAAAATTGGGTGGAGGTCGCAAGTTCAATGCTGATCGTACAGCGTCAACCGAGAAATTCACAGAATCAAAGTGAGGTAAAGCTATGGGCAAGACAGTTTTAGTCGTGGACGATTCCGTCTCGATGCGTCAAATGGTGAGTTTTACGCTGACCGGTTCCGGCTACGAGGTGATCGAGGCTGGGGACGGAAAAGAAGCCGTGGATAAGCTCAATGGAGGGGCGAAGCCCAATTTGGTGATTACGGATCTGAATATGCCGAACATGGATGGGATTTCTCTGATTAAGGCCGTACGGGGCATGGCCGCCCATAAGTTCACCCCGATTCTGATGTTAACCACCGAGTCATCTGATGACAAAAAGAAAGAAGGCCAAAGTGCCGGAGCCACGGGGTGGGTTGTGAAGCCGTTTAATCCAGAACAAATGTTAGCCACGATTAAGAAAGTCCTGCCCGGCTGAGAGGACGTGAGGCGTGAAACGTGAGGCGTCAGGGGATAAGGCGTGACACGGGAGGCGAAAGCTAAAGGGAAATTTGAATAAGCCACATAAAAAATTGGATGTATGGAATTTAGCAATGTAACTTGTGACTGATGGGTACCAAATAACAAAAACTTTTCCTGAACAGGAGAGATATGGTCTTACCAGTCAGATGCGGCGAGCGGCAGTCAGTATTCCTAGTTATATCGCGGAAGGTGCGGCGCGGCAAACCCCAAAAGAGTTTATTCAGTATTTGCATGTTTCTCAGGGATCGTTAAGTGAGCTGGATACTCAACTGGATATTAGCAAACGACTTGGGTGGTTACAGGCAAAGGATGTGAATGAACTTGAAAGTGCGATGAACCGACTAGATAAGATGCTGAGTGGGTTAATCAGGCATCAAAAATCGTCACACCCCTTACGCTTCACGCCTCACGAAAAGATAAATTCTCCGTCCATTCTTAAAGGAGTCGAATAATGGCAGTTGATCTCTCACGATTTCAAGATTCATTTTTTACTGAATCCGCAGAACATGTTGAAACTATCGAGTCCGGTTTATTGGCGTTAGAGCAACGTCCGAACGACCTGGACTTATTGAACCGAATTTTTCGGGGCGCCCATTCGATTAAAGGTAATGCGGGGATGTTTCATTTTACGGCCATTGCCGAGTTGACCCACAAAATGGAAAACATTCTGGATGACCTTCGGAATGAAAAAATGCCCGTGACGCCTCACGTCATCGATGTACTGTTACGGGCATTGGACGGCTTGAAAAGTCTGTTGGACGCGGCGCAAGGGGGTGAGGCGGCAGATGAAACAGCCATTCACGCCTTAGAAGATGAACTGGAGGCCTGTCAGAAGGGACCGATCGCTTCACATGAGGGGTCTTTAGCTGAAACCGGTCCCCAGGGTTCTCCATCTCAAGCCGCCACGTGGCGAAAGGTCCAGATTGATTGGAACGCCTTACCGGAATTATTTCAACGGGGCATGGATCCTGCCCAGATCTTCAAGGAATTGCATGAGTTAGGCATTGTGAAAGTGCTTCATGTGCGAACCGATGGTCTCCCGCCGTTGGACACACTCGATCCAGAACGATGTTATCTCAGTTGGAGGGTGGAATTGGAAACGGATGCCTCTATCGGCCAGATTGAGGAGGTGTTTGCGTTTGTCCGGGATGGCAGCGAATTAGCCATCATCGATTGCGCACCGAAAAAACCGGAACTCTATAAACGGGTGGGGGATATTCTGGTGGAAGAAGGAGTGGTGACTCCGGAGCAAGTCGCCGAAAGCCTGTCCAAGCAAAAGCCTCTTGGCGAAATTCTGGTGGAAGAGAAAAAGGCGTCTCCCCAACAAGTCGATAAGGCGCTTCAGAAACAGCAGCAATTGAAAAAAAATGAAGTGGCGTCTATTCGGGTCGATACGGAAAAAATCGATAAATTGATCAATCTGGTGGGAGAGTTGGTGATTACCCAATCGATGATTACGGATCTGAGTGAGAAGTTCACTCTCGCGCAGCTTCCCGTTCTCCAGGAACGGATCACCCAATTGGAACGCAATACCCGGGAGATCCAGGAACGGGTCATGTCCATTCGGATGATGCCGATCGGCAGTGCATTCCACCGGTTCCCACGGTTAGTTCGGGATCTCGCAGGGAAAAGCGGCAAGCAGATTCAATTGGTCATGTCCGGGGAGGAAACCGAGTTGGATAAAACGCTGATTGAGGCGATTGGCGATCCGCTCACCCATCTGGTTCGCAATTCGGCCGATCATGGGTTGGAGTTACCCGAAGACCGGGTGGCTCAAGGCAAATCGGAGCGAGGGACCATTCGTCTTCATGCGTATCACGATGGCGGGAATATTTGTATTGCCGTGGAGGATGACGGGCGAGGATTGAACCGGGAAAAGATCATTAAGAAAGCCGTCGAAAAGGGGATTATTGCCGATGGGAGCAATATGTCGGATGAAGCCGTATATCAACTGATTTTTCGTCCTGGATTTTCCACGGCGGAGACCATCACCGATGTGTCAGGTCGAGGGGTAGGGATGGATGTGGTGAAGCGAAATATCGAAGGTCTGGGCGGGTCAGTGGACATTCAGAGCACGATGGGCAAGGGTTCCCGTCTCACGCTGAAATTGCCGCTCACGCTGGCCATTATTGACGGGATGACTGTCCGGGTCGGTCAGGATAACTACATTATCCCGCTTATTGCGGTCACCGAATCCATTCGCCCTAAACCCAATGAGTTGCAACGGATCGTGGGGAAAGGCGAGGTGGTCAATCTTCGTGGAGAATGGGTGCCGGTGGTCAAGCTCTATGAGGCCTTTACTCTCACGCCAGACTTTACCGATCCCTCGCAGGCATTGTTGGTGATCGTGGAAACCGATGGTCGGCGATTGGCCGTGCTCGTGGATGAACTGACCGGCCAACAACAAGTGGTCATTAAGAGTTTGGAGCAAAATTTTCGCAAGGTCGAGGCTATTTCCGGAGCCACAATTCTGGGGGACGGGCAAGTGGCTTTGATCTTGGATGTACCGGGATTGGCCAAATTGGCACGGGTTGGCCACATTGCGGCGGCGTGAAACCGTGAGGCGAAGCAGACGGGAGGCGTGAAGAAAAAGACAGCTTTCCCCCTCACGCCTTACGCTTCACGCCTTATGAGGGAAAAGGATGATAAGTATTGAGCCATAAAGATGATGTTCATAACAAAGGAGCCTAATGATGACCACCGCAACAGGTGAACCCACAGAACAACGCTCGATTCGAACGACGTATGCCAGGGACGATCAACAATATCTGACCTTCAATCTGGCGGATGAATATTACGGAGTGGATATTCTGAAAGTGCAGGAGATTAAGGGATACACCACGGTGACCAGGATCCCCAATACCCCGGAATTTCTCAAAGGGGTGCTCAACCTTCGTGGCACAATTGTGCCCATTGTAGATCTTCGCATGAAATTCGGCATGGGGGTGACCGAACCCACGTCGTTCACCGTGGTGGTTGTGGTTAATGTCCGGAATCGTGTGATGGGCTTTCTGGTCGATGCGGTGTCCGATGTGTTGGATATGAATGCCAAGGATATCCAGGCCCCTCCGGACATGGGCACCTCGGTCGATGTCACGTTTATCGCCGGCATCGGTAATGCCCAGGATCGCTTAGTGACCCTGTTGGACATTGATCGGGTTCTCACGGAGGAGGAAGTCATCGTCGTGGAAAAAATTCAAGACGTGGAAGAACAAGCTGAGGTCCATGCCTGACCGGGAACGAAAGGGACCATGGATGGTCCGGCACACCGGCGGCCAACAACAACTTTAAAGAAGTCAGCGAGGATCTTATGAACAGGATGGTGAACACAATTTTCAGTTTGGGAATTACAACCAAGTTGGTGGTGTTGTTCGCCATCTTTGGCATTGTACCGATGGCCGCGGTGGGGTACTTGGGATCTTCGGCTACCGGGGAAATGGAAACCGCTGCCGGTCTGCGTGTGCAAGCCATGGCGGAGACGATCGGGGATAAAATCGACCGGAATTTGTTCGAACGGTATGGGGATCCTCAATCCTTCGGACTCAACAGGATTGTGGGTGAACGCTACCATTGGTATAGCAAGGAGAATAATGCCATTGCGAGTGCAATGAACCAGTACGTTGCGACATCCGGTATTTATTATTTGACGATACTGGTAGACCCGGTTGGAGATGTGATGGCCGTCAACTCCAAGGATGCGAACGGGAATCCGATCGACACCACGGCCATTTATTCCAAGAAATATTCGGACGCCCCGTGGTTTAAGGCGATGGAAGCCAAAGAATTTACCACCAAACAACCCTTTACCGCTCCCGGCAATGATAGGGCGACCGGGACCTTCATTGAGGACGTCCATGTCGATAAAGATGTGAAATCGGTGTATTCGGGAGATGACGGATTAACCTTGGGATTTTCTGCACCGGTGTATGTGGATGGCGATCTGATCGGGTATTGGAGCAACCGGGTCAAGTTTTCTCTGGTGGAAGAAATCGTGCAGACCGCGTATCAAGAGCTGAAAGGGGCCGGATGGGCAGGATCGGAAATTTCACTGCTCGGCGATAAAGGACAGGTTCTTGTGGATTATGATCCTTCCAATCAAGGCACAGAGGACATGACTCATGATTTTGAAAAAACGTTGTTTAAACTCAATCTCGCCGAAGCCGGGGTAGAAAGCGCACAATTCGCCGTTGACGGGAAAACAGGCTATCAATTGGCCCTCCACGACGGGAAGAGCATCTGGCAAATGGGTGGATATACCCATCTGAAAGGTGCCTTGGGCTATCCGGGGATGAATTGGTCGGTCCTGGTTAGAGTTCCTAAAGCCGAAGCTACGGCTGCGGCCATTGCCTTCAATCGAAATTTAACCATGACCGCCATTATTTGTCTGGTTCTGATTTTGGTTGTTGGATTGTGGGTTGGGCGTCGTGGGGCTAAGAGTCTGGTTCACATCAGCGAAGTGGCCCAACGGGCGGCTGACGGAGATTTGAGTCGGCGCGTCACCGTGACATCCAATGATGAATTAGGAAGCATGGGTAAGGCGATGAATGCCATGTTGGATAATTTGGTGAAAGTGGTGTCTGAAGTCCGCCAAGCGGCGGAACATGTCTCCACCGCTTCAGGTGAAATCACCCAGGGCAATGAAGACCTTTCGCAACGCACGTCGGCTCAGGCGGGCGCATTGCAGGAGACCAGCGCGTCGATGGAGCAGATGACGTCCACCATCAAGCAAAATGCGGATAACGCCAAGCAGGCCAATCAATTAGCCGTCGCTGCCCGGGAGGTGGCGGAGAAGGGTGGGGCGGTAACGGACAAGGCCGTGGTGGCTATGGATGAGATTAATAAGAGCAGCAAGAAGATCGCGGATATTATCAACGTGATCGACGAAATCGCCTTCCAAACGAATCTCCTGGCTTTAAATGCCGCTGTGGAAGCAGCACGGGCAGGCGAGCAGGGCCGGGGGTTTGCGGTGGTGGCCTCGGAAGTACGGAATCTGGCACAACGTTCGGCGTCGGCTGCCAAGGAGATCAAGGCTCTGATCAATGAATCGGTGCAAAAGGTAGGTGACGGCAGTGAGTTAGTGAATCGCTCGGGCCAGACGCTGGGCGAGATAGTGAACTCGGTCAAACGGGTGACGGATATTATTTCCGAAATCAGTGCGGCGTCCCAGGAGCAGGCGGCTGGGATTGATCAAGTCAATAAGGCGGTAATGCAGATGGATCAGGGCACGCAGCAGAATGCGGCCTTGGTGGAAGAAGCCACGTCGGCTTCCCAGTCTATGAAGCAGCAGGCAACAGAACTGTTGAGTCAAGTCGCGTTTTTTAAGTTAGAAGAGACAGGGCACCGGCAGTATGCCGGGGGACAACGCGGGTCTGGAGCCACGCCTGCGTTAGCAAGGGGCAAAAAGTCTTCCGCTGTGAGTCAGCCATTACAATCGGTGAAGGCTGTCTCTCCTCCAAAATCAACGACTAAGTCTCAACCGGTTGGCGTGGGCAGCTCGAATGGCCATGATCGCCGTCAACGTGAGAACGATTTTTTTGAAGAGTTCT
Organism: Nitrospira sp. T9; assembly: GCF_052156535.1. Taxonomy (NCBI): domain Bacteria; kingdom Pseudomonadati; phylum Nitrospirota; class Nitrospiria; order Nitrospirales; family Nitrospiraceae; genus Nitrospira; species Nitrospira sp. T9. The sequence goes on from NZ_JBQKUP010000044.1 coordinate 80,794, forward strand.
AGTAAACCAGTCTGATTATTTAACAAGGAAATTAGGAGGTTGCATGGGGAAAGTCTGGAATTCAATAGGCATTGGTCCAAAAGTGGTGATGACTATTATGTTGGTCTTCTCGGGGTTGCTTGCTGCGGGAGCATATTTGCTCGGTCAGCAGTTGCATTCGGATCTTGAACGGGTCTTATCCGATCAGGCGTATATTGTTCAAAAACAAATAGAGGTCACTCGTGCCTATGTGACCAAAGAGTTTGTGGTGAAAGCCAAGGCGGCTGGAATGAATACCGGCGTGGATCATAGTGCGCCCGATACGATTCCCTTTCCGGCCACATTTGCCCGTGAAACCTCCGAGCTCTTAGCTGAGGAAGGGATCTTTAATGCCAGGATCGTGAGTCTCACGCCCTTGAATCCCAAAAATGCTCCGCAAGATACCTTTGAGAAAGAAGCTCTTGTTGCCCTCGCTAGCGGCCAAAAAGAATTTACCAAAAACGATACCGTGAATGGGAAAATGATGTTCCGCCGTGCGACCCCGGATTTGGCGACCGCTCAAGCCTGTATCGGCTGTCATGAGGGAAAAAAAATCGGGGATATGTTAGGAGCGGTATCAGTACAGATTCCCATGGATGGTCCCGCGGCACAATTACAAGGGAATCTCAGCAATATGTATATGGGGATTCTGGCCGTGGGTGTCTTGATGATGGGGCTGTTGTACCTGATGATTGCGAAGTTGGTGGTCCAGCCGATGAAGAGTCTGGAGTCTATGGCCGTGCGAGCTAGGGAAGGAGATCTCACCGGTCGAGCCAGCGTGAATAGTCAGGACGAAATCGGCCGAACCAGTGAGTCGTTTAATATGATGTTTGACCGGGTGAGTGAAGTGATTGCGTCCGTAAAAACAGCAGTGTCCGGTATTACGACGGGAACTTCTGAGATTAATGCTGGTACCTCGGATCTCGCCGGGCGTACCTCGGCACAAGCCGGAGCCTTGGAAGAAACCAGTGCGTCCATGGAAGAGATGACCTCTACCATTAAACAGAATGCGGATAACGCCAAGCAGGCGAACCAATTGGCGGTGGCCGCCCGGGAAGTGGCGGAGAAGGGGGGCGCGGTAACGGACAAAGCTGTAGAGGCCATGGATGAGATTAATAAGAGCAGCAAAAAGATCGCGGATATCATTAATGTGATCGACGAAATCGCGTTTCAAACAAATCTCTTGGCGTTAAACGCCGCCGTGGAAGCCGCACGGGCGGGCGAGCAGGGACGAGGCTTTGCTGTAGTGGCCTCGGAAGTGAGAAATCTGGCGCAACGTTCGGCCACCGCCGCCAAAGAGATTAAGACGCTGATTAACGAATCGGTGCAAAAAGTCGGGGGTGGCAGTGAGTTGGTCAATCGCTCGGGCCAGACGCTGGCCGAGATTGTGAACTCGGTTAAACGGGTAACGGATATTATTTCGGAAATCAGCGCGGCGTCCCAGGAGCAGGCGGCGGGGATTGATCAGGTGAATAAGGCGGTGATGCAGATGGACCAAGGCACACAACAAAATGCGGCCTTAGTGGAACAGGCGACTTCAGCGTCCCAGTCCATGGCGCAACAAGCTGAGGATCTGTTGCGGCAGGTCGAGTTTTTCAAGGTCCAGACTGAGTCCGGGTCTCAACGTTCGGAGATCATGGCGAAAACCCGTGCAGCTGTTCACCCTCAATCGACCGGCGGAACGGGGTCTCATTCTCGTGCGGTCTCCTCTATTACCGGTGCAGCACAGGGAAAGCATTCTCCCAATAAAAGAGAGGTTGCTGTGGGCGTTGGGAGTTCGGCGTCCAACGGGCATAAAAAGTCCGCGGATGATTTTTTTGAAGAATTCTAAGGAACTGTAAAGGGTGAGGCGGAAGGCGAAGAAATTTTCTTCGTCTTCCGTCTTATAAAAATTTTTCCGTCCGCATATAATAATCTTCTCGCTGACGAAGGGTTTCCTTTCTTTCTCCTGATCCTTCCCTTCTATATGTTCATTCTGTCATTTTCTCTTCTTTGGCTTGTGAATCTGGCTTCTGCAAATGGGGCCTCTTCACTTTTCATTTCTCCGACTTGATGCCCTCTCAAGGAGTGGCAGAGTTACTTTCATATTGACTGTTCCTGGTTATGTCGGCTACTCTAGCGTGCCGAATAAGAAGGTTTGATTTGTTCACGCCATGTTTTTCAACACTCACAGGAGGAGGGCTGTTATGAGAAGATGGGCTGCATTCGCAATGATGTTTGTCGTCTTCATGATCGGGCTCGCCTTGATGGTGCCGGTGGGCCAAGCCGCAGACGCTGCCAAGGATTTGGCGGCGAAGTACATCCTGGCAACGGCTAAGGCTGCCAGAACGGTTTACGTCAAAGGTGTGGTGGCCGATGCGAGCAAAGGTGGCATGAAACCTGATGAAGATTGGGTGAAGGATGACCACGGCATGATGCTTCCTGCTCAATTCGTGAAAGAACTAGGAAAGGAAATAAAAGAATTTGATCTGTCCTTGGTGGGAACCGATCCCTTGTATGCGTCCAATGCACCCAAGAGTGCAAAAGAAAAGGAAATGTTAGCGGAATTAGCCAAAGGAAAAGAAAAAGTGATCGTGACGGAAGATGGCGGGGCGACCGTTGGCATGTCCGCCGATTATGCTATTGCGGACAGCTGTGCCGATTGCCATAACAAACATCCTAAGACGACCAAAAAAGATTGGAAGAAGGGTGACTTTATGGGAGCCATTGTTGTCAGACTGAAATAATTTCATTTTAAGACTAATCGTCTTGAGCAAAGGCGGGGAGGGTTTCACAACCTTCCTCGCCTTTTTTTATTCCCCCTGGGTTTCCTTTTTTGAAAAAGTATCTCCGGACCTTCAATTCGGTCATAGGTGTACCGATAAGACGAGGTGGAAGCGAAAAAAGGAAGTAGTCAGGCTGAAGGATGAGGGGTAAAGCGAATCGTCTATCCTTTCACGCCTCATGAGGTCATATTTTCCTTAGGTTCCTTACCGATTGTTTCCACTTCATTAAGCTCCTTGAACGGAAATCCTCCAGCAGAAAATATGGCCATTGAAAGTCTTTTATGGAAGTTGGTTCCGGTCGGAGTGACCACGGCCTATGGTCTATTGCTATTTGGAATCCGTGCCGCCAAGCGACATGATGTGACCGAACACAGGAATTTGATGATGGTTGCCTGCGGTCAGGTAGGTCTTTGACTAGTGGCGTATGTCACCAAGCAATGGCTTGTCGGGCGTGATGGGTTTGGCTGAGCCTTCGAGCAATATTGGTCTCTGTTTATGCCGGTTCTCTTTTTGTGTTCCGGCCTCACGATTATCACCATAGAATTGGGACACATGAATGTGGTGGTTGGACTCCGGAAGCTTCGATATGAAACGTGAGTGAGAGCGATGGTGGGAGGAGTTTCTCACCATTGTCGCTTAGGGCATAGAAAAAGTAGGGGGTAAGGATTGAGGGGGCAGGCAAAAGGCGAAGTTCTGATTGTTCACTTTTTAATTCTGACTGTTCATTCTTTGCTCTTCGCTGCTCGCTTCCCCACTGGTGGCTTTGGTGTTATTGCCCATAAAGGACAAGATGATGACCGCAATGTTGACCGACAAGGAATTTGAACTGTTTAAGCATCTGATTTATCAGCAGGTTGGTATCAAACTTGATGAGCCAAAAAAAACCCTCTTAGTGTCTCGTTTGGGAAAACGGCTTCGGGATCTTCACCTTTCCTCCTATCAAGCTTACTACGACTGCGTAAGCGGGAAAGGCGGGGAAGAGGAGTTGATCAAATTGCTGGATCTGGTGTCGACGAATAAGACGGAGTTTTATCGGGAGCCGGTGCACTTTGATTTTCTTCGAGACCAGGTTCTTCCAGAGGTGCAATCGTCCAAGACCTTGAGGATTTGGTCTTCTGCGTCATCTTCCGGGGAGGAACCCTATACGATTGCCATGACCTTGTCTGATGCGATTGCCGATATCAATCGATGGGACATCAAAATTCTCGCCTCGGATATTTCTACGCGTATGTTGGCAAAGGCCTCTTCGGCTATCTATGAGGAAGAGCGGGTCAGTCAACTTCCCAATGATCTGGTGAAACGACATTTTCTCCGAGGAAAAGGTCCGCAGTCGGGAAAACTGCAGGTGCGCCCTCAGGTCGCACGTCTTGTGGCCTTTCGACGGATAAACTTAATGGACCCGACATTTCCCATACGCAGTCAACTGGATGTGATTTTTTGTCGGAATGTCATGATTTATTTCGATCGTCCCACCCAAGCTAAGCTCATGGAGAAATTTTTCCGGTATCTCCGGCCTGGGGGGTATTTATTTATCGGACATTCAGAAAGTTTGCAATGGATCGACCATCAATTTACGTATCTCCGCCCAACCATTTATCAAAAACCGGTCGGCGTGAATAGTAAGGCGTGAGTGGAGTGAGACGTGGAGAAGAAAACCATCATCCCGTTTCTCCTGCTCCTGACGGTGTACTCCTTAAGGTAAGGAAATTATGTCATCAACAGGATTGATGGAATTTGGACATATTCGCCGCATGCAGGATACCCGCTTTCCTTATGAAGTGGCCGTCATTCTCCCTGGTGAATATTTTGTGAGCCAGGAGCCCAAAGTCATCTATACAGTGTTGGGTTCCTGTATCTCAGTGTGTTTGAGAGATCCACTGGCCGGCGTGGGAGGGATGAATCATTTCATGTTAGCGGCTCCTTCCAATACTGAAGGACACGATAATTGGGCGGATTCAGGACGATACGGCAGTTTTGCCATGGAAATGCTGATGAACGATATTTTCAAGCGAGGCGGGAAAAAGGAGCGACTCGAAGCGAAGGTCTTTGGCGGTGGGAAAATTTATGATGGCACCATTGATATTGGGGCCCAAAATGCCGTCTGGGCTCTCGCCTTTTTGGAACAGGAGGGGCTGTCGCCTATCAAGGCGGATATCGGAGATGTCTGTCCCCGGAAGGTATATTATTTTACCGATTCGGGAAAAGTGCTCATGAAAAAACTCGACCGTATCGTGGCCAGTGAGATTGCGAAGGAGGAGGGGCAGTATCGGAAGAAGCTTCAACATGCTCCGGTGCAATCGGACGTCACGCTATTTTGAGGAAAAAGTAAGACGTTACGGGTGAAGTCTCAGTCGGGAATGCGGTAAGGGGAAAAGCGTAAGGCGTGAAGAGGAAAGACACCCTTCGTCAAATCCGCAGGGGTTTTGCGGGTATCCATTCAAAAATGGCTAATGGCTTCCCGTGGAGACCTGTCGGGCATGACGAAGGATGTGCAAAGAAAAGGGCTTTTCACAGTAAGGAGTCCAGACAGGGGATAAGAGAGCTTAGGGACCAAAAGGCTGCAGGTGGTTTTTTCTAACTTCTGACTTTTCACTCCTTTAGTAGGGAATAATTTTGTCACAGAAGGGAACCGTATGAATGAGAAAAAAATACGCGTGTTGATTGTAGATGACTCGGCGTTAATTCGAAATGTCATGACGGAAATTTTAGCGCAGGATCCTGAAATTGAGGTGGTTGGAACGGCTCCTGACCCCTACGCCGCCAGGGATAAGATGAAGGCTCTGAATCCTGATGTGCTGACATTAGATGTGGAAATGCCAAAAATGGATGGGCTCACCTTTTTGCAGAAAATTATGGCCGCGCGGCCGATGCCGGTGGTGATGGTGAGTTCGTTAACTGAACAAGGAGCCGCGACGACGCTACAGGCTTTGGAAGCCGGTGCTGTGGATTTTGTGACGAAGCCCACAGTGGATATTCAGCACGGGCTCTCGGACTTAGCTCATCAAATTATCAGCAAAGTGAAGATCGCCGCCCTCGCCAGCGTGAAAAAACGAACTCCACCTGCTGACTGTACTGAACGGATTAAAGCCCTGGCTGCCCAATCCGCGATGATTAAAACCACTGACACGATTATAACCATTGGTGCGTCAACGGGTGGGACCGAAGCACTACGGGAATTATTGGAAGTGCTGCCACCGAATACTCCACCCATCATTATGACGCAGCATATGCCGGAGCAATTTACGAAATCGTTTGCGAACCGGCTGAATGACCTATGCCAGATTCACGTGAAAGAAGCTCAGGAAGGTGACAGCGTCCTGCCCGGACAGGCCTTGCTGGCGCCGGGTAATTATCATATGGAACTTCGCCGAAGCGGTGCCCGTTATTATGTCTCTCTCAATCAAGCGCCACCGGTCAACCGATTTCGTCCTTCGGTAGATGTCATGTTTCGATCAGTCGCGCGGTTTGCCGGGGGGAATAGTCTTGGGGTGATTCTGACCGGAATGGGGAATGACGGAGCTGCCGGTATGTTGGAAATGAAACAGGCCGGAGCCTTTAACTTTGCCCAGGATGAAGCATCCTGTGTCGTGTTTGGGATGCCAAAAGAGGCCATCAAGGCTGGAGGAGTCGACAAAATTCTTCCTCTACACGACATCCCTGCGGCCATGCTGGCTCATTTGAAAATGCTGGTTCCGCATTAGATGGAGCCTCCCGGGTAGGTAAGGTCACGAGACATGGACACAATTGCCTTTTTAATGGTCCTTGTGATTCTCCTGTCATCGTGAGGCGGAACTTTTTCATTGTACAATTTGCCATGGGGAGGTCGTTGAGGTTTTCCCTATACTTGTGAGCCCTCATCTTATTCCTCTTTTTTGGACTTGGTTGAATTTCCATAGAGGCCAAGTTGCCTCTGTGTTGCATTTTTCCTTCAGGTCTGGGAGATGTGCATTCCGGTGTATGGGCTTTAATCGAGGAGCGTACCTTGAACGTGCGTATTCATTCGTTTCCTTATTAGCCGAATTACCAGTAGAAGCATAGTGGTCCCAGAAATAACCTTTGAAGATGTTGCGTATATCCGGACCTTGGTCCGGGCGAAGGCAGCCATGATTTTAGAGCAGGAGAAAATCTATTTAGTGCAATCACGGCTTGAGCCGTTTGCCAGACAGGAAGGCTTTAAATCAATAGCAGATCTGGTTTCTCACCTCCGACAGACTTCCTATGGCCCATTACACAAGCGGGTTGTGGAGGCCATGACCATCAACGAAACAAGTTTTTTTCGGGACCTCATTCTATTTCAAGCACTAAAAGACCGGCTCCTGCCGGAAGTGATTCAAACAAATAGGGATGCCAAGCGTGTACATATTTGGTGCGGGGCCAGTTCCAGCGGACAGGAACCCTATTCAATTCTCTTGACGATTTTGCACCATTTTCCGGAACTGACGTCCTGGCACATTCGTTTGATTGCCACTGAGTTTTCCCAGGAAATGGTCAGACGTGGTCAGGAAGGGCGATATGGACCCTTCGAAGTCAAACGGGGTCTTTCTCAGCCTATGCTGAATACTTATTTTTCACGGCAAGGGATGGAGTGGCAGATTCGTGATGATGTGCGGGACAGGATCGAGTTTCATGAGATGAACCTGGCTGGTCTGTGGCTGGTTTTTCCGCCAATGGATCTGGTGTTCATGCGGAATGTCATGATGTATTTCGATATGGAGACCCGGAAAGATATTCTTCGACGTATTCGAGGCATTCTCGCCCCTCATGGGTATTTGATTCTCGGAGCTACGGAAACGACGTTGGCCGTGGATGATCATTTTGAGCGTGTTCCGGTGAATGGTACATCAGTGTACCGAGTAAAGAAGGATTAGTGGGGGGTGTGGTTTTTTATGGATGGATCGGTTCAGATTGTGCCAGTTGATAGGCGTAACCTTTCAATACGTTAAATTGTTATCCCTCGATAGAATCGGACAGTCGCATTCGACTTCCCCAGCACGAACGGATCTCTTACTCATGACCGCTTTACTCTGTGTGGTTCTGAGAATAAATTGTGGAGGGGTTAGAGAAAACTATGGCGGCATAATGCCAATCAAGCGCCAATCGCAGTTTTCTTCACTGTTATGGAGTTAATCCATCTGACGGTAAAGTGATTATGCAGGAGTGATTAATTCTTTGCGAATCCTCACCGATAAATTGAGTTGGATGATCACAGGATCGTCAAGGAGGGTTCTTGGCATACACCATGGAGGAGTATATGAATGTTACACAGGAAAAGAGTGAAAATGTCGTGGTCGTGCATCTGTCGGGACGGTTTGATTTTGGCGTAAGAAAAATTTTTAAAGACAGCTTAGGAGAGGCAATGAAAGAAGAGTTGCCGATTGTCTTAAATTTTGGAGAGGTATCGTTTGTGGATAGTTCCGCATTGGGTATTTTGGTCATTGCCCATCAAACTCTTAAAAGTAAAAAAATCCCCCTTAGTCTCGTGAATCCCCAACCTTATGTTCGCCAGGTTTTAGATTTAGCCAATGTTGCCAAAATGATCCCCATTTATCAGACAATTGGTGAAGTTCCTCAAATGACGGTTGTGTCATCGGAGGTATAATCCTCATTTTCCTTTTTCTGGCCTGAATTATCTCCCTCACCAATTGAACCTTGATAAAGATCATGAAACGAAAGGGAAGAGCGTGAGTAGTAAAGGTAAGGGTAAAGGTAAGGGTAAAGGTAAAGGTAAAGGTAAAGGTAAGGGCAAGGCGTGAACCCAATGACAACAGTTTTCCACCATCCCCGCCGGTGGGTAGCGGGAATCCATCGGGAAAAGCGAAGATGGATTCTTGATAAACAATGTCGGGAATGCCGGCGTCTGTCGGAAGACGTAGGGGGGAGGTGGGCGATTCGGCTGACCTTTCATGCTTCAACCATTCCAGGAATTGCCTTTCCTGCGGAGCGTCCTCATCTATGACGACTCGAAAACGTCTTGTCTGTTCAGAGATATGTGCAGGCATGTATTTGGTTCGAATTCTCGATTCCTGGTGGAAGTCGCCGTTCTTTCGTCACCGCCGACTGCTTTCTTCCCGCGATGTGCAGCAATTGCTCCAGTCCGGCATTCATGAAGTCGAAATTGATACTGCCAAGGGGCTTGATGTCCCGACCGATACCCAATCCTTTCCGCTCCAGGACACCCTTGAGTGTCATTCGGACTCAAAGACGCCTTTCGATCAGCATGAATCATCCGGTCATGAGTCCTTGTCATGCTCTCTAGAAAGAAGGGATGGACTGGAAGATGACCATCAAGAACGGTTAATACGGTTGCGTGGGGATACGATTGCGGCCTTGGAAGACATGTTCGAAGGCGTCAAAACCGGTCAGGCCATTCCCCATGTCGCCATGCAGGAGACGGCCAGGGTCTTTGTGGAAAAAGCCTTAGCCCACCCTACCGTGCTCGCCGAGATTATGCTTATTGAGCATCTTGAACAGTTTGATCCCACCCTTTACTCGCATGTTGTTGATACAGCCTTGTTGTCGATTCTCGTTGGTCTCCAACTCAAGTGGGAGGTGAAGCAACTTGAAGAGATTGCCGTTGCCGCGTTATTACATGATGTCGGCTATATGCGGCTGCCTCTCAACCTGGTTCAGTCACGATGGGGGAGCATTGGGATTGATTATTCGTTGTTACAGCAACATGTCGATATGGGAGTGGCGCTGATTAATAAACATTCGGAATTTTCACAGGACATCGTTTATATGGTGCAGGAGCATCATGCCTATCTAGATGGCTCAGGGTATTCCACCATTTTAGGGGGGAAGCCGGTCTCCGATTCTGGAATTTTATTGGGACTCACCGATTATGTTGATGAGTTGCTCGCTGTGGGGAATGCCGGTGGGTCATTTCCTGTGGCCTTAGCGATTCGGCGAGTCTACCAAGAAGCACAAAAGGGGAAGTTCCCGACGCGATTTGTCGAAGCCATGATTCGTGTGTTGGGAGTGTATCCTGTCGGCACTGTTGTTCAACTTTCCACGGGTGAGGATGCCGTGGTGGTGAAGCAGAATCCTGAGATGAGCGTGAGACCGCAAGTGAAAATTTTCAGGACATGCACCGGCGAGATTCTCAAGAACCCCGAGGTGAGAAATTTAGGGACTCATTCAGAATTAAAGTATGAAGTGAGGATTACGAAAGTGCTTGATTCTGCAGGTCCTTCTATTAACCTTCGCGAAATTTTCTCCTAACTCATGTGGTGTAATCCTCTCTTGTTCCAGACCCTTTGGGATGGTTTGATGGTCGGAGTCTGTCTGGTTGATCGGGATGGTCAACTCACCCATATGAATTTAGCCGGCTCCCGGCTGTTAGGGTGGGGAGCCGCTTGTCCCACGAATGTTTCGTGTCATGATCTTTTGGAATGTCTGGTCCCCTGTGACGAAGCCGGCACGGCCATCTGCCCGTTGTCAGGCTTACTGCTTGAAAAAAAGATGCTTTGGGTTCCGCGAACCCGTTTGCGAAGGCGTCAGGGGACATGGTGTTGGGTGGAATTGAAGGGCCTTGTGGTCGATGACGTGGAGGCTTCTGGATTCCTGTTGATGTTTCGAGATCTCAGTTCAGAAATGAAATTGACCGAAGAAACCCGCCGATTAGCGTCCATTCCAAAGGAAAATCCATTTCCGGTGATTGAAGTCGACTCGGCAGGTCAACTGCTGTATGCCAATCCCGCCATGGTTCGCCTGATGGAGGAAGCCCATATTGGTCAGGACGGTTTTTCCACGGCCCTGCCGGATCGGTTTTTAGAGTTGGCTAAGCGTTGTTTGTCCCAAAAACATCTGGAGATGCATTACGAAGTGAGTGTTGGGGAGAGACAGTATTCGTGGACATTCGCTCCCCATGCCGACTTGGGTTTACTTCGGGGGTATGGCATGGATATCACGGAACCCAAGCGAGCCGCAGAGGAATTGTCCGCCTTTGCGGATACCTTGGAAGCGAAAAATCATGAATTGGATCGGGCATTAATGAAGGCTGAATCTGCTACCCGAGCCAAGGCAGCGTTCCTGGCTGTGATGAGTCATGAAATTCGCACTCCCTTAAACGGAGTGATTGGTATGGCGGAGGTCTTGCTTGCGTCCTCTCTCAATCACGAGCAACAGGAATGTGTCAACATTATCCGTATGTCCGGTGAGGGGTTGCTGACCATCATTAACGATATTTTAGACTTTTCAAAGCTTGAGTCTGGTCAATTGGCCCTGGAAAATATTGGGTTCAATTTGACGTCCTTATTTGAAGAGGTCGTTGATTTGTTTTCAGAGCGGGCTTATCGAAAGGGTCTGGATTTGGCTGCCTATGTCGACCCTGATGTGCCCTCCCAGCTGTTTGGCGATCCTCATCGTTTACGACAAATTCTTTGTAATTATCTTTCCAATGCTCTCAAGTTTACGATGGAGGGATCGGTCCTTCTGCGTGGTTCGCTGCTTCATCCATTGAGTGCCGAGTGTGATGATTCCCTGGGTGGGGTTGATCAACCTTCCGGTGATCCCGACGTACAGAATCGGTTGTGGATTCACTTATCTGTACAAGACACTGGCCTTGGTATGTCAGAAGAGGTGCAGGAAAAAATTTTTCACGTGTTCACCCAGGCGGATAGTTCCATGAGTCGAAAATTTGGAGGGTCCGGTTTGGGGTTAGCGATTTGCAAGCAATTAGCGGAGCTGATGCACGGGACCGTCGGGGTGAAGAGTCAACCAAATCAGGGATCAACATTTTGGGTTGACATCCCCTGTGGGGCATCATGGACACCTCATTTTCCTAGTACGGAGGGCATATCGGTTGCGGGGAAGGAGGTCTGGGTGATCGGCCCCCAGGAATCGTCAGGGTGGGTGATGGCGAAACTTCTTCATGAAGTTCGTGTCAAGGTCGTGTCGATCCCCAGCATTCAGGAGGCGATTACCTTATACGAAAGTGTCCACGGATCGGACGGTCTCGTCGTGGGAGTTATTCTGAGTAATCTACTGGAGAAAGCGGCAGTTCATGATTGGTTTGAACGATTGCGATCCTCTTCGCTGTTTCAGGACGTTAAAGTTTTGGGTATGAAGCCATTTTGGCATCGCAAGGTTGATGAAGAAACCAGTGTGAAGTTTGACGGGATGATCACGCTTCCCTTGCACCGTAAGCAATTTTTTTACTGCGTATTCGGCCAAACCGACCATCCCGGATTGTCAGATTTACCGAGAGTGACTGAGCCACATCCCGTTGAAATAGTGCAGAGACCGGTTAAGGTTCCCGAGCAGCCCCTGCTCAATAAGCAGGCCGGACCTTCGGTGCTGGTTGTGGAAGATAATCCGGTGAATCAACGGGTCGCAGCCGGCATGTTGGGAAAACTCGGATGTCAGGTGATCATCGTGGACACGGGAGTTCAAGCTTTGACTTTGTTGAAAGAGTTAGTGGTGGATTGCATTATAATGGACTGGGAACTTCCCGACATGGATGGGTTGGTCATTACGCAGCGGATTCGGGAATTGGAGCATGCTGGAGCATTGGTTTATACCGCTGCGTATTGGCATCGCCATCATGGTTCGGGTTCGCCTCCGGTACTCCATATTCCGATTGTTGGGATGACGGCTCATGTGCTTTCTGAGCATGGGCAAAAATGCCTGGAGAACGGTATGGATGATTGTCTTTTTAAGCCGGTTCATTTACGAGATTTTGAGCGAATACTCCGGCGATGGGTAGGGTTTCCTCCCAATAGCTTGGATTCATCCTCCTCTAAGACACATGCTGCCGAACGGGCAGGGATTCATTCGGTTGCCACCAAACAGTCCGGAACTGCTCACCAGGAGAGAACCTCTCCTCAGTACCCAGCAAGCAGAGAAGGTTATAACATCTCTGCCGCGTTGCAAGTCCTGGAGGGGGATGAAGAATTGCTGTATTCCTTGTTCCACATTTTCAATGCCACAGCCCCTGACCTACTTAAAGGGATGCATCAAACCATTCATATGCAGAATCGTCAAGAGCTTCAAAGGCTTGCTCATCAGATGAAAGGGGCGCTGAGTGCGTTGCACGCCATGCATGAAGAGAAAGAAGCGGAACAAATCGAACTCACGGCAGTCACGGCAGGATTTTCGCATCTGAATTCGACGGTGATCAGACTAGATCGGATGGTCAAACGGTTGATCGGTAAATTCGAACGCCTGATTGCCCTTCAAGGAGAAAAGTTTGGGCGTTCCTTTGAACCCATTTCTCTCGGGAAAGGAGGTACACAGAATGACCATGGCACAAAGGCTGAAATAAATGGGTGAGGTGAACACAATTTCCAACTATCCGGGAAGAAGTCTCAAGTTTCCACATGATCAGTCCGATACCACAAACATTACAGACCAAACTCTAATGAGGGTGCCACAATGAAAGATTTGCTGACCTTAAGTGAAGTCTCGACATTTTTGAAAGTTCCAAAGTCGACCATTTACAAGCTAGCGAGAGAACGTCGGCTCCCAGGGCATAAAGTTGGAAAACACTGGCGTTTTGTTCGGGAGGAAATTGAATCCTGGGTTCAAAATGCCGGTGGAGATTCGGTGATGGTTGGTGCTGGGGCTCAACAGGGGGTTCGGGACCGCTTTAGTTTGAACTAACTTCTCGCTGAAGGCCTTTGACTCTCTCGCGGGAGGAAAGGCCGGGAGCCACAGAAATGACCTGCTCATATTCTGGGGGCAAGATGCCCCGGAATGAGCAAGGCCATTTTTTGATAGGCATTGAAACTCTCAACTCATTAAATTTTGGCTCTCTCCTCTTCCCACTAAAATTCATTCTCTCCTTCCCAACATTTCTGTCTAATTGTACTTGTTCCTATGTCGTCAGTTGTGTTGGGTATTTTCTGAATCCCGGCATCACGAATTATTAAAAAAAAGTATGAGGTCGAACCGACCTTGGGAGAAGGTTTACATTCTTTTAAATTATGAACATGGACCGACCTGTGAATTTCCAGAGACGGCTAAAGATCACAGAGAAGTTAACCGAATTTCGAATATGCCACGTTATGATCATCACAATATGCACGTGTACCGTTAAAGAAAAAATTTCATTGGTTGGAAAACCCGAAATTGCCTGGGATTCTATGCCCCAAGGCGTAAGGAGCGCATCATGATCGATACCGGGATGAAAGTGTTGGTGGTAGACGATATGTCTACCATGCGTCGAATTGTTAAAAACGTGTTGCGTCAAATCGGTTTTACGGACATCGTGGAAGCTGAAAACGGGCAGGATGCCTTGACGAAATTGAAGGCCGGCGGCTTTGGGTTGGTAGTGTCGGATTGGAATATGCCCGTGATGCAGGGTATTGAGCTTTTGCGGGCGGTTCGTGCCGATGCAGAATTAAAAGCGCTCCCGTTTTTGATGGTCACGGCTGAAGCACAAAAGGAAAATTTAATCGAGGCAGTCCAAGCAGGGGTCAGCAACTATGTCGTTAAGCCGTTTACCGCAGAGGTCTTACAAGGAAAATTGGAAAAAATATTTGGCAATGTTCAGCCGACAAAAACGTCATAACTGGGAAGGACATCCTCCGAATATAAACATATAAAGGAGAATCTTATGCTCGTGGATCGGATGATTGAGGCCGATGTACCAGGCGATGAAGAAATATCCGACGAGGGCCTGGATGAGAAGCGTTCGATTAAAGCGGAAATGGAGGAATTAGCCAAGTATGTTGAAGTGATTACCCAAACAATCCGGGAAATGGAATCTCCGGTGACTTCCACTTCGGATCAACTGCCTCAAGCTACATCACATTTACATGATCTTGCCAAGATGACGGAAGACGGAACGCATAAGGTTCTCAGTTTGACAGAAGAACTGGAACGAAACCGGGAGGCGGTTCAACATCATTTGGAACAATTACGGGCTAATGTGGCCGGGAGGGCGGTTAAGGATCTTGATGCAATTTTAGCTTTGGTGAAGTCGGATGAAGGACGACTGTTAAATATTCATGTGGCACTGTCTTTCCAGGATCTCGTGGCCCAACGCGTAGCAAAGCTCGTGACGATTTTAAATGAAATTCAACATAAATTGTTAAAGTTGGTGGTCATTTTTGGAATTCAGCAAACGAAAGGTGGAGCCGGTTCATCGAGTGAAGGACGGGGGTATGAAATGCTGCGCCAGTTGGAATCATCCAAAACAACAGCCCTGCAACAAGATCTGGTAGATAGCATCATGTCCGAATACGGAATGTCCTAATGTTTATGCACAAATACTCAGCGTAACGTCTCAGGGTGTTCCATGGCTTGAAAAAAGTCTAGGAACTGAGAGCAGGTGATCGATGAATGACGAAATGAAAGAAATCCTCAACGACTTTTTGGCGGAAAGTTCTGAAATGCTGGAAGCCCTGGACCAACATTTCGTAAAGTTGGAAACGGAGCCTTCCAACACCGAACTGCTTAACGAGATTTTCCGGTGTATGCACAGTATGAAAGGATCCGCCGGCTTTTTGGGGTTTACCCATTTGGTGGAAGTGGCGCATCAAGCTGAGAGTTTGTTGAACAAGTTGCGACAGGGTGAGATGACGGTTTCTCCCTTCATAATCGATATCATTTTGGAAGCTGTGGATGCCGTGAAAATGCTCCAAACCGATATTCGGGAGACCGGAGGAGATTCCCATGTCGAGACCCAGGGCATTGTAAATAAATTGGCGTTAACAATGGATAGCGCCGACGATCTGATGCTGTCTGTCTCTCCTTCCAAAAAGGCAGGAATGGACACGATCCCTTACGCTTCTTCTCCACCTCCGGCAGAGATGACGGCGTCTTCTTTGCCTGAGGCCCCTGATACTTCTTCCTTGTCTTCTCCTTATGAGGATCCGCTCCTTGAGGGACCGGTAGGGGGTGAAGGGGTACCGGAGCCTGAGGCCGTTACTGATGGTCCCGTTGGATTGTCGGATGTATTACATAAAATGAAAGAAGCCACGACCCGAACCGTCCAGGCCGCTAGTGCTCCGGGATCCAAGCTATCGGGCGGTAAAGAAGAAGATCAGACCGTTCGAGTTGAAACCAAACGCTTAGACCATGTCATGAATCTGGTGGGAGAATTGGTATTGAATCGAAACCGTCTCATGAAACTGGGGAATGGCCTGGAAGAGCAAGATGAGATCAATCCCGCTCTCCGGGAATTAAATATGACGTTGGCGCAACTCAATCTGGTGACCTCTGATTTGCAATTGGCGGTGATGAAAACACGTATGGTTCCCATTCGAAAGGTGTTTTCACGATTCCCCAGGTTGGTCCGAGATTTGGCCGGTAAGCTAGGGAAGCAAGTGCGATTGGAATTAGTGGGAGAAGATACCGAAGTCGATAAGTCCGTGGCCGACGAATTAAGTGATCCATTGGTCCATTTGGTGAGAAATTCGATGGACCATGGCTTGGAATCGGCAGCCGACCGGAAACAACACGGCAAAAGCCCTGAAGGGTATGTGCGGTTGTCCGCCCAGCAGGAAGGTAACAGCATTGTGATTCGGATTGAGGATAATGGTCGCGGATTACAAGTTGAGAAAATTGCTGCAAAAGCCCTCGAAAAAGGTCTGGTGGCTCAATCCGAACTGGATTCTATGAGTCCTCGGGAAATTATGAATTTAATTTTTCTTCCAGGGTTTAGTACGGCGGACCAGGTGAGCGATGTGTCAGGTCGTGGCGTGGGCATGGATGTGGTGCGAACCAATATTAGCCGAATGAATGGCAGTTTGGAGTTAGATTCCGATCCGGGTCAAGGGAGTCGCGTGACGATCAAGCTTCCGCTGACCGTGGCTATTATTCAAGCCCTCATGGTAGAGGTGGAATGTGCCACATTTGCTATCCCGCTGGCTTCCGTGGTCGAGGCCGTCAAAGTCACCAAAGATGAAATTAAAAGTATCAATCGACAGGCGGTGTTGAACCTCCGTGAACGCATTCTACCGCTGCTGGATCTGGGAGAAACCTTTCATATTCCTAGGGACCGGACTGAAGAGGAATGCTATGTGGTAGTCGTAAAGATCGGGGAGCAACAGTTTGGAGTTGTGGTGAATCGATTGCGGGCACAAGAGGAGGTTGTGATTAAATCGTTGGGAGAATTTTTGGCAAACGTGAAGTGCGTGGCGGGAGCAACCATAACCGGGGATGGCAAAGTGGTGTTGATTCTGGATATGGCCGATTTAGTGCGGGAAGTGCAGGCGTCAACGTATACCGGTATGCGCTAATCGGTCAAGCGTGAGTTGGATCTGAGTGGTCAGAGAATATTTGAGACGGACGGGCAACGACCCAAAGATGAAGGTTAGACGAATGATCCCTCCTGTGCTGAATGGAAGTCTGAGGAGACCGTAATGGCAAAATGGATGGCTGAAATTGACCAACGGACCGGACTAGCCGGTGCCAATAAGATGGAGCTATTAATGTTTCATTTTGGGACTCATGAGACCTACGGAATAAATGTGTTTAAGATTCGTGAAGTCATGAAGCTCCCACCTGTAGTGAAAATTCCCGACTCCGATCCTCGAATTCTGGGTCTGGTGAATCTTCGTGGAGAAAATATTGCTTTAGTGGATTTGAAGCAGGCGATTGGACTTGGACCGTTGGATCCTGTTGGTGCGAAGTTAATCATTGCGGAGTATAACGATAACAAACAAGGATTTTTGGTCGCGGGCGTTGATCGGATCATTCGTATGTCGTGGGAACGTATTCAAATACCTCCACCGATGGTCCAGTCGAGCCGGCAAGGGGCAGTCACGGCTATTACCAAATTGGAAGATGGCCGAATGGTGTTAATTCTGGATGTGGAAAAGGTCTTGGCCGAGCTGCATCCACGAAGTGAGGAAGAGGTTTTCGTTGGCATTGAACTGCACGAGGAATTAGCCGGGAAACGTGTCCTGGTTGCCGATGACTCGCTGGTGGCCAGAAAACAAATTACCAAAACATTGGAACGATTGGGCATGAAGTACGAAGAAACACAAACAGGAAGAGAGGCGCTCACCCGGTTACGACGGTATGCGGAATTGAGTGACAAAACGGAGCGCACCATTTTTGATTTTGTAGTGGGTGTGATTACCGACATCGAAATGCCGGAAATGGATGGGTTTTCCCTGACGAAGGCTATCCGTGAAGATCCCCGATTGCAGGGCCTCCCGATTTTGATGCATTCCTCTTTGTCCGGCCAGTGCAATGTGGATAAAGGCAAGGCTTTGGGTGTAACAGATTATGTGACCAAATTTCATCCAACGGACCTTCGGGACAAATTGGTTGAACATCTAGGAAAGTCTTAGGGATTCGTGGTGGGGTTTTAAAAGGTAAACGTATCGTTGGAGGGGAAGAAAAGATTTTACGGCCATATGACGAGACACATGAAACGTGTATTAAAAGGATACCAATGATGAAGGCGACGTGGAATGTAGGCATTACAACAAAATTAGTCTGGATTCTCGTGTTTTTTTCGTTGATTCCTCTGAGTGTACAGGTCTATTCATTGTTTCAGACTGCAGAGGTTTTGAAAAAGGAGGTTGGAGTCCAATACCAAGAGCTGGCAGAAGTGATTATTGAAAAAATTCACCTCTATCTCGCTGAGCGCGCTGCGGATGCCCAAATTCTGAGTCGGAGTACGTTCTCTAGTCTTCCAGAGCAATTGGAACAAGCTGTGAGTCCCTCATACAAATTAGTGCAGGCCTTAAATACGTATGTTCAGGTAACCGGGATGTACTCTCTGGTTCAAGTGGTGGATCTGGATGGTAATTTGATCGCTGTGAATGATCATGATGCAGAAGGCCTGCCTCTTCAGACGGAGAAATTATATGGAAAAAATTATCAATCGACTCCGTGGTTTCGGGCCCTCCGAGGGGCCGGAGAGAGGGACAGTCCTACAGAGCCTTCTTCAAGAAGCAATGTGAGCCAGGAGGTCTTTGTCGAAAGCGTCATGCTAGATCTGGATGTGCAGGCACTCTTTCCCCGAGAAAGTGGTTTGACGATTGGGCTCTCTGTTCCTCTCTATGCCCGGGGCCGAGTGGTTGGGTATGGGAGCCATCGTATGAAATTTTCAAAGATTGAAACTTTTTTTCAAGAGGCATATCAGGATTTAAAAAAAGCCGGGTTTTCCCATGCGGAACTTATCCTGCAGGATGACCAGGGTATGACATTGCTGGAATATGCTCCGGCTGTCTATGGAACCGAAGAAGTGACTCATGATTTCGACAATGTGGTATTTAAGTCCAATCTGGCTCAGTTGGGACTTGATGCCGCACAATCCGCTGTTCAGGGCCAATCCGGAAACGCCAGGAATTTCCATCCCGGAAAACAGACGAATCAAGTCATTGGCTTTAGTCCGATGTCCGGGGGAGCCCGATCTTTGGGACTGCATTGGTCGGTGTTGGTGCAAGTTCCAGAGGATGAAGCGTTCAGTCATGTCAGGAGTCTGACGAACAAAACCCTGTTGGAGATGCTGGTGGGGCTTCTTGTGGTGGTCCCCATTGGGATTCTGATGGGAAGAAAAGTTGTGAGCCGATTGAAACCCGTGTGGGAAGTGGCGGCGAAAGCCTCGAAGGGGGATTTGACCCACCGGGTTCCCGTGAAGACTCAAGACGAACTCGGACAAATGGGTTTGGCTCTGAATAACTTGTTGGATGAATTAAGTCGGATGCTTTTGCAAACCAGGAACGTCGCTCACTCTCTGTCTCAAGCGTCGGTCCAGTTGTCATCGGTTGGCCATCAGGTCGTTCAGGCCAGCCAATCACAAGTTCACCAAGCCACTCAGGTGGCTGCGGCGGTTGAAGAAATGTCTGCCACTGCCGATGATATGGCCCGTCACACGCAGGCCTTGGCTTCGACGGCCACAGGAGTCAATGATTCAGCAGTCAGGGGTGGAGATGTTGTGGTCTCTTCTATTCATGGGATGGAATCGGTTTCAAGCCGGATACAGGAATCTGCCGGCCGTATTCAGAAATTAGGACAACGGTCCAAAGATATTGGCGACATTATTGGAGTCATTGAAGATATTGCGGAACAGACGAATCTGTTGGCCCTCAATGCGGCCATTGAAGCTGCCAGGGCAGGAGACCAGGGACGAGGGTTTGCTGTGGTGGCAGATGAGGTTCGGAAACTCGCCGAGCGAACGGGGAAGGCAACAAAGGAAATTGCGACGGTCATCGAATCGGTACAGGCTGGGACTCACGAAGCGGTTCGTTCGATGGAAGCGGGAACGGAGGAGGCGCATTCCGGAATGGCGCTGGCCAGAGAAGCCGGGAGTCGATTGACGGAGATTGTGCAAGGGGTTCAACGGGTGGTGGATATGATTCAACATTTTGCCGAATCCACGAAACAACAGTCTGCGGTCTCAGGGCAAATCTCTTCGAGTATTCAACAGGTGGCGCAACTCAGCCAGGATAATGAAAGCCACATTCAGGGCGTGGCGACGGCCACCAAGCAGTTTGCGGCATTGGCGGAGGACCTGCAAACATCTCTGAGTCGTTTTACGCTAAAAAGGTAATGCCATCATTTTATTGATGTGTCCCTCGTGAAAGAAGTGTATGCGGCGTTTAAAAATCGGTCCTAAATTCGTATTAATTCTGGGGACGCTAGCCGTCGGATTAATTGTCTGTAGCCTAGGGGTGATATACCAACAAGAGCTTGGCCGGTTGCAGATGATTTTGGAAGAACAAGGAAAGATTATTCAAGCACAATTTGAGGTCACGAGAGCCTATATTGCCAAAAATTATGTGGGAAAATTAAAACAATCGTCCATGGGCTCCAATCTGCATGTGTCTCGGGATCATGAGCAAGATCCCGATGCCATTCCTTTTCCCGCCACTGCCATACAGGAAATCGGCCAGGAATTGGGGGTGGTGGGTGTGTATCAGGCACGGCTCGTCAGCGATCAGCCGATGAATCCCGCCAATGCACCGAAAGATACCTTTGAACAAAAGGCTCTTGAGCGAATTAAGAATGGAGAGAATAGTGTCAGTGAAATTGAGACGATCAACGGGGTTCCCACCTTTCGACGAGCGAGCGCAGATGTGGCTACCGTCGAAGCCTGTGTAAGTTGTCATGGCGGAAAAAAAATGGGTGATGTGCTTGGCGTGTTGTCCCTTTCAATTCCGATAACGCAGGCCAAAGAGGCGATGGTCAGTTCGGTGCTCCATTCGGGGATGTGGATGGCCGGGATCATCGTCATTTTCCTGAGTGCGGTGTACTGCCTGGTGTATAGGCTTGTTCTGCAACCTCTTCATGCCTTAATGGGAATCTCTCGTGACATTGCACGGGGCGAAGGTGATCTGACGAAACAAGTGTCAGTTGAAAAGGGGTCTGATGAAATTGTGGAACTCAGTCACGATCTCAATTCGTTTATTGAAAAGATGCGGGTGGCGGTGGCATCTGTCAAGCATGTGACAAACCGTCTTGTGGGTTCCACTGTGCAGCTTTCCACGACGGCGGATGAAGTTGTTCAGGCTGCTGAAGGGCAAAATGCTCGAGTGATTCAGTCAGTTTCCACGGTGGAGGAAGTGACAAGAACTGCGAGAGAAGTCGCACAAAGTTCCACGGAAGCTGCACGGATTGCTCAGGAAACAGCCAAAACCGCGCGAGGCGGACAGGAAGAGATGACCCAAACCGTGATGGGCATGCAACAGATTTCTCAGGCGGTGGTGCAGGCCGCTAATATTATTACCACGCTCGGGCGGTCTTCGGACCAAATTGGAGAAATCGTTTGCGTGATTGAGGATATTGCGGATCAGACCAATTTGTTGGCACTCAATGCGGCCATTGAGGCTGCGCGGGCGGGTGAACAAGGGCGGGGGTTCGCTGTGGTTGCCGATGAAGTGCGAAAATTAGCAGAACGGACAACCAAGGCAACTAAAGAAATTGGAGATATGATCCGGCAGATTCAGAAAGATACCCGAAGTGCTGTTTCGTCCATGGATCAAGGTACAAGCCAGGTCGGCCATGGGGTGGCGTTGGCCAATAAAACCGGAGAGGCATTGGCAAACATTCATTCTATGATCAATGCCACGGTGGGAAAGATCCAACAAATTGCCAATGCGACAGAAGAGCAATCGTCGGCAACGCGACAAATTGCCAGTGATTTAGAATTTATGACCCAAACCACCCGTCAGACCACCAATGGAGTCTTTCAGTCGGCCAAAGCTTGTCATGACTTGCGAATGTTGGCCGGGGATCTTCACAGGTTGGTCGGATCAATGAAAGTGTAACTCAAAGATCCTCATGCCCGATGGATGATCAAATAGTCCTAATGGGTCGAAGGGGGATTCGGGTTGATCGAATCATTGAACCCCGGTGATTGGTTGGTTGAGTTGTACGGAGGTAATTTCTTCTTGGCGACAACCTGTTCGAGCATGTTGACGGAGTCTTTGAGTAAATCCGCCGCGCAGGCCAAAGTGACATGTAATTGTTTCCAGGCCTCATCCCATCGGCCTTCAAGTTGAAGGTCCTGGAAACGTCGATGTTGTTCTTGCAGAATGGCTTTTTTTGCATCAAGGAGTAACCGATCGGCTTGTGAACTGGCTAGTCTGTCCATGTAATGAATCCTTTATTTCGAAACATGCTAATGAAGTAATAATGGTGTTCACCCTATCAGAGCAGTTCTTGAAGCCTCAAGGCTTGGACAATAGACGTTGGTGGAAAATGTGTAGAATTACATGAGTTTGTTGTGGGTTCTTACCTGCCTCTAAGGGAATTTAATGGCTGTTGATGGAAAAGAATGGAAAACAATAATGCTCAAGTAGGAATTTTCGTGGTGGACGACTGAATATGGTTGAACTGTCGGGAATTGCATGTACCGAACAGGAACTGTTCGTAGGGAGGTACGTGATGCCACGGGAAGCGGGGTCAATCATGCGGCTGGTTTCATGGATGGGTCAGGGAAGTGAGGGGATTGGAGAAATAAAAGGCCCTGGCGATGTTGGTTAGGCATCGGCTCTCACAGGGTCGGGACGGAATATGAGAAAGGCTCTTGACGGACTGGAGGGATACAAGTCATGCAGAATATTTTGACGAAGGTATTACCTCAGGATGATTTTGAGGAAGACAGTGGAGAGGTTCTCCAAATGGTGAGTTTTCAGTTGGGGGACGAAGTCTTTGCCATTGATATCTTGGTGGTTCAGGAAATTATTCGTATGCTGGATATTACCCAGGTTCCGAATGCCCCTCATTATGTGGAAGGGGTGGTAAATCTGCGTGGAAAAGTCATCCCCATTATCAATCTTCGGGCTCGCTTTGGTCTGCCAGGGACTGATCCCACCAAGGATACTCGAATTGTGGTCGTGGAAATCGCACATATGATTTTGGGATTTATCGTCGATTCCGTCGAAGAAGTTTTACGCCTGTCTGAAGAATGTATTGAACCCCCACCACCCACTAGTCGAGGAGGAGCTGAAGAATGTCATAAAGGGGTAGGGCGGGTGAATGGGTGCCTGGTGTTGTTGCTGGACCTTGAACGGTTATTTAGTAATCGGTCCTTTGCATAAGGAAGAGCGTTTTATCATGGATATTTTATCGGTATTGGGCATCCTCCTTTCGCTGGGCGCCATTGTAGGCGGGCAACATTTGGAGGGCGGGCATTTAAGCTCCATTCTCCAAGGGACGGCCTTTTTGATTGTGATGGGAGGCACGTTAGGCGCGGTGATGCTGCAATTCCCTCTTCCAATTTTCCTGAAAGCTCTTTCCAGTGCAAGCATGGTGTTTGGAAATGTGAGTGTGGATATGAAGGGCATTATTGCCAAAGTTGTGGAGTTATCAAATATCAGCAGAAAACAGGGACTCTTGGCCCTGGAAGGACAAATTAAAACGTTGACGGATCCGTTAATGGCCAAAGGGGTGCAGCTGGTGGTCGATGGGACGGAGCCGCACAAAATTAAAGAAATCCTGGAAGTGGAAGTTGAAATTTTTGAAGAAGAATTTGGCACGACGAGCAAGGTCTATGAGGCGTTTGGCGGATATGCGCCGTGTGTGGGGATTATTGGAGCCGTACTTGGTCTGATTCATGTGATGGAAAACTTGGCCGATCCTTCCGCATTGGGTGGCGGGATCGCGGTCGCATTTGTGGCCACGGTCTATGGTGTGGGAGCGGCCAACCTCTTGTTTCTTCCTATGGGTAATAAAATCAAGTTAAAGGCTAAGACCTTGATCATCGCAAAAATTATGGTGATTGAAGGCCTTGTGTCCGTGGCCCAAGGGGAGAATCCACGAATGATTGAGGAGAAGTTGAGTGGTTTTCTTTCCTCGGCGGAAAAAAATAAAAAATAAAATACTGACGGCCGGACTGTTGAGTGAGGGAGCGTGTGAAGAAAAAACACGAGGAGCATGAAAATCACGAACGATGGCTGGTCTCGTATGCGGATTTTATAACCTTGTTGTTTGCCTTTTTTGTTGTGATGTATTCGGTGTCGTCTGTCAATGAAGGGAAGTTCAAGGTTCTCAGTGAATCTCTGGTGAGCTCCTTTAACAACAAAAAGACGGTCGGGGAACTTTCAATTGTGAATCTTCCCATAAACAAAAATATCCCCATTCAGGTAAAAGCGAAAACTTCTTCAGCGGAAAATGCCCGGGCCTTTCTCAACGTGGCCAATGCCATTACTGCAGCGAACATTCCTCAAGGGGTACAAATCACCACGACGGAACATGGGTTGAATATTCGGATCAAAGACGATGCCTTGTTTCAAAGTGGAAGTGCCAGGCTGAATCCACAAATCATAGAATTTATCGATCTCATTGCCGCTCTCGTCAAAGAGTTGCCCAATCGTATTTCCGTTGAAGGGCATACGGACAATCAGCCGATTCGATCATCTCTGTATCCCTCCAATTGGGATCTTTCTACTGCGCGGGCCAATACCTTGGTCCGATATTTGATCGACCAGCATCATCTTGCTGATTACCGGTTGTCTTCAACCGGTTATGCAGGGACCCGTCCAGTTGAGTTAAATGATACACCACAGGGACAAGCCTCTAACCGTCGAGTAGAACTCATTGTGCTGAGGGATATCCGTTCCGATACTGAATCCTCACACCCCTACCTTCCCTAGTAATTATTCCACGATTCGACAACAATTTTAGACCATCGGTTGATCCGATTTCTGCCTTTCGCTAGGCAGGATCAGGCCTATGAGGAAAGTAATGCCGGTAGGTGTCGTGTGCTGCCCGGGACTACAACGCTGGCAGTTTTAGGCAAGGACGGCTCAATAGGCAACAATTGCCATTTCGCACTCACTGGTGCCAGGTTTGTGGAATGAAAGGTCCCCCTTCGTAGAAAAACTTTCCACTTCAGTCTCTCTTTCCATCAAAATTCGACTCCGTCTCTTATTGGCACATGCGTTGCAGAATTTCTCAGGTATTCACGTCAAGGAGGGTGCAATGAACCGAGGCATCTATCCGCCCTTAGCCGGGGCGATTACACTTGAACACCGCATGGAAGTCCTTTCTCATAATATTGGGAATGTGAATACGACAGGGTTTAAGAAGGACAAACCGGTCTTCGCAACCATTCTGGGACAGACCTCAGGGCCTTCGGTGGCCGGAATAGATTTGTTTCCTTTGATGGATGCGCTTCCGCCGGATCGATCGCAAGGCACCTTGCATCAGACCGGGGAACCGTTGGATATAGGGCTGGAGGGCGATGGGTTTTTGGTCGCCCAAACATCAGATGGATTGCGGTATTACCGTGGTGGAAAATTGTATAGGAATCCGAACGGAAACTTAGTCACCCATACCGGTGATCCACTTATGGGAAAGAAAGGACTCGTTACCCTTCCTCCTGGGGAGGTCATGATTGGCGCTGATGGGACACTTTCCGTCAATAATCAGGTCGTAGACAAGTTACGGTTGGAAAAGATTTCCGATGGACAAGAAACAGCCAAGGTGGGCAATTTGTTCTGGACCGTTCCAGCTCAGAGTGTCCCGGATAAGCAGACGACGGTTCATCAGGGCATGTTGGAACAATCCAACGTCAATCCGGCCCTGGATATGGTTGAGTTGATCAAAGTGACCAGAGAATACGAACAAATGCAAAAAGCGATTAAAGCCATGGATGAACTAGCCGCCCAAGCCATACAAGCGGGCCGGGTTCAAGGGTAATCCAAAACAGGGATGAGAAATGTCCCAGGACCCTATTGCTGTATTAACAGTTTCTCGGGGCAAGCGAACACGGATAAAAAGGGGGAGCGACCACAATGATTCGAGCGATGCATACCGCATCAACTGGCATGTTTGCCCAACAACTTAATATTGACACGATTGCGAACAATCTCGCCAATGTGAATACGACAGGGTTTAAACGAAGTCGCGCAGAATTTGCGGATCTCCTTTATCAAATTTCCCGTTTGCCTGGCGCGAGTGCTTCGAATGTTGGGGTCTTTCCTGTGGGGATGCAGGTCGGATTAGGTGTGAGGCCGGTAACCGTGGCGAAGGAATATGTGCAAGGAAGCCTCAAGCAAACCACGAATCCCTTGGATTTGGCGATAGAAGGGGTGGGATTTTTTCAAGTCACACGCCCGGATGGGACCACGATGTATACCCGGGCTGGATCCTTTAAACAAGACAGTACGGGTAATGTGGTTTCGGGTGACGGCGATCAGCTCATTCCGAGCATTACCATTCCGTCCGGAGCACTCCAAGTCGATATTGGGCAGGATGGAACCGTGTCCGCGTTGCTGCCCGGGGTGTCCCAAGCCACCCAGGTTGGGCAAATCCAATTGGTCAGATTTGATAATCCGTCTGGTTTGATTGCGCAAGGCAATAATTTATTTTCAGAGAGTTCGTCTTCGGGTCCTGCACAACAGGGGACACCTGGCTTTTCAACCGGATTTGGAAATATACAGCAAGGATTCCTTGAAATATCTAATGTGAATATTGCCGATGAAATGGTCAATATGATCATTGCCCAACGGGCCTATGAACTGAATGCGAAGGCCATTCAGGCATCGGACGATATGATGCAGGTTGTGAACGGACTCAGACGTTAGAGGATAAGATTTTGAAGATCATCATGATATTTTTGGGATTGTTCCTGTGCGGGAATGGATGGGGGACATTTGGAGGAATGTCCTGGGCGGAAGGCCCAGTCTCATCATCACCTGTCCGTCCGGATACTCAGTCGTTGGATGGAAGAGATTTCGAACGGGTGATCCTGGCGGAACTGAAACGTCGCTATGGACGTTTGCAGCATCAGGTGTCGTTTCGGGTATTGTTCCCCAAACAAGGGGTTGAGGTTCCCAAAGGAAAAATCCAGCTTGAGATTGGAGACTGGTCAGGGGGCGGGAGGACAGGACGACGTGCCTTTCGAGTTGGCATTTTTGTGAATCAGCAATTTCTCCGAACGGTGAATGTTGTGGGGGAGGTGAAGGCCCAAGTCGAAGTGGCGACACCCATACGCTGGTTGAAACCCAAAGAGGTGGTGACCGGCGAGGACCTGTCTGTGATGCTGGTGGATGCCCCTTCACTGACTCATGATTTTATTCTTGATCTTGACGAAGTGATAGGGAAACAGGTCTTACGTCCATTGCCACCAAGACAACCGATTCGAAAAATCATGTTGGACTATCCGCCGATGATTCATAAAGGCGATCGGGTGATGATTGAGGTCAGGGGTGATGGTCTGCTGGTTCAGACCGTGGGAATTGCCAAAGCGGCTGGTAAAAAAGGAGAAACTATTCCTGTTAAAAATCAGACATCGGGCCGGGAGGTGTTGGGTACCGTTTTGGCATCGGGACTCGTGGAGGTAGGATTTTGAGCAATGACGTGTTGGGGGCGAAGTCCTGGGCGTGGGGAGTCCTGCTGATGGCGATCGTGTTTAGCGGGGTCGGATGCGCCAAGGAAAAGACGATGAGACAGGTCGAATCTGAGTCGAATCTTCTTGAAAAGAGTCCGCCATCCTCCATGGGGTCACTCTGGGACCCGGGGAACGGACGAGCGTACATGTTTGAAGATAGGCGGGCGGGTCGAATCGGGGACATTGTCGTAGTGCAAATTGTCGAACAACACAAGGGTTCCAAAAAAGCCAACACGAAAGCAGACCGGGATTCCAGCCTGTCAGCTGGAGTAAGTGGGGGACTTTTCGGGATTAACACCCTCAGCCAGAAGTTTGCAGAATATTTTAATATTGATGCTGGGACTTCCCATGAATTTGAGGGTGACGGATCGACGAGCCGGGAAGATACCTTGACGGGCACCATTGCCGCCAATGTCATTGAAGTCTTTCCCAACGGTGACCTCCGGATTCGGGGGAAACGGGAGGTTACGGTTAATAGTGAAAAGCAAACCATGACCATTAAGGGCATTGTCCGCCGGATCGATCTGGATACGCAGAACATGGTGTTGTCATCCAAAGTCGCTGATGCAGAAATTTCTTATACCGGATTAGGAGTGGTGGACGATGTTCAGAGGCCGGGATGGGCCACCAGGATTTTTGACTGGTTGACGCCGTTTTAAGTCATTCGGGGATGAGGTTATATTTTATTTTGATCTAATGGGGGAATGTGGTGATTCGTCCATCATCTTTCAGAAATGGCAGAAAACCTTCAAGGAAATCCGGAGGAGCATGGGTTTCTGGATGGGGTGTCGTCTTGGTTTTGATCGGTGGATGCCTCATGGTCAGTGCCAGTGCGGTCATCTTACCGGGAGAAATTCAGGCGGCCCGCATCAAAGATATCGCCTCCATTGAAGGCGTGCGGGAAAACCAGTTAGTCGGGTATGGCTTGATTGTTGGTCTGGACCGGACGGGGGATTCCGTCGTCGGTGGTCAATTTACGGCGCAAGCCATTATTTCCATGTTGAATACCATGGGGCTCAAACTCAATATCGATCCCATTCAATTGTTAACAAAAAATACCGCATCGGTGATGGTGACCGCCAAATTGCCCCCGTTCGCGAGACCCGGCATGAAATTGGATGTGCAGGTCTCCTCCATGGCCAATGCCAAAAGTTTGCGGGGGGGAACGTTGTTGTTGACCCCGCTGAAAGCAGCCAATCAACAGGTGTATGCTGTCGCCCAAGGGCCGCTCTCCACATCGGGATTTGAAGCTGGTGCTGGAGGGACTACAGTGAAGAAAAATCAACAATCCGGGGGGATTATTCCCGGTGGAGCGATTGTCGAACGAGCGGTGGATGTGGACATGCAAGCGTGGGAGAAATTTTCGTTGACCATGCACCAGGCCGATTTCATCACGGCATTGCGGGTGTCTGAAGCCATTAATGCTCATCTTGGGGATGGTGTGGCCTCGGCGGTCAATTCCGGACAGATTCACGTGGGGATTCCCGAACGGTTCCAGGGCAAGATCGTCCAAATGATTGCTGCGGTTGAAGGGCTGGATGTGAATGTGGACGTCCTGGCCAAGGTCGTGGTGAACGAACGAACGGGAACGATTGTCATGGGTGAACATGTCCGGTTGGCGAGAATGGCCATTTCCCATGGCGATCTCACGATCAAGGTGGGAACGCAGTTTAATGTCTCTCAACCAGAGACAGCCTTTATCGGGCGGGGAGCACAGGGTGCCGGTAGAACGGTAGTGACTCCGGATGTCCAAACCGATGTGCAAGAAGAGGATGGTCGAGTCATTCAAGTAGACAGTTCCGTGACGCTTGGGGATTTGGTAAAGGCGTTGAATTCATTGGGTGTTACTCCTCTCGATTTGGTCGCCGTCCTAACGGCGGCTAAGGCAGCGGGTGCCCTCCAGGCCGACTTGGAGTTGATCTAGACCAGGATCTGAAGAGGGCAGGTTGATCATGACTGTCTGGCGGAAAGGATGAGATCTATGAGTGCTGACATGTTCCCTATGGATATGACGAGTCTCTCACACTCCGTCACCACTGGGAGGATAGATCGGGTGGAAGATTCTGTTCGTCGAGGAGAATTACTGCGTGCGAGTCAGGAATTTGAATCCTATTTTTTGTCCTATCTGATGAAGGTGATGCGAGAGACTGTCCCCAAAGGCGAGTTCACAGCCAACCCCATGGGGGAAATGTATTATTCCTTTTATGACGAAGAAATTGGCAAACGTGCCGCTCAGGCTGGAGGGATTGGCCTTTCTGCGTATGTGTTGGACACGGTGGCCAGGAATGAAGACCTCACACGTTCTCCCACCTCAGGTCCCCCTTTTTTGAAATCTTGAGAGGTTCTGTAAAGTTTAACGGCGTTGCTTCCGATACATACAGAGAAGGAGGCATGATGCCATGACCATACGGGGCCTTGATCCCAGTGGAGAGCTGGGGAAACTATTTTTTCACGTCCAAGCTAAAAACCTTCAGACGCAGGAGGCCAGCCCACCAAGCGCCACCCAGCGTCCTTCGTCTGCTGATCCTGTTGATCTTTCCGTTTTGGCGCAGGAAATTCGCGACTATTCCACTCGAGTAGCGCAGGTTCCTGAGCTGAGAGAGGAGAAAATCAGGCGTATTAAGGAGGTATTGGAGGCGGGGGCACAATTGGCGACCTCAAGTCAGGTGGCTGATGCCTTGACCCGAGAGACGATTCTTAACGAGCTGGGCTCGAAATAAACATCTGATGTTCATAAGAGAAATGGCTGACCGATGATTCATCCCCAATCGGCAACGTGGGAACGGTTGCTGGAAATGTTGGCTGAAGCCCAATCGGTGTTTCAGCAGTATGGTGTGTTGCTTTTTCAAGAAGCCCACAGCCTTCGGATCATGGATCGGCCAAAGTTGGTCGAGGTAAACAGTCAGAAGGAACAAACGTTGGAGGCGATGTGTCAGTTGGAGCAGCAGGTAGAGCGTGAACTTCATCGGTTGGCAGGGTCCGCCGCACACGAGTCAATTTGGAGTTGGTTGAAAGCCGTTCCGGACCCACGGGCACAATTGGCACAAGGAATGTTGACGGACCTTCTTCGGCTGGCGCGTTTGATCCAGGAACAAGGGAAAAAGAATGAAGCCCTGATTCGCCCGATCCATCAAAGGGTCCGTGAGGCGGTTCAGGTTATGTATGCAGGGTTAGGTACCGGTCCGGTATATCAGGGATCCGGAATATTACATTTTCCTTCGGTTCCTAGCTCGGTCCATCTCCAGGGATAGGAGTCTTATGGCGGGCATCAGTGACATCTTTAATATCGCGCGTTCCGGAATTCGTGCCAACCAACAAGGGCTCGCGACCACATCCCATAACATCGCCAACATTAATACCAAAGGCTATTCCAGGCAGGAAGTCGTCCTTGAGACTGCGCGGCCGGCTGAAGGGACGATTGGGACCGGAGTCCGGGTTGCCGCCATTCGTCAATCCGTCGATGATTTCCTGGAAAACCAGTTGACCTCCGTCAATGAGGATCTTGGATCTATAACCGCCAGAAATAATTACTTGGTTCAAGCGGATGGTATTTTTACCGAAACGGATAATTCCGGACTATCGTTTAGTCTGACGGAGTTTTTCAATGCGGTTCGGGATTTGGCGACGAATCCGGAAAGTACCATACAGCGGACAGTGCTGTTGGCAAAGGGGCAATCCCTCACGGACCAGTTTGTGACGGTGTCTCAAGGATTAAATCAAATCCGCCTAGATGCCGATGGGGAAATTGGCAGGCATGTCGATACTATTAATGGATTGGCCACAAAGATTGCCTCTCTGAATGATGTCATTTTTAAAACCGAATCCAGTGGACGTGATGCGCTGGATTTACTGGATCAACGAAGGGTCCTCATTAATGATTTGGCGGGTTTGGTCAATATTGAGCAGGTGCCTCTGAACGATGGCATCGGCATTAATGTCGGAGGCCAACTCTTGGTAGCGGGTAATCACGCCAATGCGCTGTCGACCGAAGCGGATCCGGACAATCCTCCAATGCATGATGTAACTTTTGTGCGCAGTGACGGGAGTGAGTTCTCAATTTCCCACAATATTCATGGAGGAAAAATCGGCGGATTACTCGCCCAGCGTGATGGGGATATGGTGAAATTTCAAGACCAGGTGGATCGATTGGCCGCCGTTTTGGTTAATGAATTTAATCAACAGCATCAGGCCGGGTATGGCCTGGATGGCACCACGAATAATAATTTCTTCTCCGCCTTAAGTCCTCAAGCTCCTCTGGCCCATGACCGGAATACGGGAAGTGCCACCGGGAGTTCAGTCACGATTGCAGATCCCACTCTGGCGACCTTTCAGGGTTATGAGGTGCAGTTTTCCGGGGCCTCTGCCTATTCTGTGGTCAATACGGCGACCGGTGCGACCGTGACATCTGGTGCGTATACCTCCGGATCGCCACTGAGTTTTGATGGCTTAGATGTCGTGATTAACGGTACGCCGGCTGCCGGGGATGTGTTTTATGTCAATGCTCAAAAAGGCGCGGCCCGGCAATTTGGTGTGGCCCTCTCGGATACGGATAAGATCGCCGCCGCTTCTACGGTGGCAGGAATTCCCGGAAATAACACCAATGCATTAAATCTGGTGGCTATTCATACGAATCGTCACCTGGACCTTGGGAATGTGACACTCAATGATTACCACACGATAACGATTGGAGATGTCGGGAGTGCCACTCAGCAATCGACACAGGCGCTACATAGTAAACAGCTTGAAATTGATCAATTGACGGCATTGAGAGAAAGTGTCTCCGGGGTTTCATTGGATGAGGAATTGACCAATCTCCTAAGTTTCCAACGCTCATTCGAAGCCTCAGCCCGGATGATTACGGTAGCGGATGAATTGATGCAGACGATGCTGGCGATGGGTCGCTAACCTTCTTGATGAGACAACCACCTGAGAGTAAGTCATCATTGATGACCGGTCGAAATCTGTCGGATAAGGACGAACAATCGTATGCGTGTGACTGATCGTCAACAGGTTGATGCGCTGCTAAGGGCGATTCAAGGTATTCAGCGAAACATCGGGGATCGCCAGGAACAAATTTCTTCCGGAAAGCGGGTGAATCGCCCATCTGATGATCCTGCCGCATCCGAACGGATTAATCAGTTTCGAAATGTTCTACGGACCACTGAACATCGTTTGAACACTGTCAATGAAGCCCTGGGACGGCTCAATTTATCCGATAGCGTTCTGGAGCAGGCTGGGAATACCGTCCAGCGGGCGAAAGAACTGGCGTTGAATATGGCGAGCGACACGAATACGTCCGTGGAGCGACGGAATGCGGCTCAGGAAGTTCAGCAACTGATCCTGGGCTTGGCCGGCATTGCCAATACTCAACTTAATGGACGATTTGTGTTCGCCGGCAGTCAAACAAAAACTGAACCGTTTGTCCCGGGTTCGGCCACGGGATCAGCCAGTATAACCAATGGGGGAGGTGCCGGTGTTGGCGTATCTGTGGCGTCCGCACCGGCATTACAACCGGATGCATATCAAATCCAATTTACCTCCTCGACACAATTTGATGTGCTGAATCTGACAACGAATCAGACCGTATCCTCCGGCAATACGTACGCATCCGGAGGGACATTCTCGTTTGATGGGTTGGATGTCATCATTACGGATGGTGGCGGGCCCCCTGCCGCTGGGGACCAATTCTTTGTACGAGTCGGCTATACCTATCAAGGTGATGGTGCGGGGGTGGAGGTGGAAGTCGGTGATGGTCGGACCGTGGCAAGCAATGTCCCTGGGGATCAAATCTTTTCGGGTCCCACGGTGGATCTGTTTCAAAATCTTCAGGATTTTCATCAGGCCTTGGTGACCAATGATGTGTCGGGTATTCAAGCGGCCATCGGTCAGTTTGATCCGGCTCTCTCCCAAGTAAACGATGCCAGGGCTACGATCGGTGCCAGAGTCAATCGATTGGATACCATCAAAGATGGTTTAGACCTGTTGAGTGTGAATACGCAAACCCTCCGGTCCAATTTTGAGGATGCCGATATCGCCCAAGTGGCTTCTGATTTGGCTACACTACAAAACACGCTTGAAGCGTCGATGAGCACACTGGCGCGTCAATTTCAGACGAATTTATTAGATTTCATTAAGTAGGCCGTGAAGGTCTCTTATTTTATTGAACTAAATAGTGTCACTCCCGTGATTGAATAGGTACGAAATCTTTATGCGAATTCTTGTTGTTGATGATGATCCTCTCACATTGCATATGGTGGTGTATCGATTGCGGCAATGGGGACATGATGTCATTTCCTGTACTGACGGGGATTCTGCATGGAAGGTGTTAGCACGAGGATCTGTGCCGAATGTGGCGATTGTGGATTGGATCATGCCGGGGCTCAATGGCCCTGAATTGTGTCAAAAAATCCGTGGGAGAACCGACTGTCCCTATGTGTATATTGTCATGTTGACGGGGCGGAATAATCCTGAGGATCTCATTGCCGGATTGGACGCGGGTGCAGATGATTATCTCACAAAGCCTTTTCATTTAGGGGAATTGGATGCACGGTTACGAGCAGGGAAACGAATTGTCGATTTGCAAAATGAATTGATTTCGGCTCGAGAAACCCTTCGGATTCAGGCGATGCAAGATCCCTTAACACAAATCCTGAATCATGGCGCCATTGTGGATTCGTTGTTGCGGGAAATTGATCGGGCCCATCGGGAACAGCAACCCTTGAGTCTCATTCTGGCTGATTTGGATGGATTTAAGAATGTGAATGATTCCTATGGGCATGTTGCGGGCGATCAGGTGCTGGTTGAGGTCGCAAGACGGATGCGTTTTTGTTTGCGTTCCTATGATGCCATTGGCCGATATGGCGGAGAAGAATTTCTCATGGTGTTGCCCAATAGTGATGCGGCCCAGGCCGTGCGGCTCGCTGAACGGATTCGAGTGGCGATTTCCCAGAAACCCTTTCGTGTTCACAATACTGATCTAACGGTGACTGTCAGTCAGGGGGTTACGACGTGGACCGATCCCTGTCCAATTCCCATTGAGCATTTAATACAATCTGCAGATGGTGTCCTCTATTTAGTCAAAAATAGCGGTCGAAATGGAGTGGAGTTTGCGCAATTTCATGGGCATGCGGATGAGACTTTTTCGCGCCTCACGAGTTCCCCAACTTCAATGAAGCAATAATTATGGCTTCCATTCTTGTGATTAATGATGATCCGGTCCAACTCCATCTCCTTGCGAGTTGGCTTGAGAAGGATTACTTTGTGGTCAATCGTTTCCTCTGTTCTGAAGAGGCCTGGCGGTGGCTCCAAGAAGGTAATGTGCCGGATGTCATTGTGCTTGATCTTCATATGCCGGGAATTAGCGGATGGCGTTTTTGCGAATTATTGCATTCGTTCTTTGGGTCGACACAGGCGGTGCCCCCTGTCCTTGCCGTTTCGGCCACGTATACCGGAATCGATGCTCAAGACATTTTAAAGGATCTTGGGGCCTCCGCCTTTCTAGCCCTCCCGACGGATCCGCAACGCTTTCGTCAACAGGTCCGCCAGCTGGTAGAAAGTCCTCCAAGTCCCCAGCGTCCACAGATCTGGATGGTTTCGGCTGACAATTCCGCCATTCAAGGGATTCATCACCTCTTCGTTGAACGGGGGTGGCGTGTGGTGGAATGGGAAGCGGGAAAGCAGGTTCAGGTAGCGGTGAATCTTGTTGTCCCGGATATTATCCTCATTGATGATCCTCTGCCGGATACGACAAGCGAAGAGTTCGGGATTTGGTGCAAAGGTCAATTTCCTCAGGCCATGTGTATAGTCCTTGGACATGAATCTATGGCAGGAAGATCTCTTCCTGAGGCAATCCATGTCGATGCGTATCTACCAAACGCGTGCGATCCGTTCAATATCATTTCATTGTGTGAAAAATGGCGCTGGGAACGCGCATTCTCTCGAGTGGAGCATTTACTGGATATCCGCACTGATGATTTACGCGAATCTGAAGCTCAATTCAGGGAGCTGTTCGAAACGCTTCCGGATATATTGGTGATATATGATCATCGAGGAATAATTTCCCACGTCAATTCCCTCGGAGCACAACAATTAGGGTATCGCCCGCCTGTCTTGATGGGGAAAGCCTTTTCGTTAATCAAACCTGAGTCAGCAGACGCGGAATCCAGTTCTACGGCGTCAAGCCCTGCCCGCGGGGGTCGGATATGGGAGGAGACATTCCTTCGGCAAAAAAACGGTAGCATTCTTCCAGTAGAGATGCTGGAACGAATGGTTCAGTTTCAAGGCCAACGTCAAACTCTTTCCATTGCCCGCGATTTGACGGCACGAAAGCACATGGAGGAAGAGAAATCTGCCCTTGAACATCAGTTGCGGCAGGTTCAAAAAATGGAAGCTATCGGTCGACTGGCCTCAGGGATTGCACACGATATGAATAATACGTTAACGGCAATTATGGCCCATGCAAGTTTGTTGAAGATACAGGATAAAGCTGGGACACCCTTGTGGACAGCGGGTGATGTCATCGAGAAAGCCGTTCGTCGGGGGAAGGAATTGACTTCCCAGCTCCTGGGGTATGCCAGGCAGGGCAAACATCATCATGTAACGGTGGATACCCATGAAGTGATTCAGGAAGTGATGAGTCTGCTCGGAAGAACGATCCATAAAATGATCACATTTCGAGCGGATCTGTCGGCTACGAGGTCTCATGTGGTAGGGGATCCTAACCAGCTCTATCAGATTCTCATGAATCTAGGCGTCAATGCCTGTGATGCAATGGGTGAACGTGGGGAATTGCTCGTGCAGACTTCGAATGAAACGGTCACACCGGATTATGCCTCACGTGTCCCGGGACTATGCGCAGGTAATTATGTGTTGATTCGGGTTACGGATACCGGGACGGGGATGTCACTAGAGACTCAACGACATATTTTTGAGCCATTTTTTACCACGAAAGAGCAAGGGCAGGGAACTGGAATGGGATTGGCGATGGTGTATGGTATCGTCAAAAATCATCACGGATATATCGGAGTGACGAGTTCTCCTGGGTGTGGAACGACCATGGCTGTTTATCTTCCGGATGCACCGTGTGCGGCTTTCAAGACCAGATCCAATCAGAGGACGGAGCCTTCTCACGGGACCGGACATATTTTAGTGGTGGATGATGAGAAGGATGTGGGAGAAGCCGCTCAGGCCATACTGGAATATCTCGGCTATCAGGTGACGGTTGTGTTGAATGGGAAGGAGGCCGTGGACATTTGTCAGGACTTGACGATTCCTGTGGATGTTGTGCTGTTGGATATGGTGATGCCTGTAATGTCGGGGGCGGCATGTTTTGAAGAATTGCGAAGGATTCGACCAGATCTCAAGGTCATTCTCTGTACGGGCTATGACCGGAACCATGCTGTACAAGATTTATTCAATCAAGGTGTCATTGGGTTTATTCAAAAACCGTATGATATTGACGAATTGGCTCATGCCTGTCAGGTTGTCCTGAAATATGACAATCGGGTCGAAACCTGTGGTACGGGGAAGACCCGCTAAGCATAGATTTTGTTGAGAGGGAACTCGTGGAGAGGCTCACTTCAGCATCAAGACAAAAATATTGACCTATGTGGAGAACATCCCAACATGAAAATTCAGACTAGTCGGTTCGGTATGCTGGAAGTGTCTGATGACACGCTTTTAACGTTCCCATTTGGCCTCGTAGGGTTCCCAGCTTTCCGACGGTATGTGGTGCTTGACCCGCCAGAGGATGCCGATTATCGGTGGTTCCAATCCGTGGATGAACCAAGCTTAGCTTTTGTGATTATGGACGTGCATCTTTTGCAGCCGGATTTTCGCACCAACCTATCCGAAGAAGGACTGGCGGAACTCGCCATGACTCCGACCGATTCAATTTCCATCATGGCCGTCGTCACGATCCCCTCTGATCAGCCTGATCAGGCCACTGCGAATCTTCGTGCCCCTCTTGTCGTGAATGAACGAACCAGACACGGGAAACAACTGATTCTCCATGAATCAATCCCCTTGCGCTATCCATTATTTCAAGATTCTACCCAGTGCCAATCTTATTCCGGGGTGGCGAGAGAGGCCGCATCGGTGTAATGAATGTACGCACACCACCGGACCACAGGGCCAACGGGTTTAATGCGTTTATGATGTCAGGACGTTTCTTCTTCACGTGATTTTTACCTCAAAGCCAAGGAAGGCACCATGCTCATACTCACCAGAAAAATTGATGAAGCCATTCGTGTAGGAGATGACATTCGCATTGTTCTCGTCCAAATTAAAGGCGGGCAAGTGCGACTCGGGATTGAATGTCCCTCGCATGTCCGTGTCCTTCGTGAAGAATTATATGAAGCCGTCCGTCAAGAAAATCTGAATGCCGTATCCTCGGATCCGAAGCATTTGGCTCACCTACCCAGACCGAAAAGGCCGCCGGTTAAGCCTACCGAATAAACCTAATTAAATCAGGCTCGTGTTCTTCGTCATGTGTGGCGATTCCTCATTGGGTCAATTCAGTTCATTCTGAGCTCCGCTTAACATATACACCCAGCCATTGTGGCAGGGACAGGCAAAACCGGTGCTACAGGGGGCTCGGTTAAGAGTGTGGGCCATTCCAGGGAATACCATCCCCAAAACCGAGACCGTGATTGCTGGGATACCCACCTGCGGGCGCCCGATGAGCGCATCTGTTCGCATCGCCTTCAACGCATGTGCTCTGGGGTTGCGCCAAAACTTAATTTGCCGCCTTCCTTCAGGCCGGACCATTTCCTCTGAGGCGTTTGCGTATCCTCGGGGCAGTGATGCTGTCCGTCTTACCCCAGGGAGATCTTTACGGATTTCACCACCCAAGGAGGAAAACACCCTCACAGTGTCGGAGATTGTACTGATTCACCTGGAGCCCAGTACGGAAATGGATACTCCATAGGCCCTGATCGAAGGAGGATTGAGGATCATCGTCGCACGAGTAGATCGTATTCGGACTTATTGTATAGTTCCAAAAAGACCATGGCTTAATGTGGTCCTACCGTTTTCTTCTGTCCTGTGTTCAATCAGCGTTTCTCTTGCTAGGCAATAAATTCCGAGTTTGTCAGCAATGAATTCCTAGTAGGTAAAGGTTTTTCGATTGACCTGGAATTTGCCAGCATTGGGAGCTGGATCCCGGCTGTTGTAACTTGAACTGCATGGCATAAAACTTGAACTTCTTTACATCGTATAAGGAAGTCGTGAAGCTCTTCACGGTCTGTGAGCCATGTTCTGAAACCGGTGATCGAGGCAGAGGGATAGTCGCAAAAAATATGGAAAATTCTCAAAAATTTTGTGAATTGTTCTTTCAGGCGCTTCGTATACGCCTGGTGGAAGAACGGATCATTGAATTATATCCTAGCGACGGTATTCAAAGTCCGGTGCATTTATCGATTGGACAGGAGGCTGTTGCTGTAGGGGCATGTCGGGATTTGAAAAAAACAGATCTGGTCTTTTGTACCTATCGTAGCCATGCTTTTTATCTGGCTAAAGGGGGAAGTTTGGCGGAAATGTTTGCCGAACTGTATGGCAAAGTTACTGGGTGTGCGCGAGGGAAGGCCGGTTCGATGCATTTAGCGGCACCCGAGGTAGGGTTGATGGGTGCCTCGGCTGTGGTGGCCAGTACAATTCCTCATGCCGTGGGAGCGGCCCTGGCGGCGAAACGGTTAGGCCATAATCAGGTGGTGGTTGGTGTGTTTGGAGACGGAGCCACGGAAGAAGGCGTCTATCACGAATCATTGAACTTCGCGGTTCTTCATCGCTTACCCGTGATATTTCTATGTGAGAATAACGGATTAGCCGTGCATTCCTCACAAAAATCCAGACAGGGGTACAATATTCTTGATCATGCACGATCGTATGGCCTTCCGGTGTACCACATTGCCGAGGGATATGATTTTGTGAAGGTGGCGGACACGATGTCGGACATTATTCAACGTGTTCGGTTAAATCGAGAACCGGTATTTGTGGAGATTCGGACCTATCGGTACAAAGAGCATGTCGGGCCTGGCGAAGACTTCATGTGTGGCTATCGCCGACCTGAAGAGTGGTTGGCTTGGAAACGACAGGACCCTCTCGAACACAATGGGGACCTAGTCGAAACGTTTCGCCCGGCCATCCTGAAAGAAATAGATGAAGCGGTACATTTCGCCATGAGCAGTCCATTTCCCTCCGTGGAGGAATTACTTCGCGATGTTATGTAATGCGGCGGTCACATCCCGTGTGAAGGGTCAGGCCGCGTCGGCTCTTCGTGCCCAGGCAGGCACGGAGATCATGAGCTATCGGGACGCGCTGCATTGGACCATGCATGACGCCTTACAGCGGCATGATGCCGTTCTTATCATGGGCCAGGGGGTGGATGATCACAAAGGGATTTTTGGTTCCACCACAGGATTGAGTCAAGAGTTTGGGCCGGATCGAGTGATGGATACGCCGCTTGCCGAAGAAGGCATGACAGGGGTAGCCATTGGGGCCGCGTTAAATGGCCTGTATCCGATTCAGACCCATATTCGTGCCGATTTTTCCCTGTTGGCCATGAATCAGATCATTAATTTAGCCGCCAAATACAAATATATGTTCGGTGGCCGGTTTGACGTGCCCATGTTGATTCGCATGATCGTGGGACGAAGTTGGGGGCAGGGTGCGCAACATTCACAAAGCCTCCAATCTCTTTTTGCACATATCCCAGGGTTGCAGGTTTTGATGCCCTCGAGTTCGCAATCGATCCTCGACACCTATCCGGCGGTGATTGACCGCTACCGGGGCCCCGTCATCTCATTCGAGCACCGGTTGATGTACGATCTACAATTTTATGTGGCGCCTCTATCCACGCGACAGCAGACCGAGCCCTTTGGGTCCCGGTTAGTGCGGCCAGGTGAGGAGGTCACCATTGTGGCCACCTCCATCATGGTGTTGGAAGCCATGAGAGCAGCAGAACACTTGGCCCTGGTGTCCGATATTCAATGCGAGGTGATTGATTTGCATTGCGTGTCCAGTCCCGACTGGGATTTGGTCATGCACAGTGTTGAAAAAACGGGACGGTTGGTCGTGGCGGATACGAGTTGGCGGGAATATGGCGTATGCGCGGAGGTGTGCCGTGTGGTCGCCGAACGCAATCCCGGATGTTTGAAGGCACCGGTGGTGACCTTGGGAATGCAGCCCGCTCCCTGTCCTACGGCCAAGTGTTTGGAAGATCTCTTTTATCCCGATTTGCGCCAATTAGTGGATGCGTTGGCTGTCCTCGTCACCGGGAAGAAGATCCATGGGTTGCCCTTGCCCGATACCCAATCGATGGCAGATGTGTATAAACGGTTCAAAGGCCCTTTTTAATCAGGATTGTCGGACCACCTCATCAAAGGAAAGCGAAGATGAAAGTGCTCATTACGGGAATTTCAGGAATGGTGGGCAGTCACTTAGCGGAGTATATCCTTGCGGATCACCCGGACGTGGACCTTCATGGACTCATTCGATGGCGAACTCCTCTTGATCATCTTGTGGCCATCAAGGATCGCATTGCCCTGCATTATGGTGATCTTCGGGACTTGAATTCGCTCATTGTCGTGATCAAAAAAGTCCAACCCGATTGGATCTTTCATTTGGCGGCACAATCCTTTGTCACGACAAGTTTTGACGCGCCGGTCGACACGCTGTCCACCAATGTGCTGGGGACGACCAATTTGCTCGATGCCCTCCGCATTACCGGAGTCGATGCCAAGGTGCATGTCTGCAGTTCCTCTGAAGTGTACGGACAGGTTTTGGCGGATGAAGTGCCTATCACAGAGGCCAATCCCTTTCGTCCGGCCAGCCCGTACGCGGTGTCCAAAGTCGGGGAAGACATGATTGCGTTTCAATATTTTTTGTCCTATGGCATTCGAACCGTCCGTACCAGGATGTTTACCCATACCGGCCCACGGCGAGGGGATGTCTTTGCAGAAAGTGCCTATGCCAAGCAAATCGTCGAGGTGGAGTATGGGCTTCGGAAAAATCCGATCCGGGTCGGAAATTTGGACAGTATTCGGACCTTTGCCGATGTCCGCGATGCCGTCAGAGCTTACTGGGTGTTGATGGAAAAGTGTCCGGCCGGGGAAGTTTATAATATCGGAGGAAACCGTACGATGACATTGCGGGACATGCTCGAGATTCTCAAAGGCATGGCCACCTGTCGAATCGAGCATGTGGTGGATCCTGCATTGTTACGACCGTCGGATGTCACCCTGCAGATTCCCGATACGTCAAAGTTCAAAGCGGCGACCGGGTGGGAACCACGCATCCCCTTTGAAGAAACCTTACAAGGAATTCTGGATTTTTATCGAAGGCGTTACCACAAGAGGAGCAAAGCTGCGTGATTATTTCCCGGACCCCCTATCGGTTGTCGTTTTTCGGAGGAGGCACGGACTATCCTCAATGGTATCTTCGGGAAGAGGGCGCTGTTCTTTCCACCACAATTGACAAGTATTGCTATGTGAGTTGTCGATACCTTCCTCCATTTTTCAATATTAAACACCGGATTGTCTGGTCGCATATTGAAACGGTATCGACAATTGGAGAGATTCTGCACCCTGCCGTTCGAGAAGGCCTGCGGTTTTTAGGTTTTGATGATTCTCAGGGGGTGGAAATTCAGCATCAGGGTGATCTGCCGGCCCGTTCAGGAATTGGATCCAGCTCTTCATTTTCGGTTGGTCTGGTGAAAGCTCTCACCGGGTTGAAGGGAGAGATGTTGGGGAAAATGGATCTGGCCCGCCAGGCGTTCACTTTAGAGCAAGATATCTTAAAAGAAACAGTTGGCTCCCAGGATCAAGTCGCCGCCGCCTTCGGCGGATTTAATGTTATTCGTTTTCTACGAGACGGCCAGATTCAAGTCGAACCGCTCACCTTATCATTGGGGCGATTGGCTGAACTGGAGCAAAATCTCGTTCTACTCTATACCGGCACCAGTCGCTTAGGTTCAGACATTGCAAAAAGTGTCACCGAAAACTTTTCTCTCAGGTCTGCCGAACTGAAAACCATGCGTGTAATGGTGGACAGAGGGTTGGGTATTTTGAGTGGAACGAGTTCGTTGGAGGAGTTCGGGAAATTGCTTCATGAAAGCTGGATGCTGAAGCGGGCACTTTCCCACGATATTTCCAATTCCACAATTGATAAAATTTATAAAAATGCCCTGGGCAATGGGGCGATTGGTGGAAAGCTTTCCGGGGCAGGGGGCAGTGGGTTTATGTTGTTTTATGTTCCGATTTCCAAGCAGGCACATTTTCTTTCAGCGATGCATCCCTATATTTGTGTGCCGTTTTCTTTTTCACAATCAGGAAGCAGCATAATTTACTACGACGGACCTGATAGACGGGTATCCGGGGGATATCCTTTCGAGGGAGAAGGGGTTCATAAGGAAATGGAAAGAAGACGGCTTCCCTCTCTCAAGACCCCTAAAAAGGCAAAGGAAAAAGTTCTTGTTGGACACCGATCCTGAGAGGCATGACCATATGCCATTACTGACTTCGGGTCCACCACGAATGGGTATGACTAAGGAGGTATTTAAGTGTCCGTGGTTTCGGGTCCACGAGGAAACGTGGGATGAGCTTTCTGACTGGGACCGAAAACCATTTTACCGTATTGAAAGCTCAGATGGCGTCTTAGTATTAGCCATAACGAGAAACAAAGAGATTATTCTAGTGCGTCAATTTCGCCATGCTATTCGGCGTACAACTCTTGAATTCCCTGCAGGAACAATTGACGGTTCGGAAAGTCCAGAGATGGCTGCTATGCGGGAATTAATGGAAGAAACCGGATATCGTTCCGCTCGGCTTGTTGAGTTGGGGAGCGGACATTTGATGGTCAATCGGTTTAGTTCAAAGGGGTTTTTCTTTTTGGCGCAAGATTGCCAATTGGATAATAGTGTTCCACTTAAGGAAAGTGAAGAAGTGGTTTTGTTATCTCCAGGGCAATTCAAAGGTCTGGTTTTAGCAGGTGAATTTGACCAAATGTCGGCGTTATCCCTTTTAAGTCTTGCCGAATGGACTACTGGGTTGCGATTGCTTGGTTAGCTATCCGGCCACTGTAAAACGAATTTAATGAAATCCTTCGACCTGCAATTTTTCCAAGAACAGGGGTATTGCGTTGTCAAAGATGTACTCACGCCGTCCCAATGTGACGAATTGATTG
This sequence comes from Nitrospira sp. T9, assembly GCF_052156535.1. Classification (NCBI taxonomy): domain Bacteria; kingdom Pseudomonadati; phylum Nitrospirota; class Nitrospiria; order Nitrospirales; family Nitrospiraceae; genus Nitrospira; species Nitrospira sp. T9. Next base: position 124,498 of record NZ_JBQKUP010000044.1, read on the forward strand.
CGTCGTCTCAGTCATTTTCCTCGTTTAAGGATGGCACTCTCATACCGGTCATGAATCCTCATAGCCTCGATAACCGGTTTTTTCAAACCATGCGATGTCCAAAGATTGTTGAACTGATGGAGGTAGTCCTTTCCGGAAAGGTGAGTGGCCTGCAGAGCCAATTTTTTTTCTGTCGACCGGGAACTCGAGGGTTTACCAGACATCAGGATAATCTTTATGTGCAAGCTAAAGCTGATGTGTTTGGATCAGCGTGGATTGCGTTGGATGATGTGACTCCACAAAACGGTGGTTTAATTGTGTTTCCAGGAAGTCATCGGGAGCCCATTTTGCCGACCGAGGCTGTTCCTCAGGTGGAAACCTTTGGGCAGGATCCCAATGCCAATTGTCAGCAAGTGATTATGCCCAGGAACTATTCTTCCATCGATCTATCTCTTTCCAGAGGGGGCGTGGTGTTGATTCATGGACATATCATTCATGCGTCGCATATGAATTCGACAACGGACCAATATAGACGTGCGCTTCTTTTGACATTCATACGAAAGGGTGAAACCTTTCGTTCGGGTTTTTCGGCCAAACGCCGAGAAATTGCCCTTTCGCCCCAGTGAGTAGGTGTAAGCCTATGGAACAGACTTTTCGTGATACGCTGACGAACCATCCTCTCTTTCAAGCGCTCGCGCCATATCGGGCACTAAAGGAGCGACCTTTGGGTTTTGTGGATGTCGGAGCAAGGGGTGGAGTTCATCCACTTGTGAACCCCCTGGCAGAGGTGACAGGAATTTTGGGGTTTGAACCAGATAAGGGTGAATGCGGACGTCTTAGGGAGATCCATGCCACAGCCTCACCCTGGGCGATTTGTGAATTTGAACCTGTAGCCTTGGCAGACCAACCAGGAAGGTCTCGACTCCATTTACTTTCCGCCGCAACGAATCATTCCCTGCGCCCTCCTAACCAGGATCTCATTAAACGGTATGACATGATCAAGTTTGAAAAAGTCGGCAGTATTGAAGTGGAAACCACCACACTGGATGATGTGCTGTTCTCTCGGCGAAAAACCGAGTCGTTTTGGGGAGAGTTTCTTAAACTCGACACCCAAGGGACCGAAATGGAGGTTCTCCTTGGAGCGAAGCGCACCCTTACGGAGCGAACAGCAGCCATTCTTACTGAGGTCGAATTCTGTCAAATCTATCAGGGGCAACGGCTGTTCTCGGACATCGAATTATTTCTTCGGGATTGTGGATTTTCTTTTTATGGATTTACCGACATGTTTTACCGGTCTTGTAAGCAACTCAATAAATACACAGAAAGGGGACGGGAACGAATCCTGTATGCGGATGCCGTATTTTTCAAGGAACCTCAGTTGCTTGCCATGCCCATGTGTCCGATGGAACTGCGCCAGGCGTATGTCCTGTTTGTGACGGCTGTGTTGCTGGGGTATTTCGATTTTGCCTTGGAAATTGCCCTCAAAACTTGGGCGCGAAATGAGGAAGGGCAGCGTGTTCGTGAGCTTATCCACTACCTGGCCGCAATTCCCGAAGGACAAAGTTTGGCCGAAATAAAGTCGCTGGCTGACCTGGTCCATGCGAGGCCAAGGCATGCCAATGTGTTGAGAGGGCAGTTCATCGATCGAAATCGGCTGGTTGGTGATTATGGTGATGTGGTTCTAGGGTGAGGAGACAAGATCATGTCCGTGAATATGATAGATGTTCAATCCCGTCATTGGGTGAAACCGATCTCAGGCGGGATTTCGGTCCCCCTTCTTACTGAATTGCGCCGATATCTTGACAACGTTCAAGGGGAACGCCAAGCGTTAGCGCTGAGCTCCAGAGAAGAAAAAGGGCTGCAATTGGGATTGGGAACTGATGCCTTGCGAAAGGATCCACGTTGGTATGAAGTGTGGAAAGAAATTTCATCAGAGTTATTGGCTTTGATCCATCCCCATACATGGGTGGTATTTCCGGTGCAAGTCCGGCTTATTCAATCAGAAAACCATTTAGTTCCGTGGCATCAGGATGTTGGTTACCAAAAGATTCTTGGGGAAAGTGGGCATCAACAGATTATCACGACCTGGATTCCGATGAATGAATATCCCTCTCGCCATTCCACCCTTCAATTTGCTTTAGCGGAACTCGGAGAGTTGGCTCATTCGCCTTTGCATGGACATGGGGCTGGGTTGGATTGTCAGGAATGGCCTTTCGTGAGGCATTATGACCTGGCATCTGGGGATTGCTTGCTGTTTGGTGATCTCACGATTCATCGGACGTTTGTTCCTGAACGGTGTTCCGTATCGCGACAGTCTTTGGAATTTCGATTGGTGCGCCCGGAAGATGCCATACCGGGGAAGGATTATTTTAGCATAGAAGACCAGGTATTTGTTCGAACCGATGGAACCAGGAGGGTGTTTCCTTGAGTATTATACAGTCAACCAACGATCAGAGTGATCAGGTCTTTGATGGGCGGACGAATTGGAAGGCGGATGACCATATTGAGCATCTCCTTGAGAAACACTTTGAAAAATTCCAAATTTCCCATCGAGAGATTTGGCGGAATTTTCAAATTTATTCACGTCGAGTTTTTTTGAAGAAATTTCTGGCCCATTATGATTTGTTTAAAAAGATCATGCGCTTACCAGGCGATATTGTTGAGCTTGGCGTTTATCGTGGGGCCTCACTATTTTCATGGGCAAATTTTCTAGAGATTCGGAATATGGGCGATCGACATAAAAAAGTCATTGGTTTCGATAACTATACGGGTTTTGCCGGATTAGACCAGAAAGATGGTCTAGATAATCCTCAATTTGGAAAATGTGAGGGAGGATTTGCTTCCGGACAATTTGAGGAGCAATTGCATGATGCGATTCGTATTTTTGATCAAGACCGTTTTATTCCCTATAAACCCCGAATTGTTTTAGTGAAGGGCGAAATCGAACACACCCTTCCAAAATACATCGAAGAGAATCCTGGTCTTCGCATTTCATTATTACACTTTGACGCAGATTTATATCGCCCGACACAGGTCGGGCTTCAATATTTGTGGCCATTAGTGGTTCCCGGAGGGATTGTCCTGTTCGATGAATATGGGATTCCACCATGGGAGGGAGAAAGTAAAGCAGTTGATGAATTCTTTGCTCATCAATCGGTCCGTATTCGACGACTGGATTGGTGCTCTAACCCTGGTGGTTATATCGTGAAGGAAACTTGTGCGTAAACCAAAAATGGAAGGCAGTCTGACTTGATGAGAGCTACGGATCTTACGTTAGGGGAAAAAGAGATGATTCAGGGGGCCGGTTCGTGTCTTGATGTGGAGACGAGATTGGGCATTTCCGAATTTTCCCGACTATTGGGTGTTTCAATACCCGACATGACAGCCGATGTCTGTGCCCTTTTTGACAGCTATGATTTTCGATACGTTCCACTGAATAGGTTTCAGAGGGAATCGGTTATTTTGAAAATTCAAAAAAAATTGAATTCGAAGGTCTTCACGCCCGTGGGCCCGGCCCGATATGACGTGTGGAATACAACCTGGGAAAAAATTTCTCAACAGTTTTTAAACAATACCTGTTCTGTCCGTTCATTGACCCCCGATTTTCTTGACGCCCATCCTGTATTACGACTCAACCAAAAATTTATTCGACCCCTTGATGTTGCCTTTGAGGCCAACTTCTTTTCCGTGCTGCGTCATTGGTTATATCGGACCTGTTTTGAGCAAGTCCCCACTTTGTATGAATTTGGCTGCGGAAGCGGGTTTAATCTATGGGCACTGGCGGACATGTACCCCGATAAAACTCTCTATGGGTTAGATTGGGCGGAATCCTCGGTGGCATTAATTAATAAAATTGGAGAGGTCAAAGGATTAAAGATTCACGGGCGCCCCTTTGATTTTTTTCATCCAGACCCTCATCTGCATCTAGCCACAGGTAGTGGGGTGTTGACTGTTTGCGCCTTGGAACAAATTGGAACTGCCTTTTCACCTTTTATTCATTATGTTTTGACGCAACATCCACAATTGTGTGTGCACATAGAACCAATTTATGAATTATATGATGAACAGGATCCTCTGGATTCTTTAGCCATGACCTATCATTCCGACCGAGGATACCTCCGAGGGTTCTTGCCGTATCTGCGAAAACTGGAAGTGGACAGCCGAATACAAATTGTTCAAGTGAAACGGTTAGGGTTTGGGAGTTTGTACCATGAAGGGTACACCATCGTTATATGGAAGCCACTCTAAATGGACTTTGGCCTTCTGGGTAAAAAAGCATTGGTGACGGGAGGTAGCTATGGAGTTGGGCGAGCCATAGCCTTGGGATTGGCTGATGAAGGTTGTGACGTGGCGATTTGTGCGAGACAAGCGGCGCCATTAGAAGACACCGTGCAGGCAGTAAAGTCTCGCGGGTGTCTGAGCCTGGGCTTTCAAGGTAATGTGACAGCACAAGGTATGCCCGATCGTGTCGTGAAAGCCATGGTTAAGGCTTGGGGAACCATTCATATTTTGGTGAATAATGTTGGAGGGGGTGGGCATCAAATCAATCAACCTGTTGAAACGGTTCAGGACGAGGTTTGGGAGAACACCTTTTCTGTGAACACCTGGGCCGCCATTCGGTTTACCAGAGCGGTCATCCCCTTTATGAAACGGGAGCGATGGGGCAGGGTAGTCACAGTCGTTTCTGTTCAAGGTCGGGAAGGGGGAGGAAGGCCTTGGTATAACATGGCCAAAAGCGCAGAAATTAGCCTCATGAAAACTCTGGCATTAGATCAAAAGCTTGTTCAAGCCGGCTTGACCTTTAACAGCGTTGCTCCGGGAACCATTCTCCTGAAAGGTAATGAATGGGATCAATTCAAATGTAAAAATCCCGCAGAATTTCACCAGGTTATCCAAGGAAAATGCCCCATGAATAGGCCAGGGTATCCGGATGAGGTCGCAAATGTTGTCACCTTTATGTGTTCAGAAAAAGCAGGTTTGATGAATGGAGCCTGTGTAGCCGTTGATGGGGGGGAAAGTCGGAGCTTTTGACGTTCGACGGAATTTTTTTAAGTCCTGTGCCCGGGGTGGTAATGATCAGGGTGCCTAGCGAACCAAAAGGTCACGAACAAAAAATAATAAATGGGTGGATGGGAAAGGCACGAAATGGTATCCGAGCTTTTAAAGTATTTTGAAGGTAAAAACATTCTTGTCACCGGAGGAAGCGGGTTGATCGGACGGAAGATCGTGAGCCAGATGGTGGAGGCTGGGGCCTCCGTTCGAAGTGTGTCCCTGGATGAAATCCAGGTTGAAGACAGAGTGGAGTATGTGAAGGGCGATTTGTGCGATTTTGGATTTTGCCAACGTATAGTGAAGGACATGGATTGTGTTTTTCATGTAGCCGGGATTAAAGGCTCCATCGAGGTAACGAAATCCAAGCCGGCAAGTTTTTTTGTCCCCTTGTTGATGATGAATACTAATATGTTAGAGGCCTGCCGCTTGGAAAAGGTTGATCGGGTGGCCTATACCTCATCAATTGGCGCATATCCGAGTGCGGAAATTTTCAAGGAACAGGAAGGGGAGGATGAAGGGCCACCAATGGATATGTTCCCTGGATGGGCCAAACGAATGGCTGAATTGCAAGTTCGTGCCTACCAAATACAGTATGGTTTGAAGCATTACGCCGTGGTGCGTCCCTGCAATGTGTATGGACCTGGAGATAATTTCGATCCTGCCAATGCCATGGTGATTCCCACCCTCATGCGACGGATATTTTCCAAAGAGGATCCGGTAGTGATTTGGGGAGATGGAACCGCCATTCGTGATTTTGCCTATAGTGGTGATGTGGCTGATGGAGTGATTCTTGCTTTGTACCATGGCACGGGCGGGTGGTACGTCAATTTAGGCAGTGGTATCGGCTATACCATCAAAGAATTAGTAGAAGCTCTTCAAACGGTTGTGCCGTTCCGAGCCCAATTCGATCACACTAAACCCACCGGATTTCCCCGGCGGGTGATGGATATTTCTTTGGCCAGGAAACTTCTCGGATATGCACCGAAAGTGAGTCTTCAAGAAGGGTTGCAGCACACATGGGAGTGGTACTTGGAGCATCATGATGAATATCTTAAACGGCAAAACTATTTCGCCACAGCATAAATTACAAGTTTCCCACAGTCGCTTGAAGGGAGTCAGCGTCGTAACTCCACCAACGATTTTTGAAGATTTTCGGGGGACTTATGTTGAAACCTTTAACAAAGAGGTGTATCAGCAAGCCGGAATTGACATGAATTTTGTGCAGGATGACATCTCCGTGTCTGGCAGACACGTGTTGCGAGGCATTCATGGGGACCAGGAAACCTGGAAATTGGTGTCATGTTTATGGGGGAAATTTTATTTGGTGGTGGTGAATTGGGATCCCACCTCTCCACAGTATCAACAGTGGGAATCGTTTACGCTATCAGATCGCAATCGATGCCAAGTATTGATCCCACCCAAGTTTGGAAACGCCCACCTGGTGCTATCTGACCAGGCCATTTTTCACTACAAGCAAACGACCAATTATAACCGTGAAGGGCAATTTACTCTACCTTGGAATGACTCGAATTTGGGAATCTGGTGGCCGGTGAAGCAGCCGATTGTTTCCAAACGGGATGAAGGTGTGGCTCTTGTTTAAATGCGGGACCATTTGAGTGAGGGTGGAGTAGACTCATATTGAGTTTTCTGGTTTTTCGTCTCTGCTCAACTAATCATAAAATTTCTTGATGATCTGAATTCAGTAACTTTAGGGAGAGAATTTGATGGCGGAAATGTCGGAAATTTTGAATCCATGCCCTAATTTTACAAAAACCCTCATTGCAAAAGGATTATTTCAAAATGATCCATTCTTTGTCGTGGATGTGGGAGCAAGGGATGGAGTTGAAAATCATTGGGGATTTTTTAGAGATCAAATTCGTATTGTTGCCTTTGAACCTGATATGGCTGAATGTAATCGGCTTAATGAATCTAATAGGGCTTCTCACATTAGGTATTATCCCGTTGCCCTTTCACAGTCAAAAGGGAGGCAAATCTTTTATCATGCACAGTTTCCTCCGGCATCAAGTTTTTATCCAGGGGATGTCAACATGCTTTCTCGGTTTCAAGATGAAATTGGATTGAAGGTTGTTAAAACTGAGGAATTTGAGACCATTGATTTTGACACATTTGCCCGGGAGCAGAAAATCCCATCAGGGGATTTCATGAAATTAGATTGTGAAGGAAGTGAGCTGGATGTATTAATGGGTGCACAAAAATACCTGAAGAATAGTGTCCTGGGTATAAGTGTTGAATGCTTGTTTGATAGGTGGCGTGTTGGTCAGCCCATTTTCAGTGAAATTGACCTTTACTTGCGTTCCCTGGGGTTTAAATTATATGACTTTACCCATTATCGTCATTCAAGAAAAGTGCTCCCTCCCTTTCCAAACCCTAAACGAACCGGCTGTGGGAAGTTGGGCCAGGTAGTTTGGGGGCAATTTCTATATTTGCGGGATCCTATTGTGGAAATTAAAACGGGGGAAGGGCTTGAGGAAGGTTGGAGTGTTATGAAAATAATAAAAATGGCCTGTTTGATGGAACTGTTTTCTCTTTATGATTGCGCAATTGAACTCATTAAGGTTGGGTTGAAAGACGATGAAGATGAAAGCAGTCAGACGCAAGAAACTTTCATTAATTTACTAATGCCGACTGCAAAAACATTGTTTGAGGGGGCAGTGCATGAAACTAGATTTTCTTACTCCCAATATTTGGCGTTTGCCCAATTAGGGGAATTTTGAAAAACGGCAGTTTGCCTACTACCTGAACTTCATCGTTCAACGAAAACGAAAGATTTTACGATTGCACTAGAAAATGAGGATTTATGTTTAAAAATGCGAACGTACTGGTAACTGGGGCCGGAGGATTTCTTGGAACGAATATCGCCAAGCGTTTGGTCGAGGATGGAGCTCATGTGCTTGGAACTTTGCATGGGCGCCCCCCTCAATATGAACATCCGAATCTTAAATATTTAAAAACAGATCTTACGCAAATGAATGATTGTCGGCAGGCGGTTGAGGGAATGAAATATGTCTTCATGTGTGCCGCCAATACCTCAGGTGCGGCAGTCATGGCCACCCAACCGTTAGCCCATGTGACACCGAATGTTGTAATGAATGCGCAGATGTTAGAAGCGGCCTATCAGGCGAAAATTGAAAAGTTTCTCTTTATCAGTAGTAGCGCAGCCTATCCACCAACGGGAGTACGCCCGGTTTCAGAGGGGGAAATGTTTGAGGGAGATCCATATGAGACGTATTACAGCGTTGGCTGGATGAAGCGGTATGCCGAGGTGTTGTGTCGAAACTATGCTGAGAAAATTAAGGATACGATGAAAACTGTGGTCGTTCGACCATCGAATGTCTACGGACCCTATGACAAATTTGATTTTGAGCGGTCACATGTCACTGCGGCACTTATTCGAAAGGTGGTCGAACGGCAGGACCCCTTAGAAGTATGGGGAACCGGAGAAGATGTGAGGGATTTGATATTTGTGGATGATTTTATCGACGCTGTGCTGCTGGCCATGGCCAAACTGGACGAATTTGAACCGGTCAATATCGGATACGGAAAAGGATGTCGAGTTCGGGAGGTGTTGGATACCCTTTTGGAGGTTGATGGATTTCAGAATGCGAAGGTTGTCGTGAATCCAAACAAACCTTCAATGATCCCGGTTCGTTTGATTGATGTAGCTCAAGCCCAGAGCCTGTTGGGGTTTCAAGCTCAGATCTCTCTTCGAGATGGATTGGGCAAGACCCTTGAATGGTATCGACGGGTTTATGGAAAAGCAAAAAGCTCTCCAACACCAGAGGCAGCTGTTGTTCAAGTGGCTTAAGCAACCTATTCTTCAGAGAGGATCTCCAGTTATGAACCACAGGTTTCCCGAAAGTCGATTTGCTCACCATTGGCTTGATGGACTTTCGGGTTTGGAAATCGGACCTTCGTCCCACAATCCGTTTGGTCTGAGGACACGTACTGTGGGATTGGGTGGAGAAGGCTATACCAAAGAACAATTGGCTTTGACTGGAGAAGTCGCACCTATTGATATTAAGGCAGATGCTGGGGCTATCCCGCTTCCAAGTGAATCGGAAGATTTCATCTTAGCTTCTCATGTCATAGAGCACTGTCCTGATGTCATTAAAACCCTCTTGGAATGGTTTAGGCTTGTGAAACATCGGGGATACTTGTTCTTAGTGGTACCTCATCGGGATGCCGCTCCCTCTGATCGGGGGAAGCCCCTTACTGATTGGGATCATGTGGTTCAAGATTATTTGACTCATGCGACTCAAGAATCAGAACCTGAAGGTGATAGTTTCTTATATTGTCATTACCACGTGTTTTCTCCTGGCTCCATGAAAGAATTTATTTATCGAATTTTTGGAAATCGTCTTGCTCTAGTGGGAGAGGAAGATCCTGATGATAAGGTGGGAAACGGGTTTTCCCTAATTTACCAGAAAATGGACTCGCTCTCGGAAGCTTTCCCCTGGTCCTTCCAAGGAGGTGGGTGTACTGTGAATGTTACTAGACCAGCAGACTTTTATTTTTTGAGGGGGAAGGAAAAGGATACGACGATAAAAGAACAAAAAATAGTGCATATTGAAAAATTTGAATTTGCGGAAGTCTGCTCGTTGAAAGAAAGAAATCTCCAGAGGGTGGATAAAAATGAAGTTCTCGTTTCCGCTATTGTACCGGCCTACAACTCTGAACGATTCATGCGAGGGTTGTTAGATGATTTGGAAGCACAGACCCTAGCAGATCGGACGGAAATCATTATTGTCGAAACCGGTTCAGAAACAAATGAAAGTCAAATTATCCATGAATTCCAGAAAAAATTCGACAATATTTTTTACCTCAGAAGTGGAAATCGAACAAATGCGACCGCTGCCGTCAATGAAGGCTTACGTTTGGCCAAAGGGAAATATCTTACGGTAGCACCGACTGATGATCGTTTAAGTTCCTCAGCTTTTGAGGTAATGGTTGAAGAATTAGAGAAATATCCTGAAGTTGGGACGGTGTATGCAGATGTCTTTATCACACAACATGAAAATCAAAAGTTTGATTGGTTTATTCGGGGAGGATATTCAATTCGGTTTGATTTTTGCCCAGAAATGATGTTGACCGGCTACCACATGGGTCCCCTTTTTATGTGGCGTAGCTCCATACATGAAAAAATTGGTGTTTTTAACGACGCATTTTTGTGTGCAAGTGATTACGAATTTCATTGTCGCGTTGCCCGACATTTTCCTATGCGACATATTCCGCAATTTCTTGGGTTATATTTTCAAAATCCCAAAGGGACGGTGAATTCGAATCCAGCTATTAGCCAGAAAGAATTCAGAACGATAATTGCTGCGAATCGATCGTATTTTCCAGCACCTATTCAGAAGCCTCTTCCAATTTTTCAATATGAACAACAGGTTTTTCAAAACAAGTATGTCAATATTGGCATGGTGACCTTTAATCGATTGGAGTTTACAAAACAGGCTATTGCTGCGCTTTTTCAGCATACATGCTTCCCGCATGTCATTACGGTTGTGGACAATGGAAGTACCGACGGTACACCAGAGTATTTACTAGCGCTTCACAAACAGGGGTTTATTTCCAATCTGATTTTGTTGCCGGCCAATGTTGGAATTGCCAAGGCTTCGAATTTGGCATGGGGTCAGGAGCCTGAGGCTGAATATTACCTCAAGCTGGACAATGATATTGTGATCCAAAAGCCCGGCTGGTTATCCAGGATGGTCGAGGTCATCGACCGTATCCCTGAATTGGGCGCTATTGCCTATAATTTTGAACCGGTGAACTATCCCATCTGTGAGATGCGGGGATTACCTCTTCGGCCAAAAATTGGAAATTTAAATGGGGCTTGTACTCTTATTCCGAAAAGAACTCATCAAATATTAGGATTTTGGTGCGAAGACTACGGGTTGTACGGTGAGGAAGACGCGGATTATGGACTGAGAATGCAGTTGCAGGGTTTGCAGAATGCCTACATGGAGGATGAACAGATTGGGTTGCATCTTCCCGCTGGAAGGGCGGCCCATATCGATGTACAGACGTTAAAGGCGACTGATGGGATTGAAGAGAAGACCTTCGCCGAGTATCGGGCCTTCAAAGATGAATCCCGTCGAAAAAATGTTCAGGACATCGCGAAAAAAAATTGGGAGGATTATCAGGCAGGCGTGAAATCGCTTTATTGTTCGTCTTCCTTTGTTAAAGAATTCCACAAAGATCCGAAACACATGGAAGGGTCTGTCGGAACACCACGCCGTGGTTTTCAGGCTAATGAAAAACCAAGGGAAGTGATTCTTGAAAAGGCAAGAGATTCTTCTGGAGAACGTGGCCGAACGGTTTCTGTCATTGGGTCTGATTATATCTGTGGTCGTATTCGACTCCTTCAACCACTTCTTGCGGGTGCAGGGATCTGGAAAAATGGCACAATTGTAAATGATCTCAATATCCTTTCAGGTGAGGCCACGTTGCCGCCTATGGGAGTCGAGCAGGTTTGGGCCATTCAGCGGAACTGTAGACTGCCAGAAAAAATGCTCGAAGAGGCGCAATCCCACGGTACACGCATTGTTTACGACTGTGACGATTTGCTCTGGAAAATTCCTCTCGATAATCCGAATCATGGATACTTTACTCCGGAATATCTTCAAAGAATGTTTGGTCTTATGTATACGGCGGATTGTGTGACGGTGTCTACGGAACCTATTCAAACCGATTTGTTTAAGCGAGGAATCGACTCGACTCTTCTTCTGAATTGCTTGGTGCGTCAGGAATGGGAGGATTTCAAGCCTCGACGTCGAGCGGGTTCCCGTCCTCGAATTGGATGGGCAGGACAAGCGAAGGTGCACAAGGGTGATGCGGCGATTTTGGAAACGATTATTGAGGCATTGAAAGATGAGGTTGAATGGGTATTCCTCGGAGATGCACCACAGATGTCCAGTAGTCCAGGTGTGATCAGCGAAACATTTTCCATGGTAGACGTGGCTCAGTATCCGAAAAAATTGGCGAGTCTTAATCTTGATCTTGCATTGGCGCCATTGGTGCCAAACCCATTCAATGAAGCTAAAAGTGATATCAGAATTTTACAGTATGGAATATTGGGCTATCCGGTTATTGGCACGGATATTTTTCCCCATCAACATGCTCCCATCATACGGTTGCCGCATGAACCACAAGCCTGGATCAAGGCGATTCGCGAACGAATTCATGATTTAGGTGCCTTAGAAAGGGAAGGAGATCATCTCCGAGCCTGGGTATTGAACCATCGTCTTATGGAACATGTGCTTCCTCTGTATGAACAGGCCTGGTTGGGCCGTGACGTCAAATCCTCAAACGGGGTACCTCAGTCGAAAATACAAAGTCCACCAGTGCCCCCTTATTCCCCAATCAACCATGCCAAGTATTCCTTTGAGTGTTCAATCATTATTCCAGTTTGGAATAAAGTGGCATTGACCCGGCAGTGCTTGACTCATTTGGCGGAGGTCACGGATGGCTGTTCGTATGAAGTCATTGTCGTCGATAATGCATCCACCGATGAGACCCCGGCATTTCTGTCCTCTTTGAGTGGGGATATTCAGGTCATCACGAATCCGGCCAATTATGGGTTTGCCAAAGCCTGCAACCAAGGGGCCGCTTCTGCCAAGGGGCGTTTTCTGGTCTTTTTAAATAACGATACGATTCCGAAGCCAGGATGGTTGCGGGCTTTATTGAATGAAGTGGAGAGTCATCAGGATGTTGCCATTGTCGGGAGCAAGCTGCTCTATCCGAATAACACTATTCAACATGCCGGCGTGGTTTTCGCCAAACATTGTTTGACGCCCTACCATATATTCCGTGGTGCTCCAGGAGATCTGCGCGCTGCCAATGTTCGTCAAGAGTTTCAGGTTGTCACTGCGGCTTGTATGCTCATTCGGCGTGAGGAATTTAATGCGGTGGGGCAATTTGACGAGATCTATCAGAACGGGTTCGAGGATGTAGACCTGTGCCTCAAAGTGGGCAAACGGGGTAAGAAAGTCATCTATCAACCGGAAAGTGTGCTCTATCATTTGGAACATCAAACTCCCGGAAGGAAGGATCATGAGGCCGAACGGCACAATGGTATTGTGCTCATGGAACGGTGGGCTTCCTCCATTGTGGTCGATGAGGATTTCCATACGGTTCCGGCAGGCTATGCCACCCGGTATTCCTTGGGTGACGGACGGCTTCAGCCCTCGCTCCAGACACTGCAGGGCGATAGGGAAATCACTCAGTGGCAACGAGTTCAACGGGTGCAGGAATTCCTATTACGCCAGCGGCATGCCGCTGGCGAGGGCATGAATAGCCAGGACGACGGTGAATTACAGGCTCTCCTTTCCGAGTATCGAGATTGGCCGGATGATGGTGAAGTGCTTAGATGGGCGGCCAAGCTATGCCAATCGTTGCAGCTATTGGATGGGGAGCGGGCATTTTTGAAACGGATACTGAGTATGGGAGAAGATCGAGCGGCACGGGAACGACTCGCTAAGCTGGCCCTCAGCGGGAAGGATCTGTCTGAGGCGACTGAGCAAATCCAGGCGCTCCTTCAATCTGATCCCAACAATGGGTCGGGTCACTGGTTGCAGGGAATTCTGTTGATGCAATCCCAGCAATGTGCTGAGGCGGCCCTGTCATTTCGCCGCGCTCTGCAATGTGGCGCAGATTCTCGAAAAACCCGGATCGGTTTGGGGATGGCGTATATGGGAACCGGAGATTCGGAAGAAGCCTGGAAGATTTTTGAACAGGTGATGGTTGATCATCCCGATGATGTGGAAGCCATGAATGGGTTGATTCAGGCCGGAACATCCCTGGAACGATGGAAAGACTTGGGGGGACGGCTTGCACGGTATGTCGAACGAAACCCCGCAGACTGCGATATGCGCTTTGCTCTGGCCGGGGTGGAATTTCGTGCGAGTCGACTCGATGTGGCCAAGCAACAATTTGAGATGTTAAGCCTCTTAAAGCCCGACTATGAGGGATTACACGATTTAGAGGTTCTCCTTCAGACGGCACCTCTTGACCGTCATGCCCTCGCAACTTAAATAGAAGAACTTTTTGCCTAGTCAAGTTAGCCTATGTCCCGAGCCCTCTTAATACAATTAGCTCGGCTGGGTGATCTGGTCCAATCTCTTCCTGCTTTGACTGCTCTGCAAACTGCCTATCCTGAGCGACCTCTTGATCTCCTTTGCCCTTCGCCCCTGGTGGCACTTGGAGAACTTTTCCCTTGTGTGGACAGGGTTTTCCCTTGGAATGGGGAACAATGGCATGAATTCGCCACGACCAAGATGACGGATTGTGATCAACAACTTGCCCGAGCCACTCGCTATTTGGCTGACTGTGCCTTTCCCCCGTATGCATTGGCCTATAATTTGAATAACCATCCTCGCGGGATACTTGCTGCCCATGTATTGAGTGGTCTGGTTGTCGGTCCTGGCGAGTATGGACCATTGAATCAGACGCTTCCGGCATGGGCGGGATATTTACGTCAAATTTCTCGAGATCGAGGGAGCAACCGGGTGCATTTAGCGGATGCATTTTGCGGGTTGTGTCAGGTTTCTCCGCCATTGGACGTTCCCTACTTACAGGCCCCGGAGGTGTCATTGCCCTTTGAGCTGGAACTGCCGGTGAATGGTGACCCTTTTACTCTCATCGGAATTGTTCTTGGTGCGGGAGATGCCGACCGGCGAGTTCCCCTTTCTGCATGGCAAGACCTGATTGCTGCATGCGCTGAGCACATTCCTCAGTGCTACCTGCTTTTGGTCGGTGGTGCGGGAGAACGGGAAGCGGCATTGGCCCTAGAGCATCGCCTTCCCGCTAAATATCTCAATCGGGTCGTGAATGGGTGTGGCCGGACCTCGTTGCCCCAGCTTGTGGCTCTTCTTAATCGGTGTCAGTGGGTGGTCGGATCGGATACGGGACCATTGCATCTCGGAGCGATGTGTGGGGCTCGTGCGATCGGCTGGTATTTCTCCCAGGCCAGAGTCCATGAAACGGGCCCCTATGGGATTGGTCATTATGTGTGGCAACGCACGGGAGCGAAACCTCGGGAGAGCCTGGATGTCCGTGATATAAGCGCTGCTGGATCATCCTCTGCCTATTGGCCTGTGATGGAATCCGTCAATTTAATGCAGGAAAGCACGGTGAATGCCACAACAGATGGGTGGGATCTCTGGACCAGCAATAGAGATGAGTGGGGGGCGTTTTATACAAGGAATGGCATCCCTGACGAGGCTGTCCTCCGGCGAAAAGATACGTGGGAGACGCTGTCTCAGCTGGCGAATCAAGGTATTCGGATGGAAGTCTCGAAGTAGTCGGGAAGGCTCCCGGGAGGTTTAAGGCAGGGGGCGGTGTTTCCAGGGCAATCAACCAGGAACAGATAAATGGACGTGTTGAAACAAAATATCGGTATTCTTCGCGACCAGGATCCGATACTTGCCGCTCAGATCCTCCAGGTACCAGGAGGAACCCTGTCGATCCTACCAGCTAAATCTGGAATGCCCACCGCGCTTGTCGACTCCCGATATCTCCATAGTGCGTATGATCCGGTTCGCGAGGCGGAGCGATGGGCTGAAGAACGTGTGAAAGAGTGTCAAGCAGAGGAAACTCTTGTCCTCCTTGGCGTGGGACTGCTCTACCATGTGCAAGCCTTGCGTCAGATGTTGCCCCATGACCAGGTCATAATGGTCGTGGTGCCGGATCTTTCTGAATTTGCGGATTGTGTCTCGGTCCGGGCGTTGGAAGGGTGGGGGGAAGGGGTGCTATGGCTGACGGGTTCCATGGCTGATATGGCTGCCCAAGTGACACAGGAAGCCAAGCGGGTGCGTGTTCTGAGTTACGAACCTGCGGCCACGGTTCATCGTGAGACCTATGAACACTTTCGTCTGCAGCTTCGTGAGCATCTCGCTCAACAATTAAGCGGGGCGCTTCACATCATGGTGGTCGGACCTATTTATGGCGGGTCGTTGCCGATCGCCCGATATGTGGTCAATGCCTTGGAAGGTCTTGGACATCGTGTAAGTTGGGTGGATCATAGTCCTCATTATGCGGGATATCAGAATTTGGAAACGATCCGTGATCACCGGTTGCGGCTCACCGTCCAGCAACGGATGAGTGAAATGCTGGCGGTGATAAGCCTTGCTCATGTGGCAGAAGATCCCCCGGATCTCGTGTTGGCTTTGTCCCAGGCGCCATTGACCATGGCCGTTTTAGAGCAAATGCGTCGAAAGAAGGTGTTAACGGCCATGTGGTTTGTGGAAAATTTTCGGCATTTAACCTATTGGCAGCAGATGGTAACGGGGTATGACTTTTGGTTTGTGATGCAACAAGCGGCATGCTTGGACGCTTTCAGAAAAGCCGGCGCCAAACACGTCTCGTATCTTCCCTTAGCTGCTGATCCGGCCATTCATCAACCTATGGCCTTCACTGAAGAAGAGGGACAGGAGTTTGGTGCCGACGTCTCGTTTTTAGGAGCAGGGTATAGAAATCGGCGACATATCCTACCATCCCTGGTCGGCCATGAGTGGACGTTTAAATTGTGGGGGAATGAATGGGACAACCCAGGGGCACTAGCGCCAGTTCTTCAGAGAGGGGGCGCACGTATTGATACCTCCACCAGTGTAAAAATTTTCAATGCTACCTCGGTCAATATTAACTTGCATTCGTATACGGGAGATGGATTCGATCCGGAGGGAGATGGAGTGAATCCCAGGACATTTGAATTAGCCAGTTGCGGGGCGTTTCAAGTGGTTGATACTCGAACCTTGCTCCCGGCCCTCTTTGATGAATCGATGATGGCCGTAATTAACAATCCAGATCAGCTCCTCTCAACCGTCCAAACCTATCTGCACGAACCAGCCAGGCGAGTGGCCATGGCTGAATTGTCCCGGAAGCGCGTATTAGAAGCGCATACGTACGGACATCGGATGAAAACCTTCCTAGGCGCCGTGGGTATGGCGAGTCCTGACCGGTTAGGAGCTATCCTTCAGGGGGACCGTCATGCTGAATCCTTAGTGGCGCGAAGTGGGAAGACTCCGGAATTAATTCCAATGCTGAAGCAGTTCCCTCAAACTGATCGTGTGGAGTTAGTGGATGTGGCGAAAAGTATTCGGAATAAAGGGCCTGAAGCCCGGTTGAACCGTGAGGAACTACTGGTTCTGATGATGGATGAATACCGCCAGGAAAAACGGGATTTTCTTTGAACTTGTGATGGGATAATTTCCGCTACCGCCAATTATTGATGAATAAACAAGTCCTCATTATTAATATTACCCGGATGGGTGATTTAATTCAGATGGTTCCCCTTCTTTCACGGTTAGAGGAAGAATGGCCGGGTGTGGCCATTGATCTGATTGTTGATAAAGAATTTGCCCATGTCGCCAGCCTAATTCCTGGCATTCGACAGGTGTTGATGTTTGACTTTCAGCTGCTGATGGATGAAAGCCGGGTGCGAGCGCGAGACGTGGTCGCCCTCTACCGGGAACTTGCCGGTTGGGTTCAACCGTTACTTCAGGTGGGGTACGATCGTGTCGTGAACCTGACCTTTAATCGCCGCAGTGCGTTTCTGGTGAAATATTTCGGGTGTGCCGATGAGCGAGGAATGACCACGACCCAGGATGGGAGTTTCGTCGTGAAAAATCCTTGGATGAAATATTTCGTGGATTTCCATGTATATCGACAATTGAATCGGTTCAATATCGTGGATCTTTTTTCGCTTGGTGGGAGCGGGCCGGGTTCGTTTTATCCCCTTCGCTTATCTGTGTCCCAGCACATGAAAGAATGGGCACGGACCTATGTGAGACAAGCAGGAACGGCTGATATGTGGATTGGCATTCAAGTCGGCGCCAGTGATCCGATGAAAGCCTGGCGACCGGAGTACTTTGGACAAATGATGGCGTGTCTCAGCCAAAAACAGTCAGTCGGATTTGTGTTGATTGGCACAAAGAAAGAAGAGGCGGAGGTTCAGGAGGCTATTCGGTGTTACCGGCAGGCGGGAGGATTGGGGAACATCTGTGAAGCCGTTGGCCAAACCACTGTTCCGCAACTGGTGGCCTTACTTGAACATTGTGTCTTGATGGTGACCAATGACACGGGGCCCATGCATATGGCTGTGGGAGTGAATACGCCGGTTCTGAACGTGTCAGTGGGCCATGTGAATTTTTGGGAAACCGGACCGTTTGGACCAGGGCATTGGGTGGTTCAACCCGAGATCATGTGTGGTCCATGCGGATTCGATAAGGTCTGCCCTCACCATGCCTGTAAAGACCAGATCATTCCTCAAGAGGTGGCCGAGCTCTGCTTACATCTCTTGGGTAATCGTCCCTTTCCATCGTTTTCGTCCAAGATTCGAGTATATGAAGGTGGCGTCAATGAAGATCAGTTAGGGACATTTATGATAAGAGCGGGAACGGAAGATCCACGCGTCTCCTGGTACGCGGAGTATTGGCGGCAATACTGGTATAAATCCTTTGCCGGTACCCCTAGCCTGGTCCCTTTTTTCCCAACACCTCCACCGGATTTTTCAGACTGCGAGCAGGTATGGCGTCGTTTGGCTTCCCAACTCGATCAGTTGTGTATTCAAGCCGACACCGTATTAGATATGTGTCGTCAAAGGCCTATCCCGGTTAACAGCTTAAAGGCACGCCAGTATCAATTAAAAGTTGACACACTCACGATGCAACAGATCGCCAGGCCATCATTGGCCTTTGGCCCTTTAGCGATGGCTTTTTTCCGAGATACCTTTAGCTTGGAGGCCTTGACCCTTAGCGGCATGGCCGAGGAACATGCTCGAGCGTATCATGTATTTCGCACTCGAGGAGAAGAAAATTATAGACGGTTGGAAGGAATGTTTTCTAATGATCAAAGGGGGATTTTGTATGCACGTACAATTGGATGAAGAAATCTGGGAAGTGGGTGATCGGGTTCAGCTAGGGGAAGTTCTGGCCAATTTGAGTGACCGCGCTCAGGCCAAAGGGTGCTTGGTGACGGAATTAATAGTTGGTAATCGGAAGATGACGGATCGGGAGTTAGTGCCTCCCACCCTGGCCAAAGTGGCGAGTTCGTTTGGATCGATAGCGGCCGTGAGCAAACAGGTGGAAACCATCGTGCAGTATTCCGAAAAAACGGGCCAAAAATTCGGAGCACAGTTACGCGATCAAGGACAGAAATTTGTTGATGCTTTCCGGCAAGGGAAGGGGAAATACCACCAGCTAGACCAATGGTTCGGCCAAATAGCCGATTACCTTGAGTGGCTACAGGTTCATGAATCTATGGGGCTTAAAAAGCCTGAGGTCATTAATGACCTATCGTTCTGGGTCAAAGAATTACTAAATGCTCGAGAAAACGAAGATGGCGTTCGAATCGCAGACATGTTGGAGTATGAAGTGATTCCTTGTCTTTCTCGAAACATTACCCCTCTCCCGTAACACCAAGTTTTCTCGCCCCTCCATTCCTGTAGCTTCCTATGAAGTTACCACTGAAGGCTATGGAATGGCGTTGCCTCTGTTTAGCCCGTTAGGTTACTGACTGGATTCTCAATGGGGTTCTGGTAGGACACAAGTGATTGGCTAGCCTCCTCAAGTTTTCCTCCTGGTGGTCGATACATACCGGTAGAAGTGGGAATTGGTTCATTTCACAACTATCGAGGAGGCCAATCGGCTCAACTCATTTATTGTCTTCCTCAAGGGACGGATCCTTTGAGGTGCAGCCATCAAGGAGGAAAGTATGGCACTTGTCGTTAACAACAACATCGCATCGCTCAACGCTCAACGGAATTTGGGCGTGTCCAGTTCTCAATTGGAAGGATCGGTCGCCCGTCTTTCTTCGGGTTTGCGAATTACCCGAGCTGCAGACGATGCTGCAGGTTTAGGAATTTCCGAAACCTTGCGGGCTCAGATTCGTAGTATTAATCAAGCGGTCAGAAATTCCAACGACGGCATCAGTTTACTGCAAATTGCTGACGGTGGTGCGGAAGGCATCGGCAATCTATTAGGCCGCCTTCGGGAACTAGCCGAGCAATCAGCCAGTGGAATCCTTGGCTCGAATGAACGATCCTTCCTTGATCAGGAGTTTGTGGCCCTTCGCTCTGAAATCGATCGAATCTCCTCTGTGACAGAGTTTAACGGAGTGAAACTGTTAAGTGGAACCGATAACGACTCCTTGAGTATCCAGATTGGTTTCCGGAGTTCAGCGAATGATACGCTTTCCTTGTCACTCAATGACTTGAACACGAATACCTTAAACCTCGCCTCGACCAATGTGTCGACTTCCGGCAATGCCTTAGACGCATTGTCTAACATTGATAGCGCCATTAGTGCCGTGGCGTCTGCTCGTGCAAATATCGGGTCCTTGCAAAACAGGATTGATGCTGCTGTCGGCAATTTACAAGTTGCCGGTGAAAATATCACCGCTGCTGAATCACGAATTCGTGATGCTGATATTGCCTTTGAGTCAGCGAAGTTCGTCAGGAACCAAATATTAGTTCAGGCCGGTACCTCAATATTGGCTCAAGCCAATACGTTGCCTCAGCAAGCCCTCGCCTTGCTGCAGTAATCCGTTATAAGGAGAAACCGGGGCTAAGTCCCGGTTTCTCCTTTAAGAAAGTTGGGGTTAACCCATAATGATTTCAACACTATCTGACAGCACCTCTTTCATAAATATCTCAGTTGGAAATGAGATTCGCGTGGGGGATGGACAGAAGCCCATCACGGGAGATATTCATCGCAAATCAGAGACAAAACAGCCAGTTTATGCCTCAGACCCTACTGAGGATTCAACGGCCAATGAAACATTGACGGCGGAACAGGTCCAAGCAACGGTGGCTCGCCTTCAAGAAACGGTGAAGCAGGTTGATCCCCGGATTGAGATCTCCTTGGAAAAGGATATCAATCAGGTGATCTTTCGAGTCGTGGATAAAGAATCAGGTGACCTTATCCGACAAATACCTTCAGAACAGATGGTAGATCTTGCGCGGTTATTTTCCGGACAGTCAGGTTTGTTTGTAGAAGAGAACATTTAGTCTACGTTTCAATTCACTTACAGTTCATGAGCCCAGAGTCCCTGCCCCTGAGAGAACGCGTTTTCGTGAAACAATGGAAGACCGTTAAGCGTTTCGTCATGTTATAGAGAATGACGAAAGGAATATCGGATGGCTATTAGTTTTGGTGGGCTTGGAAATGGCGTTGATTTTGGACCGGTTGTCGATGCGCTCGTTCAGGCGGAACGGCTTCCCATTGATGGTCTGACTCAGAAAAAGCTTCAGGCCCAAAAAAAACAAACCGAATTGGGTTTGTTGGGAGCTAAATTACTCAGCTTTCAAGGTCTTGCGAGCAATCTCCGCAATCGAGTCAGTTTTAATAAAAATCAGGTTAATGTTACCTCACCTAGTGCCCAAACCCCTTTATTGGCAACTGTTTCTTCGTCTGCGGCCCCAGGCACCTATCAGGTCACTGTGAATCAGTTGGCCTCCGCACATCAAATTATTTCTAAGGCTTCCACGGCAGTTTCCCAAACTGATGCGGATATTGTTGGTGGCGAATCCGGGACGTTTCAATTTCAAGTGGGCACCGGCTCGATTCAAACGGTGAATTTAGATGCCACAGGTACCTTGGATGATTTACGAGCCGCGATAAATGATCTGGGAGCCGGAGTGAGTGCTTCAATTCTGAATACCGGGAGTGAAGCTTCACCCCAATTTCGTCTCGTGTTGTCAGCGAATGAGACTGGACTCGACCAGGCCATCACAATTGTGGCTGACGATACAACATTAGATACGGCGACGACTGGGGTGGATACGTTTCAAGCCGCTCAGGATTCCGAAGTCGTATTGGGGGTAACGGATGCCGGAGCCGGGACCACGGCCATTACGATCACCCGTTCGACCAATACACTCACCGATGTCGTTGCAGGCCTTACTCTCAATCTTCAAGCGGTGGATGCCACGAATCCTGTCACGATCTCGGTGAGTCAGGATAATGGAACTGTCAAAGAAGCAATCTCAGAATTTGTGAATGGGTACAATGAGATTGTGACATTCGTGAATGAGCGAACGTTTTATAATACTGAAACGAAAGAAAGAGGGATTTTTGTTGGAGAAAGTTTAGCTCGAACCGTTCTTGATCGGATTAGGGAATCTGTTTTTTCCCAAATCAGCGGATTGACGACATACTCAGGCGCTTCACAAATTGGGTTTGAGACACAAACTGCCGATGGAACGATTAAGCTAAATGAAGCGACCTTAGATTCGGCGTTGAGTAGCAACTTTTCCGCTGTACGTGATCTATTTGTCAAGAATACCACCACCGGTACCAGTGGAATTGCGGATTTGACCGTGAATGCCATTGATGGATTAGATGATATCGACACGGGCTCGCTCACACTTCGCCAAAATTCCTTAACGAAACAAGTGAATGATTTTACGAATCAAATTGCTTTAAAGGAAGAAGCCTTGGCCCGTTTTGAGGAACAACAACGTTTAAAGTTTGCCAATTTAGATGGTTTGTTGGCCTCGTTGCAAAGTCAATTGAACCAGTTGCAAAATGCCTTTCCATCGATTAATCGCTAAAGAGAGGATGCTTGTATGATGGTTGGTGCTCAGTCGTATGCAAACACGCAAATCCAAACTGCGTCTAATGTTCAAGTGATTGTGTTGCTATATGATGGGGCCATTTCTTCTATGAAACTCGCACAAGAGGGAATGTCCACCTTGAATTATCAGGATAAGGCCCGATTTCTCGATCGTGCCCTTCGTGTGATCGGGGAATTGTCGGCTTCCCTCAATATGGAGGAAGGCGGGGGGATCGCAAAAGACCTACGCCGTATGTATGAGTACATGCAATTTGAATTGACACAAGCCAACCTGAAAAACGAACCCCGCCGCTTAGAAGGCCCTATCCGTTGTCTGTCTCTTTTACGAGAGGCCTGGGTGGATTTGGCCGTTCAGGGAACCAAGCCCCAGGCGATTGGGATATAACCCCCGGGGTTTTATGTCTGAATGTAATTATTTGGTAGAGCAGCTTACTCAGAGTGCCTTAGAGGCCGCTCGACATGGTCAATGGGATCAGGTCATTGTGCTTTATGGTCAGCGGTTGTCCCAAGGACCACAACAATCCCTTTCTTTACCTACTATCCAAGCCCTCATGGAATCTGATCAATGGCTCATAGCCAGGGTTAAAGAAGTGCTAGCGGCAATCAACCAACAACTGAATGATATTCAGGATCAACGCCGGAAGTTAGGGGTTCTTAAACGACAGTGGGGAGAAGACCCGATAAGCCCGGCTCGACATCTTCTGACCATTTGACTGTGGAGGGAAATGTTGAAAGGTTTTTCATGCGCTGCACCATGGGATTCCCGCCAAAGATCAAATTCCAATATTTTTTCTGACATGACGGAATTTCCCCGTCACAATTTTGACGAAGAGAGTCAAGGTACTCCTAATCGATAAAGAAAAATTTCCCCATATTTCCTTCTGCCCTACATTTCTCTGGAAAAACAGCCGAAAAGAAAAGTAGGCTGTCCAGGTATGATAATTGCGAGATTGCATCCCGTAAGGATGAGATATTCATTTTTAGAAGATGCCCCGGGTGGTTGTTCAACCCTCTATTTAAAGGGAAGACAGGATGACTCAACAATCGGCATCATCTGCAAACTCTTTATCAGTATTGACTGATAATTCTGTACAAAACGGGAAATTATTACATTCGCTCTCCAATAAATTATTGCCTATTGTGGTGTTTTCCCAGTTAGCGCTGCGTCGGTGCGAAGATGATCAGCTGAAGCGACAATTGGAGAAAATTCATGGAGCCGCCGAACAAGCCAGGGATATTCTGGGGGAAATTCGCAGCCTTCACGCCGCGAGGAATCCTTAGTATGGAAACAGAGTTTAGAGGCTCCTTAGTGTTGCTATTCCCTTGGTTAGGTGTGATGACAGGGCGATTTTTATAAAGGTGGCTTATGGATATCGTGGCTTCTGAGGATCGACGTCAAGATTGTCGTGTAGAGGTGCCTGTATGTCTTTGGGTCGAGATTCCTCTTGCCTTCTCTTATGAAATGATTGATCTTGATGCCGCAGAATTCAGCCAGTGGCAATGGGATGAGCTGGCGGTCTCACCGGATTTAGTGAAAGCGATGGTGGATGAGAAGGATCTTACCATCCGCGATCCTTTGCTCTTGCAGATGGTTACGAGGATTGATTGGATGTTGACATCCATCCTCAGGACTTTGGGAAAAGATAAAAATCTTAAGGGGGCCATTCCAGAATTAACGAAAGTGAGTCTATGCGGTTCCGGAATTAAGTTTTATTCTGAATGCTCATATCCCCTTGATTCTTTTCTCGTTCTACGCCTCATTTTGCGGCCATTTATCCCGATTCAAGCCGTTGGGAAAATTGTTAGGGTAGATGCTAAATTAAAAGGCAAGGAACAAGGATTTGAGATCGCGGTGGAATTCACCAAAATTTCTTCTGATGATCGCGAAGCGATTATTCGACATACCCTTCGTTCTCAAGCCACCATGCAACGGCTTCGCCTTAAGCAACCTGTCGATTCCATCCTTGACTAGGGCTCCAGTAATTTTCCGGTGTCTGGTGTCCTGTCTCGTGCTAATGGCAGGATGTCAGAGACCACCGGAGATGCCCGTTTCTCCGACTTCAACCTCTTCATCCCCCATTCCCTCTATACAACCGCGTGTTCTCAATCGACCTCATAGTGTTGCCGTCCTACCAATGGAAAATATGAGCCGGCATTCCCATCTAAATTGGCTGGGTCGCGGACTTCAAGAGATGCTGGTCAGTGATTTGGCGCAATGGCCACAACTTGAGGTGGTATCGCGAGATGCACTAGGTTCGGTCTTACGAGAGCAATGGCTTCAACAAAGAGGATTTTCTTCGGATGAGAATTCAGTCGGTCTTGGACAGTTAAAAGGAGTACGGTATCTCATTCAAGGGAGAATTTTCTTGCAGCAGGACACTCTTTCCGTGGATCTGCAGATTGTCGACGTAGAAACTGGAGTGGTCGTGGCCTCAGTCAACGCTCAGGGGGTAGAGTCGGATATCCCTGGTTTGGAGCAAGACCTTGTGACTCACCTCATTGGTGTGTTTGACCCTTCCCTCGATGGAGTTAGCCGGTCAATGGTCGACCAAAGTTCGGAAGACCCGCAGCCGCACTTTAGGGGGGGTACTGGAGTTGACAAGAAAGGGCGACAAGTGATTTCCTTCGAACCCAATCCTTCATCTATGGTGTCTCATGTTGATGCATTTCTATCATTGGAAAAGCTCACATATCAGCGAAGGGAAGCGTATCGGCTAGCAGAAACCATTTGGGGTAAGGGATGGGTTGTTGAAATGGGGCAGCCTCTTTATCAGGTTTGGCACTTTTCGATTGATCCCACGAGGTCTGTGCCGTTCATGGCTATTCCCCTTTCATTATTTTTCTCTCCACACCGGATGTCCAATATTTTCGAGCAAGCGCAGAAGTCAGGAACCGATTCGGGGGGGAATGTAGATTCTGAAGGATTTTATACGACCCTAGATGAGGGGTCAGGAGCACAGTCATTATTTATTGAACATTTTCAAAAGCCCCGGCGCATATTTATCCGTGCTCTTAATGAAAAGCAGGATGTGCTGGCGATTTTTTCCGATTGGGAATGGCGGACCGAACATAAATTTTCAATGCGAGGTTCTCAAGGGGTATCCGTGCCTATGTGGCCGAAACCGTTTGTTACCGGGCTAGTTAAATTCCCGGTTGATTGGGTTGAGCGGGAAAGGCAACATGTGACATTTGATAGCGTGGTGGTTCCCGTGCCGGACGAGCACGTTCTTGTTGTGCTGGAGCTAATCGGGGAGTTCAAAGCGGAGGAAACCCGGATTTTGCCCCTGGTTGATACGGAAGACATTCTTCTTCAGAAGTTAGAAAATCTGATCAAATCCAACTGGGCTCCTGCGATAACGGAAGGGTTGCCAATGCGAGGGTATCTCCCAGGTAATAAACGGACGGCAGTGGGCGTCGTCCAGGTGCAAGAAGGGCAAATTCGTGACATCCAATTTCAGCATTGGCCTGAGGATCCCTTTTTTCTGGAAAGCTTACAAGATCTTCAAATACAGTTATCGGGGGCCTGTTTGGAGTGTCAGGATTCCGGTCAGGTTGTCCCCCATCTCCCGGAACCGGTTAAAACATTTCGCTTACAACTCACCCTGGTGAAAGACATTTCCGCCCTCCATCTTGGCAGTCGTTCTCACTAACCTGGCCCGCGATTTTCTTATGTCAAAGTATCTATATGGGGGCAACTGTCCCTGTTATAGCACTGAAACCGGTTGAATTAAAGTTGGCCAGTGTCGTCGGAGGGTTTTCTCGGCGGCTTTGGCGAGGATCTTATCGATGGAATGATCCTGGCTGAATACTCGCAGAGTGATCATCCTGGCTGGAAGATACTGAAGGTATTTCTGAAGGCTGTCTTTTTCGACCGTGCCTTTGGCTGGGTTCCAGACAAATATTTGAAAGTTTCCCATGTTGAGCAAATTAATGGGGCGAGGGTCCTTATGAGCAAAATCTACTCGAATATCTTGTTGACGATATTTAGTAGGTAACAATCGACGCATCCGGCTCAGAAAGACCTGAGGTTGAAAGGAGGATGATGCCGGTTGAATGATGGGCAGCAGCGTGCTGAATGCGGTTTTCCATTTCACGTGTCTTCCGATAATTTGACTCCATTCCATTCCCAGTTGTCGTTTTTCCATGGATCGAGCGTGCTTCCATGAACGCACTGTTTCGATGACGTGCCAATCGGTTAAATGTAGGTAATGAGGTAAGGATTGGAGAGGATTTTTTTTGCACAGGATCTCCATGGTTGGTTGGAAAATTTCCTGGAGATGAATGTCGATTGCCCGCGTGGTGCGATGGTAGTAGACATTAGCATAGAGGTAAAGCCTGGCGTGTAAAAACATTTGCAATGCCGGAAGTCCTGATTGGTGGATCGTGAGTCCCTGTGATGAAAAGAAGGTGTAATGAAGGAGTCGTTCAATATCTACAGGGCCAATGGCCACTCCGCACATGTAGGAATCTCTGAGGACGTAGTCGCAATTGTCCGGGGTATAAATGCCGCCAAGAAGGGGTTGTAAGGCGATAACCCACGGCGGCAGACCTTTTGTCGATTTGTGAGGATCCTTGAGAATAAGGAAGGCGATATGTTCCGGATCCAATTGCTCTCCTGGAGCAAATGGCCCGGACGGACTCCGACAGATCTTTTTGATTATTGTCCCCAAATGGTCACGTATAATGTGTTGCCCGACCACTTCATGCGTTAGGTTAAATTGATGCAGGAAATGATGGTCAAAAAAATGGCAGAACGGGCCATGTCCGATATCATGGAGCAGGGCCGTTATACGAATAAATTCTTCCAGAAAATGACACGATGGAACCTCGGATACGGTTTGACAAAGCGATGGATAGAGGCGAGCCATAAATCGACCTGCCAGGTGCATGGTCCCGAGGGAATGCTGGAAGCGGGTATGCTCGGCGCCTGGATAGACCCAATGCGCACTCTGAAGTTGAAGAATATACCGAAGACGTTGAACCCAGGGAGAATCAATCAAATCCTTTTCGGTCTGTTCCGTAGAATGTGGTTCTTGATAGGGAACGGTGATGGAAATATAGCCGTGAACAGGGTCGGCAAGAAGCGAGACGCCATCAAACGTGGATGAGAGTGGTTCTGATACGGGCATGGGCTAAGCGTCTTTCCCTGACCTCAAGCTTTCGCCTGTTGGAGTGTGTCGAATTGTCAGAAAATGCCTGGTATAAAAAGAATTCACGGTTAGGATTTGTTGATGTGCCATATTTGTTATGTTGCTAGGAATTCTTGAGCCCCCGGTATCGGGTGATGACCCATCGCATGACGGGGTAGGCGATCAACGATCCGACAATCGACAGGGCACAGGCTCCAACGAGAAAAGGAATGAGGTAGGGGGAAAGCATGTCAAATATATTGTCCACCCTCATCTGATCCCACTCAATCGTGGCTGAGGAGGATGCGCCTATCAACAGCATTCCGGTATAGAGACTGGCAGCTAGGATTGGAATAAGTGTCCAGGGATTGTTGATTAATGACCCCAGAAAGAGCGCTAAAAAATTCAGCCGGAAGGCCCAGGCGCAGAAAACCACGCTGGCGGTGTGGAACAAATAATGTGGTGCGAAGGCGATAAACACACCTAGAGCAAATGCCAAGGCTGTACGGTGAGGAGTTTCCCGAAGATGTAAGACCTGAGTCAATTGTTGGCGGACAGACTCAATCGTTACCATGGACAGGTTCCTAGTATTCTCTTACTTCGAAAAATGCACATAACTTTGAGATACCAATTTTTGAGTTCTGCCGTCTTGATGCGCTATTTGAACTCCCGAACCACGAGAGGTAATGACACCAATGGCGGTGGCAGGAATCCGTAGTTGTTTGACCGCCAATTCCAGGCGATGTTGTTTTTTTGGCGACACGGTAAACAGTAATTCATATTCTTCTCCTCCATGGAGAGCCCAGGGTAGAGGATCTATGCTCATCTTTAACGCATATGAGATGAGATGAGGTGACATGGGAAGGCTGGCCTCCTGAATGAGTGCACCCACATGGCTTTGTTGGCACAAATGTTTGATATCTCCTGAGAGTCCATCAGATAGGTCCAAGGCGGCCGAAGCCAAGCGGCGGGAAGACAGCAACCGTCCTAATGCAATACGAGGGGTGGGCTGGAGATGGCGCCCAACTAAAAACTTCATGGGTTGTCTCAATTTTGAAATCTTTCCGCGTGAAGGGTAATGGGTCAGATAGTCCAATCCTGCAGCTGAGTTCCCTAATGATCCACTGACATAGATGATATCTCCTTCCTGAGCCCCACCCCGCGTTAATGCCTGACCGGGTGTAACCTGTCCGAGTATGGTAATTGCCAGAAACAACGAGGAATGTGATGCTGAAGTATCACCACCCACCAGTTGAACCCCATGGGCTTTGCAAGGAACGGAAAGTCCACGATACAGGTCCTTCCAGTCTCCATATTTCACATGAGATGGAAGGGCAACGGCCACCAGGATATATGTAGGAATGGCTCCCATTGCGGCCATGTCGCTGAGATTGGCTACGGCTGCCTTGTAGCCGAGGTCAAAAAATGAAGTGGTATTTTTGGAGAAATGAATGTTTTCAACGAGGAGGTCGGTGGATATGACAAGATGGGCTGATGAGGGGTGGGCCAGAACTGCTGCATCGTCTCCCATGCCAATGAGGGTATGAGGACCGGGTGCGGAAAATCCACGAGTCAGGGCGCGGATAAGTTGGAATTCCCCTATTGTCGACACGGGCGCCTGGCGGCGGGAAGGGGACATGATAAAAAAGTCAGCGTGTCTTGGTGATGGATTGTCGTAACGGGCTATGGGTGACCGGGGAGGCAACTTTTTTTCGACGGCCGGATGAACTATGTCCATGAGTCATTGACGAGTTCAAATCGTGTCGATTTTTGGTGCGAAGGGCGACTTTAAGAACTTCCGACATATTTTCCACATAAATAAACTCAAGGCCTCGTAGTAGATGTTTGGGAATGTCATCAAGGTCTTTCTGGTTTCTTTTAGGCATCACAATGGTTTTGATATGGGCCCGTTTAGCGGCTAACACTTTTTCTTTTAATCCCCCAATGCCCAGTATCCTGCCGCGAAGCGTGACTTCCCCTGTCATCGCCAAGTCTCGTTTAACAGGTTTATTGCTGAGACAAGATGCAAGGGCCGTCGCCATCGTGATGCCTGCGGACGGTCCGTCTTTGGGAATGGCCCCGGCCGGAACGTGAACGTGAATGTCCTGTTTTGCGAAAATGTCAGGATTGATTCCCAATGACTTGGCCTGGGAGCGAATATATGTAAGGGCAGCATGAGCAGATTCTTTCATGACGTCGCCAAGATGCCCTGTTAAGGTCAAGAGGCCTTTTCCCTTGATGGCCGAAGCCTCGATGTACAAGACATCCCCACCGGTTTCTGTCCATGCGAGTCCAGTTGAGACGCCGACTTCATCTTTTTCCTGTTCCTGGTCCGGCACATATTTAGGAACACCGAGGTAGTGATGGAGATTTCGGGGAGTGACCTGATAGCGTTTGATCTTTCCTTCGGCAACGCGTTTCGCCACTTTTCGCATGACATTGGCCAGTTCACGCTCCAGATTGCGAACCCCGGCCTCCTTGGTATATTGAGAAATGATGCGCGCCAGGCACGGATCGGTCAGAAGTAAGTGCTCTTGTGTGATCCCGTGTTCCTCCAACTGACGCGGGATCAGGTAGCGTTGAGCAATGCCAAGCTTTTCTTCCTCAGAATACCCCGGGATTTCAATGATTTCCATTCGGTCCCGTAGTGCGGAGAGAATGGGATCCGTCAAATTTGCAGTCGTAATGAACATGACTTTACTCAGGTCAACGGGGACCCCGAGATAGTGATCGACAAACCCATGGTTTTGTTCAGGATCCAGCACTTCCAGTAAGGCAGCCGAGGGATCCCCGCGGAAATCGGTTCCAATTTTATCGACTTCATCGAGCATGAACACGGGGTTATTGGTCCCTGCCTGTTTAATCCCTTGGACAATCCTTCCTGGCAATGCTCCAACATAGGTTCGGCGATGTCCTCGAATTTCGGCTTCGTCTCGTGTTCCACCTAAACTCATGCGAACGAATTCCCGTCCCATGGCACGAGCTATCGATCTACCTAAAGAAGTTTTGCCGACTCCAGGAGGCCCCACAAAGCACAAGATGGGTCCTTTCATTTTGTCTTTGAGTTTGCGCACGGCGAGATATTCCAGAATTCGTTCCTTGACCCGTTCCAGATCGTAGTGATCCTCCTGCAGCACCTGGGTTGCCTGGGGGAGGTCGAGGTTATCCTCAGAATGACGGTTCCAAGGTAATTCAACAATCCATTCCAAGTACGTTCGGATTGTCCCGGCCTCGGCTGAATCCTGGTGTGTTTTTTCCAGACGTTTCAGTTGTTTCTCCGCTTCTTTCAGGACCTTATCCGGCATGCTGGCTTCTTGAATCTTTCGACGAAATTCGGCCACTTCCTCAGATCGGTCATCGAGTTCCCCCAACTCTTTCTGGATCGCTTTGAGTTGTTCGCGAAGGAAGTATTCTCGTTGCGTCTTATCCATTTCCCCCTTGGCTTCAGCTTGGATTTTCTGTTGCATGGACAAGACGTCCTGCTCATTACTCAGAATTTCATTCACCCGCCTCAGGCGGAGAAGAGGATCATCAATTTCGAGGACTCCCTGAGTGGTCTCAATATTGAGACCGAGATTGGAAGAGATAATGTCTGCTAGACGTCCAGGATCGTCTAGATTTTCAATGACGGTGAGCACATCCGGCATCAACACTTTTCCTAATCCGACAATTTTTTCCAAGGACTCTCGGGTGGAGCGAACGATGGCTTCTTTCTCCAAGGAAGGAAGCCCTGTGGGTGATTCGGTCAATGTTTTGATGCGGGCGGAGAAAAATGGATTGGATTGGGTAAATTCTTGAACCCGGGCTTTTGTGAGGCCCTGGACGAGTATTTTGATACGGGCATCCGGAAGTTTCAGCATGCGCATGATGACGCCGACCGTGCCTATTTGATAGAGGTCTTGGGTCTCTGGCACTTCCATATCTTGATTTTTTTGGGTGGTTAAAAAGATTAAGCGGTCGGAGGAGAGAGCGGCTTCAATGGCCTTAATGGACATGTCACGCCCAACAAAGAGAGGGAGCACCATATAGGGAAAGACAACAATGTCCCGTACTGGCAGGAGGGGTAATTCCTCTGGGATCTGTTCAATAGACGGTGCGGGAATCTCCGGATAGTCTTCAGTCATCAGTTTCATTTCTAACGATGAACGAATGGGTTCATCAAAGATTTAGCCAAAATGGTGAACAGTGTTTCTCTCAATCTTTTCATCGGAAAGGGGACTTTACCAGACAAAGCAGGGATATCTTCGGACCCATCGTGAACGTTACGATGGGCCCGGCTTGCACAGCCAATGCCGAAGATTGTCTGGGGTTAGGAATGGGTCTCTGAATGGTATTCCATTATTCGTTGTTTAAGAAAAACCTACATGAATTTTATTGATTTTGATACTAGGAGAAGGTGAAAAATGTTGTCAAGGTTTATGCTTGCTCCCTTCTTGGGATGTTTCTGAGAATAGCGCATGCCTAAGATGTTGCCTTTACAAGGAATCCTATCAAGAATATAATCTGGCACCTTGATCCCAACATGATGATTGCCTCCTCATTTCTCAGGCTTCCCCCCATTATCACCAGCATCTCTAAGGTTTAATCGTTGGGGACCAAATTGAAGTGGCAATTCTGCTGTCCCGCTGACCATACAAATTTTTTGTGATACATCCTTCTTGTTTCTTTCATCGCTTTAGAGATGCCCCATGGATCTAGTGTTGCCTGAGTTACTGGGTCTTGGGCACAAGATGAGGCGTTTCGGGATTTCTCTCTTTCCATCTCTCAACCTTTTTCTCCTTGTTGGCCTTTTTGTGTTAGGAACACTTTTATTTGAGAGGCCCGTGTTGGCCCAATCTTCCCAGTCCCCTATCCAGGTCATTGAAATTGAAGGAAACCAGCATATTGAAGACCTGGCTATTTTAGGGAAATTATCCATCAAACCAGGTGATGTATTTACCCAAGAGTCCATTCGAGAACAAATTCAACTTATATATGGGATGGGGTTTTTTGAAGAAGTCGAAGTTTCAACCGAGGCCAGGGCCAATGGAGTCCTGGTGGTCTTTCGTGTGAAAGAAAAGCCGTTTACGATCGAAGTGGTGTTTGATGGAAATGAAGAGCTATCAGACGATAAGCTGAACGAAAAAAATACCATAAAAAATCAGGTGTTTTTGGATAAAGAACAGGTAAAGATTTCTGTCGAAAATTTTCGATCGTTGTATCACGACAAGGGCTTTTACCATGCTCAAATTATTCCTATCACGGATATGGTCGAGAACAATCAAGTACGATTGACTTTTTATATTGAAGAGGGGAGTCAAGCCCATATTCGTACGATCGTATTTGAAGGCCGTAATGTCATTCAGAAGAAGGAATTGACGTCTTTTATGGCCAATCGAGAATATTCCTGGCCCTGGTCAATTTTTTCGGATGCCGGCATCCTTCATCGTGATGAGCTTCCGAATGATGTCGAACGGATTAAAGAAGTGTATCTCAATAAAGGCTATTTAGATGTCCAAGTCGGGATGCCTCGAATGGATTTGGATGAGAAGAAAGAATGGTTTACTCTGGTATTCCCGATTGTCGAAGGAGAGCCCTATGTGGTGAGTCAAATCGAGTATACCGGAAACACGCTCTTCTCTGATGCAGAATTGCGGGAAGGATTAATCATTGAACCTGGTGAAGTGTTTCAGCGTGCAAAAATCCGTGATGAGATTACCCGGTTGACGGATTTGTATGGCAGTCGTGGTTATGCATTTGCCGAGGCCAATCCTTCGGTAGAGCCTGATCCGCCCACGCGGAGCACTCGTATTGGTTTTTCCATTGAGGAAGGGGAAATGGTCAGGATTCAAGATATCCGTATTACCGGGAATAATAAGACGCGGGACAATGTGATCCGGCGTGAATTGCGGGTGGATGAACGGGATATGATCGATTCCCCGGCAATAAAACGAAGTTTCGAACGTCTTAATAATTTGAATTTTTTCGAAACTGTGGAGATTCTTCCCAAACAGATTGCTCCAGGTGAAGTCGATTTAGAGGTCAAAGTCAAGGAAAAACCTACCGGCTCCTTCAGCATTGGCGGAGGTTTCAGTACCCTGGATCAATTTACGTTGATTGCGGATATTACCGAGGGGAATTTATTCGGGCGGGGGTATTTAGCCAGGATCCGAGGGCAGGTAGGAGGACGGCGTACTCTGGGAACTATTACCTTTCGAAATCCGGCTATTTTTGATACCTTAACCTCCGGCCAGGCAGATTTGTTTAGCTCACGAACCAATTACCTGACGTACCTTGAAAAAAAGCAAGGGGCGAATCTGACGTTTGGTCGGGGCTTTTCTGAATACCTGACGGGTACCTTTACCCTTGTAGCTGAAAAAATCAAAATTGATGATGTGGAATCTGATGCCAACGATCTCATTAAGGATCAGGAGGGCACTCAGTCCACGACCGGGTTCCGTGCCTCTTTATTCAGGGATTCGCGTGATTATTATTTAGACCCCCGGCGGGGGACGCGAATCGGTGTTATGGCGAGTTTTGGGACGGATGTCCTTGGAGGGTCAAATAATTTTTATAGCATGTCGTTTGATGCGATGAAATTTACTCCATTACCATTTTGGGATTTTCGTCATTCTATTCGAGGACGGATAGGATACGGAGACGGATTTAATGGAGAGGACTTCCCTATTCCTGAATTTTTTTACGTGGGGGGCATTAACACTGTTCGAGGATTTAAATATGGTCGTGCCGGGCCCGTGACCTCTAGTAACGATCCGGAAGGGGGCAATAAACAAATCATTATTAACAATGATTTAATTTTTCCTGTGTTGCCCGATGCCAAGTTGAACGGCGTCATTTTTTTCGACTATGGAAAAGGATTTTCAGAAGGAGATAAATTAGATTTTGATCTTCGAATGGCTGCAGGTTTGGAGGTGAGATGGATTTCACCATTTGGTCCTCTTCGGGCGGCGTATGGCCGTCCTATAGATGGACCAAAGGATGACAGAAAGTGGGTATTTGAGTTTTCCGTGGGATCGGTCTTTTAGACGGAATATTCAACAAGACCATGCGTGATGGTTAGGGGGAGGAGAGAACATATAATGAGGAAGATAGGGGTTGGGGGTAACTGCGGGTGGGTGACTTTGGGAAGTCTGGTCCTGAGTTTTGTCTGGGGCTGCACGGCTATAGGGCCAAACAATCCATCGGATCTCCCGGTCGGCGTCGTTGATCCTCAGCGGATATTGGCTGAAACAGTCAAGGGAAAACGGCTGTCGGATGCCCTGAATGCCTTTATGAAGGATCGGCAGACGCTTGTGGAATTAGAGCAGAAGGAATTACGTAAGTTGGAAAGTGAATTGATGGCCCAAAGTACGGTGTTAAGTCAGGAGGCCAGAGATCGGAAGGAAGAACAGTTCAGGGAAAAAATGGCCGGGTATCAGCAAAAGGTAGCCGATTTAAACAGAGAAGTCCAAGAAAAACAACGCGAATTGCAAAACGAATTTCGTCTCCAGGTGCAAAAGGTGGTAACAGAAGTTGCCGGTCAGCGTGGCTTGGGCCTGGTCTTAGAATATGGTGTGAATTCAGGCACATTGTTTTATCAACCTGGCCTGGATATTTCTACTGAGGTTATTCAGGCACTGGATCGGGAGAGTGGAGAAATTCGTATACCCTAGGTATACCTAGTCAAAGGGTGGCTCATGGTCATAAGGACCAATGGTGTCAGAGTAACATTGAGAGAAAGGGGTCAGTATGGCTGAGAGCGAGTTAGATATTCTCCAGATTCAGGCATTACTTCCGCACAGGTATCCCTTCTTATTAGTGGATCGGATCCTTGAATTCCAAGAGGGGACGCGGATTGTGGGCATTAAAAACGTCACGGCCAATGAACAGTTTTTTCAAGGGCATTTCCCCGGGTACCCCATTATGCCTGGTGTGTTACTTCTAGAAGTGATGGCACAAGTTGGCGGGGTATTGGCCAGAAAAACGGCGATGGGGACGGGGCGCCCCACCGTTTTTCTCACCGGAATTGAAAAAGCCAAGTTTCGTCGACCGGTCGTTCCCGGCGATCAATTGCGGGTTGAGGTCGAGGTGATCCGGAGAAAAGATCCATTTTGGAAAATGGCCGGGAAGATCTTGGTCGAGTCCTCCTTAGTCTGCGAAGCCGAAATGACCGCCATGGTCAAAGTCGAAGAAAATGAGGCCTAGCTACAGGCAACAGGATTGTTGCGCGAAGTCTGGCTTTGAATTCATATTCAACGCAATAAAGTGAGAAATTGATGAATATTCATCCCACAGCAATTGTCCATCCCAAAGCTACAATAGGTGAAGATGTCGTAATCGGGCCCTATTGTGTCGTGGGTGAACATGTCACGATTGGAGATCAAACCGAATTAGTGGCTCATGTGTGTATAGAGGGGCATACGGACATTGGCCGGTGTTGCCGGTTTTTCCCATTCGTGTCTATTGGAACCCCTCCGCAGCATTTGCAATATAAAGATGAGCCCACCAGAGTCTGTCTCGGGGATCATAATATTGTTCGTGAGAATGTGACAATTAATCGAGGGACAGCTTTTGGAAGTGGAGTGACCAGAATCGGACACCATAATTTTTTCATGGCCTATACCCATGTGGCTCATGATTGTGAGCTGGGTAATTATATTGTGATGGCCAATGCGGCAAACTTAGCCGGGCATGTCGCAGTGGGAAATTCTGTCGTGATCGGAGGCTTAGTCGGGGTGCATCAATATGTACGGATTGGTGAATATGCGATGGTGGGAGGGTGTTCCGCCCTAGGACGGGATGTCCCGCCGTTTGTTCGTGCAGCAGGAGGTTATCGTGCACAAATGTTTGGGCTGAATACGATCGCCTTGCGACGCCATGGGTTTTCCGGAGCACGCATGAATACCTTAAAGGCCGCATTTGAACTCTTATTCCGACAGGGACATCGCCTTCAAGAAGCCATTAAACTTGCTCGTAACGAGTACGGGGAAAGCACGGACGTCATGACGTTACTCACCTTTTTGGAGAGCACCAGTCGGGGGATTTGCCAAGTGTCCTCACGGGAGTTGGATGATGAAGAGGAGTAAGGTTGGGGTTGACTTGGTGCGAAGGGTATGATTTCTCCTGAGCAAGATGAGCGGATTGGACTGATTGCGGGTAACGGGCGTTTTCCGATTATTTTTGCCGATAATGTCCGGCGGTTAGGGTTTTCGGTTTCCGCCATTGCGCATGTGGGTGAGACTCTTCCGGAACTTGAATCCCATGTTGATCGCATTCATTGGCTCAAGGTCGGGCAGTTTAGCAAGGCCCTGGCGGCATTAAAGGGTGATGGCATCCGCCAGGCCGTCATGTTGGGTGGCATCCACAAAACGCATGTTTTCACGGCACTTCGGCCGGACCTCCGGGCCTTGGCTATTTTTAGCCGTTTGAAGCACTGGAAGGACGATGCGATTCTCAGGGCGGTGGCTGGAGAATTAGAGCGGGAAGGGATTCAGATTCTGGAGTCCACGTTTGGTCTGGAAGGCATTCTGGCGAGAGAGGGCAATCTCGCCCACAGGAAACCAACGAGCAAAGAGTGGGACGATATTCAATTTGGTTGGGATACCCTGGAAACCTTGGGAAAGTTAGATATTGGGCAATGTGTCCTGGTGAAAAATCGGGTAATTGTCGCCGTTGAAGCCGTTGAGGGAACGGATGGGACCATTACTCGTGGAGGGACACTTGGTGGCAAGGGAACGGTGGTGGTCAAACGCACGAAACCGCATCAGGATCTTCGGTTTGATTTACCGGCTGTTGGTCCTCAGACCATTCAGTCTATGGTCGCGGTTAAGGCTTCAGTTCTCGCCATCGAAGCCGGGCGCACCGTCGTTCTTGATCGTGAGGAGATGTGTGCGAACGCCAGATCAGCAGGTATCGCGATCGTGGGAATTGCTCCAACAGGCCTTTTACAGCATGCCGCGTCTTCCGATGCTCCACCACGGTAAGGGGACGGGTTCCCCATCGTGGTGTTTCGTGTGGTGTCACTGGAACCGCTGTCTCTGTTCTCCAATTCAGCGACGACCGATCCCTACATGACACAATCCTTACGAGTTGGGGTGATTGGTGTTGGTCATTTGGGACGACATCATGCTCGCATTTATAGAACCCTGCCTTCTGTGACCTTAGTTGGGGTCTCTGATACTGATACCTCACGCGGGCATCTGGTGGCGGATGAATGTGGAGTATTATTTTTCCAGGATGTGGACGAGCTGCTGTCATTGGTCGATGCGGTGAGTGTGGCGGTCCCGACCTCGGCACATGGTGTTGTGGTCACGACCTGTTTGCAACGCGGGTGCCATGTTCTGGTCGAAAAGCCAATTGCCAGCCATGTGTGGGAAGGTGAGCAGTTAGTTGAACTGGCAAAAGTCCGTGGAATCATACTGCAGGTTGGACATATTGAACGATTTAATCCGATCGTAGAAGTGATGCGTCCTCTCGTGAGTCAACCTGGCTTTATTGAATGTCACCGTCTAAGTCCTTTTCAGCCTCGAGGAACCGATGTCGATGTGGTACGGGATCTCATGATTCATGATTTGGATCTTTTGTTATCCTTAGGGTTGGGCCCTATCCTACAGGTGGAGGCGAGAGGCATGCCGGTGTTTACCGATCTGCCCGATATTGCCAATGTGCGAATTCTCTTTGAAAGCGGGTGTCTGGCGAATTTGACTGCCAGCCGCATCTCGACTGGACGACTGCGAAAGATCAGAGTCTATCAACGGGATCGCTATCTCTCGGTTGATTTTGGTGGAAAAGAGGCTGTGATGAACACCAGGAGAAGTTTGGAAGGTGGAACTTTTGAAGTTGAAACGCAACATATCAAGGGTGATGAAGGCGATGCCCTGACTCGTGAATTGGGTTGCTTCATTCAATCGATTCTGGGAAATCCTTCCGCCAGAGGTGTCTCAGGAGAAGAAGGGGTGGAAGCCCTGAGAGTCGCGACTCAAGTTGTCTCGCTCATTCAACAACATGCCGGGCACTTGCCACGGTAATCGGCGTCCGTGCGAACTTTCCGCCATGAGTGATCTGTTAGAGTCCCGATGCCAAAAATCTTCTTAGTGACCGGTGAGACATCTGGCGATATTCACGGGGCGCACTTAGCTTTGGCACTTCGGGAGCTGAATCCCGCTGTGGAATTAATCGGTGTGGGTGGGAGTCGGATGTTGGCAGCCGGGGTCTCGCTTCTTCCGCATGTCAAACGGGTAGATGCCATGGGCGTTCCGGGGATCCGTCAGCTCATCCAGGGGTGGAAGACCCTACGAACGCTAACCAGTTACCTCCAACGTGAACGGTTTGAT
Organism: Nitrospira sp. T9; assembly: GCF_052156535.1. Taxonomy (NCBI): domain Bacteria; kingdom Pseudomonadati; phylum Nitrospirota; class Nitrospiria; order Nitrospirales; family Nitrospiraceae; genus Nitrospira; species Nitrospira sp. T9. Next base: position 163,565 of record NZ_JBQKUP010000044.1, read on the forward strand.
GTCATTATCCTCATCGACAGTCCGGGATTGAATCTTCGCCTGGCCAAGGCCATCGCACAACGGTCATGCAAAATTATCTATTACATTGCCCCTCAGGTGTGGGCATGGGGAAGCCGTCGTATCACACTCATTCGAAGAGTGATCAGCCATGTGTTAGCGATTCTTCCATTCGAAGAGGCCTATTTCCAAAAAGCCGGCATTCCCTGCACGTATGTAGGCCATCCATTATTGGATGAGCTCAAGCCTGCTTATGATATGGTGCATGAGCGTCAGGAATTAGGATTGAACAGAGAGGATCTGGTGATCGGTCTGCTGCCTGGGAGTCGTGTCCGGGAAGTCCGGGAGGTGTTGCCGGCCTTTCTGCGTTCCATTGAACAGATTCGGATTCAATACCCTCGAGTTCAAGTCCTTCTTGCCCAGGCGCATTCACTGTCCGATTCGATGGTGAATGAGCTCCTTGGACATTTTAGACAACAGGTCAAGGTAGTTAAAGGTCTGTCCAATGAGGTGATGGCGGCTTCAAATCTTTTACTGGTAACCTCTGGGACGGCAACGTTGCAAGCGGCACTGATTGGAACACCGATGGTCGTGGTCTATCGAACATCTCCCTTGACCTATCATATTGCCAAACGGCTGGTTAAAATTCCTTATATTAGCCTAGTGAATATTTTAGCCGATCAAGAAATTGTTCCGGAGCTGATTCAGAATCGTATGACCCCGGATGATATCGCCCACGAAGCCTTAGGCATCTTGCAAGACGTTCGCCGCCAACACGACATGACCCAGGCTTTCCACACCATTCGGACTGCTCTGGGGGGGGCGGGAGCGTCGAAACGGGCTGCGGCATATATCCTTGCTGAGGCGACCGCATGAAGACCTTCTGGCGAATCGTGTCGTATCTGAAGGAGTACCGCCTGCGGTTGCTTGGCGCGTTTGTCTGTTCTGCCGGGGTGGCAGGACTATCAGCGGTCTATGCGTGGCTTGTCCAACCGGTTCTGGATGGAATTTTCATTGAACGCAATCAGGAGATGTTGCTCATCCTTCCATTGGCTGTCCTGGGTGTCGCGATTTTAAAAGCCTCCTTTGCCTATGGACAGGGTTATCTCATGAGTTATGTGGGCCACTGGCTTGTGTCCGATATTCGCCAACAATTGTTTATTCATATCGTGCGCCTGCCTATTCGTTTTCACGATGCGAATACGTCAGGACGGTTGATGGCCAGGGTGATTAGCGATGTCAACGAAATGGCGAATGCCATTCCCAGTGTGTTGAAGGATATCTTTCAACAGGGGCTGACGTTTGTGGCGATGCTGTCCGTGGTCTTTTATCAAAATTGGAAACTCGCGACGATTGTGTTGGTCGTATTACCCTTCTCCTCATTGGTGTTGGTCCGGGTCGGCCGACGGATTCGTAAACTTTCAAAGCGTGGCCAGGAATCCATTGGAAAAATGGCTTCCGTCTTAAAAGAAGCGTTTTCCGGCATCAAGATCGTGAAGGCCTACGGTCAGGAAGAGAAGGAGGCTGACCGATTCTCTTTGACGAATCAAGCCTTTCGGACAGCAAAAGTGAAGTCGTCTCAAACCTCAGCGATGGCCTCTCCACTTCTTGAAGTCATCGGAGTCTGCGGTGTGGCCTTTATTATCTGGTATGGGGGAGGATTGGTCATTGCTGGAGAGATGAAGCCGGGAGAGTTCTTTTCCTTTCTGGCTGCCATGTTCATGGCGTATGCCCCCCTCCGGAAAATGTCCGGAGCCAATGAGTCGGTTCAGCGTGCGCTTGCGGGGGCTCAGCGGGTGTTTCAAGTTCTCGACCTGGAAAGTGAATTAGCGAAAGACGAAGGCAAGAAAATTCTTCCTCCCATGGCGAAAAATTTGGAATTTTCCGGTGTCAACTTCAGGTATGAGGGCTCTGACGAGGCGGCCTTGCACGAGATAAATCTCACAATCAACGTGGGGGAGGTGGTGGCCTTCGTCGGAGCCAGTGGAAGTGGAAAAACCACTCTCGTGAGTTTGGTCCCACGGTTTTATCGCCCGACGGAAGGAGCCGTGAAAATTGATGGTAAGGATATACGCCTGGTTGATCGATCATCTCTGAGACGGCAGATTGGCATCGTGTCTCAAGAAACCGTGTTATTTGATGATACGATCAGAAATAATATTGCCTATGGCCGTCTGGATGCGAGTGAGGAGGCTGTTATTGAGGCGGCGCGCGCCGCCTTTGCCTGGGAATTTATTGAGCGGCTCCCTCAGGGACTGGACACGCTGGTTGGTGAGAATGGACTGCGATTATCGGGCGGACAACGTCAACGACTCGCGATTGCCAGGGCAATTTTGCGGGATCCCCCGATTCTGATTCTGGACGAGGCGACGTCCGCTCTGGATTCGGAATCTGAAAAGTTGGTGCAGAAAGCCCTGGCAAATCTGGTAAAAGCCAGAACGACCTTGATCATTGCCCACCGATTGTCCACGGTTCAACATGCCGATCGTATCGTGGTGATGAATCGCGGTAAAATTGAAGAAATCGGCACTCATGCCACCTTGCTTCAACAGGGAGGCCTCTATACTCGATTGTATCAAACGCAATTTTTATTGACTCAACCCGAACCGTTACCGACGACCTCCTAAATTGAAGGGCGCCGTTCCTATGTTGAATTGGATCAAACTGTCCGTCGCTCCGCCATTGGCCGCACACATGATTCGCCTTTTGGGACATACGATACGTATATCCACCGTCGGTGGGAGAACCGTGGACGAGTTGTATCGCCAAGGCCGACGGATCATTATTGCCTTTTGGCATGGCCGTCAGTTGATGATGCCGTTGGCCTACCGTGGGCAACAGGCCTCAATTTTGATTAGCCAACATCGGGATGGAGAAATCATCGCGCGAATCATGGGGTACTTTGGATTTCAGTCCATTCGCGGGTCGAGCACACGCGGGGGACTGCGAGCGACCAGGCAATTGTTGAAGGCCGGGCGGAATGGCGGGGATCTGGTTGTGACGCCCGATGGCCCGAAGGGACCGGCCTGCACGGTACAATCGGGAGTGATTTACCTGGCAAAGGCGACGGGATTGCCCATCATCCCTTTAACCTTTGCCTGCTCAAAAAAAAAGTCTTTACGAGTTGGGATCGTTTCCAGATTCCCTATCCCGGTGGGGTAGGGTTGTTTGTGTGGGGCCCACCCATCTGGGTAAGCCAGGATCTTTCCAACGAGCAGCTGTCCGGTCCAGGGTTGGAGCTGGAAGGTTCGTTGAACCGGCTCACGGCTCAGGCGGAATTGGCTGTTCAGGATTCTGACCCGGTTGATTCATTTCTCCGCCGAATGTCTTCCCAGAATCTGATCGATATGAATGAGACCTTCGATCGGTGACCGAATCATGTATTATGTAATGTACAATGTGCTGCTGGTATTGTCCTTTCCCATTATCATCGGACTCCTGCTGACAAAAAAACGCAGTCAACGCGGCCTATGGTGCCGGCTTGGGGCGGTTCCTGTCGAATTGCGGAATCTGCAAAAACCGGTCATCTGGATCCATGCGGTCTCCTTGGGGGAGGTGGTGACGATCGTTCCGCTGCTCCAGGCGATGAAGGAGCGGTATCCTCAGTGGTCGTTGGTCGTGTCCACGGTGACAGAGACCGGTCGGGAAGTCGTGATCAAGCGTTTGGAGGGTGTGGCTATTCATTGTTATGCTCCGGTTGATTTTTTATGGGCGGTTGACCGGTATATCCGCATACTTCAGCCCCGGCTCTTTATTTTGGTGGAATCAGAATTCTGGCCCAATCTGCTGAAAAATCTTGAACGGCATCGGGTGCCGATCTGTCTTGTCAACGGGAGAATTTCTTCACGATCCTTTGCCAGATATCGTCGGGTTAGAGGCATGATGAAGCAGGTGTTGAGCTGTCTCGATCTGGCCTTGATGCAATCGGAGCACGATGCTGAGCGCATCGGCCGGTTAGGGGCCGAGCCAAATGCCATTCATGTCACCGGGAATATGAAGTTTGATCAATGGCTTGAGCAAGGACGGTCTGCCGATTCCCATGTCTCTTTCAGGGCACTCTTCGCATGCCAAGCTGGTGAGCTGCTTATTGTGGCCGGGAGTACGCACCCTCAAGAAGAAGAGTGTTTGTTGGATGCGTACCGGCAGGTGATTGCCCAACACCCGCAGGCGGTACTGGTCATGGCTCCACGACATATTGAGCGTGCGGCTGCGCTTGAACAGGTTATTCAACAGTCTGGATTCGCGTGTGTCCGTCGCAGCAGGTTGGTGCAGGATGTCGGAGAACAAGCTTTTCAGAAGGGCCCTCGCGTCATCGTGTTAGACACCAGAGGGGAGTTGGCCTTTGTCTACCGGGAGGCCTGGGTCACTTTTGTGGGAGGTACACTGGTTCCGGTTGGCGGACATAATTTGTTGGAACCTGCACAATGGGGTCGCCCCGTTCTATTTGGTCCCCATGTCGATCATTGCCGGGACATTGCCGGACGGCTTCTGAGAGCAGGGGGAGGCATACAAATTCAGAATCAGGAGGATTTGGCCTCTCAATTGGTTCGTCTGATCGCGCATCCTTCAGCAGCCCCGGAGATGGGCCAACGGGCGTTGGAAATGGTCCGGACCCATCGGGGCGTCGTCACCAGGAATCTGCAATGGATTGATCAATTGTTGGACAAGGACAATTCGGCCTTTTTCTCTTTGTCGACAAAAGGGTCTTCTTCAATCAAATCAAATCTTATGAAGTGCTCCGATAAGCTTCCGTTAGAGCCCTGAATAAGGAGAGAATATGATCTCCGCCATGTGTCCTTCGTGAACACGACGTCCCCTTCCCTTGGTGTGAACCCGGAACGGCTCTGGCGTTGGTTGGACCGGCGTTGCCCATGGATTCTCCGGTGGTGTGCCGTTCCCTATGGTGCAGTCGGTCATTTGCGGAGGACGGCCTATCAACGTGGCTGGTTTTCTCAACATCGATTGCCAAAACCGGTGATCAGTGTGGGTAATATGACCGTGGGGGGAACCGGGAAGACTCCATTGGTGATGTGGGTCGCTGCCAGACTTCATGAGCGGGGCAAGCGGGTTGCGATTTTAAGCCGAGGGTATGGAAGGGAATTTCCGGCAGTGAATAGGCTGGTCTCTGATGGGGTCTCGCTGAAGAGAGATTGGCGATCGGTAGGGGATGAAGCCATGCTCATGGCGCGCAAGTGCCCATGGGCGATTGTTGCTGTGGGAACAGATCGGTATCGTCTCGGACAGTGGGTGTTAGAGCAGACCTCATGCGATTGCTTTCTTCTTGATGATGGCTTCCAGCATCTTTCTCTCTATCGTGATCTGGACGTGCTCTTATTTGATGCGACCGATGTTGGGGGGTTAAGCGAAGTCGTGCCCGCCGGCCGAATGCGTGAACCGCTGTCCGCAGCAAAATGGGCCACGACGATCGTCTTCAGTCGAACGGAAGGAGTTGTATCGGTCGCATCACTTCAGAATCGAATCGAACAGAGCGTGGGAACGCCCATTTTCCCCTTGCGTCTGGAAACCGAACCCGGAATGTTCACGCATATTGCGACAGGGAAATCTCAACCGACCGGGGCCTTTAAGGGGACCGCCTGTTTGCTCTTTAGCGGGATTGGCAATCCCGCCTCCTTTCGATCGAGTGTGGTCTCCTGTGGGTTGACGGTGGGTGAGGAGGTTCGGTACCCCGATCATTTTGCCTATTCAGAAAAAGATGTTGAAGCCATTCGTGTAAAGATGCGACGTGTAGGGCTTGCTCTCTCGATCACAACAGAAAAAGATGCTCTGAAAATTAAAGAGCATCTGAAACATGATGATCCTCTATGGTCGCTGGAAGTGCATGTCCGGATGACTCAAGGGGAAGACCAGTTACGTGAACAGCTCCATACCATTTGTCCATAGGACTCAGTTATGGTTGCTCAGATAGGGTCAAGCAGATCGGTTTATGTGAAGGGGCCTATCGTTTTTCGATGAACATTCTCGTCCGCGTTCCCAACTGGATCGGCGATGCCGTGATGTGCCTACCCGCTCTCATGGATTTGCGGAATCATGATCCGCATGCCAAGGTCACAGTGTTGGCCAGGCCGATCATCGGAGAGTTGTTGGAAGGACATCCGGGCGTGGATGAGGTCATGATGTATTTCCATCAAGGGGAACATCAGGGACTTTTCGGGCTCTGGCATCTCATTCAGCTTGTGAAGAGAAAACAATTTGATCGTGCGGTGTTATTCCAAAATGCCTTTGAGGCGGCCCTCATTGCCTGGGTGGCTGGTATCCCATCCCGCATCGGGTATGCGACGGACGGACGGCGTTGGCTTCTGTCCGAGCATGTGCCCAGGCCGGATCGGGCTACCCTGCATCATACGGCGTATTATCGGGAACTCGTGAAGGCTATCACCCACTCTCCCGGGAAACACGACGGGACCCCTCAACTTTTTCTGTCTCCTGAGGTGAACCATGCATGTGCCAGCCAATTTCCTGAGATATTTCTTCCATCAGACGGTCTGGTCATTGGGATCAATCCCGGTTCGGTGTATGGATCGGCCAAGCGATGGATACCGGAACGTTTCGCGGAGGTGGGTGATCGCCTGGTTGAGCGTCTGACAACAGAATTTCCCGGGGCTCCGTTTGTCCGCTGTGTCCTGATTGGAGGCAAAGGAGAAGAAGCGCTTGCGCAGGACATTGCCAGACGGATGCGGTTTGAGCCGATTGTCCTGTCCGGAAAAACCACCATACAGGAATTAATGGGAGTGTTGACACGCTGCTCCGTCTTGGTTACCAACGACACGGGACCCATGCATGTGGGGCAGGCTCTTGGGGTCCCGGTCGCGGCGATTTTTGGTTCAACGGATCCCTCCACGACAAGTCCTTATGGGCAAATCAGTGCCGTGGTGACGGCATCAGTCCGTTGTGCACCCTGTTTATTGCGCGCCTGCCCGATTGATCATCGTTGCATGACCCAAGTGTCCGTTGAGCAGGTTGTGGACGTCGCGCTGTCTCAAATCAGGATGATGTCATCAGGCTACCCGAAGGAGGGTCGGATCAGAGGGCATGTTGGATGAGAAATGAGTCCGCCGCACGGGGTACGGCCGTATTTTTGGATCGGGATGGCACCTTGAACCACGATACGGGATATGTCACTTCTCCCCAACAATTGGTGTTGTTTTCCGGAGTCCCTGAAGCCATCGCCCGATTAAACCGCTTAAGGGTTATGGTGCTTCTGGTCACCAATCAATCGGCTATTGGTCGGGGGATGATGACCATCGAAGAATTGGAGTCGATCCATGAGAGGCTGGCGGAGTTGATTCGTCCCTCTGGAGCCCGGATTGATGGTATTTTCTTCTGCCCTCATCATCCTCAAGACGGATGTGGATGTCGAAAGCCCAAAGCGGGATTAATTCAACAAGCGGTCACTCGATTTGCTCTCGATGTATCGCAGTGTTATCTGGTCGGGGATAAACGCAGTGATTTAGAGGCCGCTCGCATCGCCTCGGTACCCGGTGTCCTGGTCATGACGAGTTCGTATAGTGCGGATGTGGTGAAGGCGAGAGACGCGGGACAGGTGCCGGTTGACTATGTCGCCGACACCTTTGTTCATGCCGTCGACTGGATAGAACAGCAGATCATGAACCGAGACAAACGAATCAGGCAAAACCGTTGAAGCCGCTCATCCATTCATTCAGGTAATTGGGATATCGTATGTTGTCGATGAGCTAAATGTTTCTCGCGGGTACGTATGGACATCACTCCTCAGCGCATCCTGGTCATCAAATTAAGTTCGCTGGGCGATATTGTTCATGCCCTTCCAGCAGTAACTGCGTTGCGTCAGCGGTTCCCGCAAGCCCGCTTGACCTGGCTGGTTAAAAAGATCTGGGCGCCGATTCTGGAAGGGAACCCCGATATTGATGACATTTTGTCTGTGAATGTGTCTTGGCAGAATTGGCCGCATATCTTTCGTACGCTCCGAAGAGGGCAGTTCGATCTGGTTGTGGATTTTCAAGGGCTGTTTCGTTCAGCGATCTTTGGGGTGATGACCGGAGCTCGAACCCGTGTTGGTTTTGCGCGAGCAAGGGAAGGGGCGACCTGGTTTTATACACACCAGGTGCCTTTGCCTGAGACCAAACCTTCTCCCTGGCGTTTGTTGGAGGTTCATGCTGTTGACCGGAATGTCGCGATCACCACATTTCTGGGCGCACGCTCATCTACTCCGGTGTTCCATCTGCCTCAATCCTCTACCGATCGTCTCACAATCGAAACGATGCTTCAGGATGCCAATGTCCTGGAGCATGAACATTTGATTGCCTTGGCACCTTGGACACGGTCTGCCATGAAGTCCTGGCCGTTTAAACGGTTTGTGGATCTGGCCATCGAATTGGTGCAGTGGCCCGATGTTCGTGTTGTACTTTTGGGTGGGGCTTCAGACATCTCTGCTGCCGGGGAATTTGACCGTCTTGTGCCTCAGGGGCTGATCAATCTGGTCGGACGACTGTCTCTTACTCAATTACCCTCACTCTTGCGAAGAATGCACCTGCTCATTGGAAACGATTCGGCGCCCATTCACCTTGCAGCGGGAGTGGGCATTCCTGTGGTCGCGATCTTTGGCCCCACGCATCCCCAAGCCACAGGTCCCTATCCCTTGGGAAAGCATGTTATCGTACGCACGGAATTGCCCTGCAGTCCCTGTGGAGCACGAACATGCAGAAATCCCAACTATCTGGAATGCATGGAATCGGTCTCGCTCAAGGATCTCCTTCGTGAGATCAAAAAAATCGTCGAGGGCTTCTCTCATCAAAAAGACGATCGCGTGCCGGTAATCCCATTCTCGGCGAAACCGTGAATCTGTGAGGAGGACGAAGGAAAGAACCGCATGACGGAACAACGCACGAGAGAAAAAGTTTCCGCTGTGGTGATTGCCTATAATGATGCACCGAACATGCGGAAATGTCTAGAGAGTCTTCATTGGGTGGATGAATTGGTGGTGATCGATTCTCATAGCACGGATGGGACCACTGATATCTGCCGTGAATTTACCTCCAAGATTTTCCACTATCCCTTCCAGGGGTTTGGGGTGCTTCGGAATCACGCCCTGACCCATGCCGCGCATGATTGGGTGCTGAGCCTGGATACGGACGAACGAGTGACGCCAATGGTGCAGGAGGAAATCGAACGGTTGCTTCTGGAGGGGCCTTCGGCACAGGCGTATAAGGTCCCCAGAAGAAATTTTTTCCTTGGGCGGTGGATCAAACATTGTGGATGGTACCCTGATTACCGGCAACCCCAGTTTTTTCATAAGGGACATATGCGATATCGGGAGGAGTTGGTTCATGAGGGCTATGAGCTGAAGGGGAAACTTGGCTATCTTCAGGCCAGTCTGGAGCAGATACCCTTTCGGGATATCGATCACTACTTTCGCAAAATGGATCGGTATTCCAGCTTGCGGGCGGAGGACATGCATCGCGAAGGCCGGACATTCCGCCCCCATCAGTTGGTGCTTCGTCCCTTATTTACCTTTCTGAAAATGTATGTGTTTCGGGGGGGGATGTTGGACCGGAAACCGGGACTGATTTTATCCATGTTGTATGCCTATTACACCTTTGTGAAATACGCCAAGTTGTGGGAAATGCAAAAAAGTTGATTCTATGGACCTCCTCTGCGATCCCGTTGATTCTCTAATGGCTATGCCGAAGGTAACCCCAACTTTCTCTCGTCATCAGAGACCCATGCGCATTCTTCACACAGAATCTTCTTCAGGGATGGGAGGGCAGGAATTCCGCGTGCTGGAGGAAGCGCAAGGCATGGAGAAGCGTGGCCATACGGTGGTCGTGGCTGCCCCGCAAGGGAGTCAGTTGGCCGCCCTGGCTGAACAGCGAGGGCTTCAGGTCACGACAACCACGTTCGGCAAGCTTGGGTGGGTCACGTTGGTCCCTTCCTATTTGCGAATTTTGAAATACTATGAGATTGATGTGGTCAATACGCACGGGTCTCTTGATAGTTGGACGGCATCGATTGCCGGACGGATTTGGTCCCGACGCCCCATCATTGTCCGGACCCGCCATAAAAGCACGCCGGTCTCACGGACGTGGCGGCATCGACTCCTCTATGAGAAATTGCCGCATGTCGTCACCACCACCGGTGAGGCGGTCAGACAGGGATTGATGACACGGACCCGGCTGAGTCCTTCCCGGGTCATTTCGATTCCCACGGGAGTTGATTTGGAGCGGTTTCATCCTCAACCCCCGGATGCGTCCTTACGAAAGAGTTTGGGGCTTGGAACCCACGGTCCTCTGATCGGAGCCGTCACCTTTCTGCGCCCGGAAAAGGGCATGGCGGTCTTGATCGAGGCGGTCCGGTGGCTCACGCAACGTTTTTCCACCGTCCAGTGCCTCATCATCGGAGATGGCGGAGAACAGCCGGCACTGTTGGGTCGCATTCGAGAGCTTGGCTTGGAGCACTGTGTGCATCTCATCGGGTTTCGGCAGGATGTGCCGGCTCTGCTGGCGATCCTTGATGTGGTGGTCATTCCTTCTTTTGAAGAAGGTATTCCTCAATCTCTCACTCAAGCCTTAGCCATGGAACGTCCTGTGGTCGCTTCTGCGGTGGGAGGAGTGCCTGAAGTGGTGCAGGATGGTCTGAGCGGACTATTGGTCCCTCCACGAGATTCCGAAATCTTAGCCGAGAAAATTGCCTGTCTTCTGTCTGATCCCATTACCGCGACCCGAATGGGGAAGATCGGGCGACAGGTTATTCACGAACGATTTTCCATGGATCACATGCTGACTCAAACGGAGTTGGTGTATCGGCAATTGATGCAATCACACTCCCCTGTTGTCGTGAAGAGGTCTTGAACGGGTGTGGAGCGCGTCGGCGACTTAGCCGGGTTGAGCCGCAAAGGATTCTAGAACATGGTTTGTCTGACAGGGGATGTCCACCAACGCTCGTATCGGGGAACCGATACGCCATTTTCCTCTCAAACAGAAGTCGCGTTAGCCGCGAAATATTGTGATATTGCCGGGAAATACGGAGTGAAAGTCACGCTGTTTTTTACCGGAAAAGCCTGTCAGGAAGAACCGGACACGGTGAAAATCCTATCGGGTCTGCCTCATTGTGAAATTGGAGGCCATACTTTTGCGGCTTTTCGAGATCCGTTATCGCGAATATTCAAGAAAGTGTATGGAACGCCATGGGGAACCACTGCGCACCAACTTCGTGATATTCAGAGGACCATTGCCAGCATTCAACAGGTGACGGGCAAACGAATTCAGACCTGGCGAAACCATAGTTATATACGAACCGCTGATACGGATCGCTTATTAGAATCCTGTGGAATCCATGTGGTGTCCGATGAGGTCTCCGATTTGAAAATATCCGCGGAATGGGTGCGTCCCGGCTATCGTTCGGTTCCGATGAATGTTCTTCCGGATCACGAACATGTATTACATGGAAAATATCAACATGGAAAAACCAAACCGGAGCGTCTTACCGACCGAATGCCTATCACGGAATGGGCCGTTCAGGTGAAGTCGAGTATACGGAGTATATGCGAGCAAGGAGGTACCGCGACGGTCCTTGCCCATCCGATGTGCATGGACGTTGCCGATGGCATGGTGGTGTTTGAGGAGCTTTGTCGATATATCCAGCCGTATGGGACGGTTTGGCTATCAGAAGTCCAGTGAAGGCAAGGTAGTGGGGAAAAATTAAACATGCCGATTGAGGAGAGGTGGGGTGGGATACCTGATGTGCAGAGATCGACCAATTGACGACGATGAACAACCCGGGACTGTGCGGGTATAGACTGTCTTTTTTATTACTCTTGGTGGTTATCGATAACGGATCATTCATCTTATGAAGAACCAGAATAGTCTAGCCCAAAAGAATGGCATTGCCGTCAAGCGGGAAACGGTCTCTTGTGCCGTGGTGGCATTCAACGAAGAGAAAAACCTTCAGCCGTGTTTGGAAAGTGCAACGTGGATGGATGAAATCGTCGTGGTGGATTCATTCAGTACGGATCGCACCATGGATATTGCCAGAACGTTTACGGACAAGATTTTTCAACGCCCCTGGCGAGGGTTTGGGGATCAGAAAAATTATGCGATGGATCAAGCGACCACGGATTGGGTTTTTATTTTGGATTCCGACGAGCGAATTCCTGCCGAACTTCAGGCTGAGATAGAAGCCGTGCTGTCTGCCGGTTCGAAGGATGGGCCTGTGGCCTATTATGTCCCCCGTCATAATTATTATTTTGGCTCCCTGGTGTTAAATGCCGGGTGTTATCCCGATTATCAATTGCGTCTGTTCCGCCGGGGAATCGGTCATTTAGATGATGCCGAGCCCCACAATAAATTCATCTTTTCCGGAGAATCCGCCTATCTCTCGTGTCCTTTGGTCCATCTCACCCGGCCCACGCTGCACAATTATTTTGAAAAATTTCCAAACTTTACGACCTTGGCTGCTCAAGACCGGGCCAGAACTAAACGCCATGTGCGTGGCACAGACCTCCTATTTCGTCCGATCTTTACATTTTCGAAATATTATTTTGCCCGAAAGGCTTATCGTGATGGCATGGCGGGGTTTTTAGTCAGCGCTCTGTCCAGTATGTATACCTTTGTGAAATATGCCAAGCTCTGGCATATGAGACAGCTAGAAGCCCAGGGATGTTCTCAGTCAATACAATCGCGAGCGGTAACCCGCCCGCCAGCATGACAGTCCATGCCGATAAGACATTGTCCGATGATTCACACCGGTTCAGACACCTGATGCGCGTCGGGTTTGATGCCGGGCCCATGCGTTCTGTCTATAGCGGGATTGGACAGTATGTCCGATGTCTCTTCCCTACCATGTTTTCCTTTTCTCAGGATATTGAATGGGAGGCCTATGCCTCATCGGGTGGTTCTTCCCAAACCTTTCCGCTTCATTTTCCGTCGCATGTCTCCGTGAAATGTTCCAAGTCCTCTTGGGGGTTTGGTCGAATGGAGAAAGACCAACTCCCGCTCGATATCTTTCATGGGACCAACTTTAAGGCTCCCGATTACGGCCAACGTCACACCATACTCACGATCCATGATGTCTGGTTGGCACGTCATCCAGAGTATTCGAAAAAGCTCTTTGGTCAAGCGCTTTCATCCTGGAAGTTAGGTCTGCGTGCCAGGCAGGTCTCTCGCGTGGTGGCGGTCTCCTCATTTTCTTCCCGGGAAATTCAAGAGGTGTGTCATCTCCCGTCGGACCGTATTACGGTGATCCATCACGGGCCGTCTCCCGACATGTTTCCTGATCGGGATGAGCAGAAGTTTCAGGAGGTCCGGACTCGATTGCGCATTTCTGCCCGTCCGTTTGTGCTGTTTGTGGGGGGAGCTGAACCACGGAAAAATCATACGGCAGTTTTTAAGGCATTTGCCCGATCTCCTCGACTTGCCTCATCGTTCTCTCTTGTGGCCATCGGTGAATTAGAATCACGGGGCGCCAGCCTGATGGTGACGGCCAGGGATGTAGGGATTATGGATTCGGTCCGTTGTCCCGGATATGTGTCCAGCGAAGAATTACGTCTCCTGTATTCCCATGCGGAAGCCTTTGTGTTCCCGTCCTTGTATGAAGGGTTCGGTATTCCCCTTCTTGATGCGATGGCCTGTGGTGCCCCGATTATTACCGGGACGGGGAGTGCTCTCCCGGAAGTCGCAGGGGATGCCGCTCTCTATGTCGACCCTCACGATCCGGAACAATTGGGAGTGGAAATAGAACGGCTGGTGCGTGATCGGGAATTACACACGCAATTACGCAACAAGGGGTTCGAGCGGGTCAAGCAATTTTCATGGGAGCGGGCGGCACAGGAAACGCTGAATCTCTATAGGGACGTGTGTGGCTAACCAAAGGTGCTTTATGAAAATGGCAATGGCTTGGATCACATCCTGGCCGGCTTGGATGGTATTGCTATCGGTAGCTGTAACGGTTGGGCTTCCTCGTGTTCCGTATTATCAGGAGGGTCTTCCCTATATCTATGACCTCGGGGGGCTGGCTTTGGTGGCTTGGTTTATTGGGTTCGGGTTTCTCATTCTTGGACTCTATTTCGTCGTCATGGGATGTGTGAGTGCCGGGTGGTTCCTGAGCAGGAGGCTCTCTGCGGTTCTTTTTGGAGGCGTAGCATTGATTTTTGCCGGCGGCTGTTACTGGTTCTATCTGATTTTGTTAGAGATGTCAGTCAAAGTCACATGAGACCGGGATTTCTTCAGATGCCCTCGGACAAGCCTTCACTCCTCGGGGATACACGTCAACGACAGGCCCAACTGTGTTGGAGGAACCTTGTGGAGGCGCTCTTTTTTTGTTTGACGGTGACGCTCCTGGCAAAATGGTCTACCAATTTGCCGGCGTGGGGGGACGTCATTGCCTCAGAAAACGGGCCGGTTGAGATGATGAGTGCGGGCGTATGGTTTGTCGCTATGGTGTGGTGCCTGACTGCGGGCCTCAGTCATTCCCATCATCGCATTGAGTGGTTGGGGCTCACGGCTCTCTGTCTTCTCTTTGGCCTGCGGGAGTTAGATGCGCATGTCTGGGCGACCGGATGGAATTTTGATAAGTTTGCGAATTATTGGAACCCGAGCTTTCCTCTTTGGGAACGACTGTTGGTGATTGGGGGTATGATTATTCCCGTCACGGTTATTGGAATAGTCCTCTGTTCTCGAATCTGGTCACGACTGGCGGCAGCATGGAATAGTCGTGCTCCCTGGATTGGCCAATTGACCCTGGGAGGCATAATGCTGAGTTTCTGTGTGGTGGTGGATAAAGTACATGGCTATTATCTTCCAATTCTTGGGTTGGAAGACGCACAGCTATTCTTCATGGGGCTGGAAGAATTTGGAGAATATGTACTGGGAATTTATACCGTGTCGGCCTTATGGCCTTACTGGCAAGCAACCCTTCCATTCCATCAGGCGGATTCCTGAAATGAAGCCCCCTCGGTGTGTCACCCGAACGGTTCCTCTGTAGGATGATCTTTTCAGGGTAATCTCGAAGTCACGATTCACGTGAAACGTCTTCTTCTTATTAAACTCCGGTATATCGGGGATGTTGTGTTATCCACTCCTCTTCTGCCCATTCTGCACAAGCGATTTCCCGGTGCGTCACTCACCTTTCTGGTGAATCCTGGAACGGAGGGCGTGTTGTTCGGGAATCCCTATTTGGAAACAATCATGGTGTTGCCTCGTGAAGGATGGGGCCAAAAGTTTGCGTGTTATCAATCGCTGCGTCAGGCTCGTTTCGATGGGGTCGTGGATTTAACGGACGGTGATCGCTCCGCATTTCTGACCTATTGGACCGGTGCCGGGGTCAGACTGGGGTTTAATCGGGAGAATCGGTGGCGTGGAAAGCTGTATACGCATGTGCTGCCATCAGCCTATGGTTCCATGCATATGGTGGATTATCATGCCCAGGCCTTGCCCGCCTTAGGTATCAGTGATTCCGTGGGCAATCCCGAATGGTATTTGCGATCTGAAGACCATGAGCAGGGGGATCAACTGATGGCCTCGCTCCAGGTCGGGCAGGCGCCATTGGTGCTCCTTCATCCTCCAGCGCGATATGCCAAAAAAGCCTGGCCTCTTGAGCGATTTGCTGCCTTGGCCGATTGGCTAGCGGATCAGGGAGCGGTCGTGGCCTTGATCGGGCACCAGTCAGAGATGCTGATAGGAGAACACATTGTCAATCTGAGCAGGTCCAAACCCCGTAATGTGATGGGGCAAACCGGTTTGCGTCAACTGGCGGCAGTGATGAAGCGAAGCGCCTTATTTATCGGGAACGATGGGGGCCCGATGCATGTGGCGGCAGCAATCGGTTGTCCTGTTCTGGGGTTATTCGGTCCCTCTGATCCTCATGTGTGGGGTCCGAGGGGAGGAAACGTTTCCGTGATTTATAAAGGCCTGGACTGCGAAAAATGTGTTCATGACGCGTGTTCGCTGGGGGAAGAAGGTTGTATGCGGCAAATATCAGTCGAGGAAGTCTGCCGGATTGCGGGCCTGTTTCTGGATTGAGTGTTCGTGGTTACTCAGGCACTAGCAGGGTGTTGAAAAAGTCCGTCAGCGGCGTTCTCGCCCCTTGGCCGTGCTCACGTACTTCTTGTACGCTCCGCCCGCCCAAGCAGCTGCGGCCTTGCTGGACGGGTCTTTTTGAACATCCTGCTTCGCTCATGGAAGATCGTAAAATTTTTCATCCCGATAGGCTTTCAGAAGAATTTTGAGTTTTTTAACATCCTGCTCGAGAATTTTGTGACGGGAGTTGTTGAATATCCAAATAGGTGCTTTTTCTCATGGGCATATGAATAACAGAGACCAAACCCAGGACAATGATGGAGTGTTGAAAAATGACTGTCCAACAATGCCGCTGGAAGCATTTTCATCATTCCCTTACGGGAAGGCGGGTAAGGGTAAATAAACGAGAGGATGACCAACCAATTCCTCCAGCCATTGTTCCGTGGCCTGATGAGGAAGAGGTCGTTGGTTGAGGCGAATCTCCAGACGAAAGTCACCATTTGTCCCCACCAATCCCACTATGGCCGCCACGTCCTCACCTTCAGGAAGGAGAAAGTCGGTCTGGAATTCTGCCAGGCTGCCATACACCCGCCCTTGCGGCTCTAAGAGCTGAAGCAACTCAGGCATATCGGACAGGGTGCAGTGAATACTACAGCGATACATGAACCGGGGATTGGGTGCGATGCCAGTGAAATCCAAGAGGGCGGGTTCAGGAAATCCCGTGAGATACACACGCACATGCGCAGGTTTGCCCTGGTAGGTCGCAGCCAGTTGACTGGCCGGAACCAAAAACTCAAAGGGATCCGGCGAGTTGAGTTCGAATTGGCAGGGGCCAAACGCATCCGGCCAAGAGCAAAAGAGCGGGGTATCCGTTCGGTCTGTCTGCAGCAGGACTCGTGAACCTTTTTGCGTCGCCTCAATCGGAAGATCAAGGATCTGAATGGCCGTCCGAAAGGCGTTTTCCCGGTCCGTGAGCCAAAACCGGTCCCGTGGTTTGGCAAGTGTTTCCCCTGGTGTAATGACTTCGGTGGTATGAACCCGGACCCGAATGAATCCATGGGTATGTCGAAATCCGAGCCACAGCCAGGCCTCCGGCAGGAGTGTTGTCAGCGGCTGGGTTATACGCCAGGGATGCGCGATCGAACAGTAGGTGTTCACCGATTGATGCGTTTGAAAGATGGAGTGATAGTGGCCTGCCAATAAAAAAAAGTCGCCCTGCCAGTTGTCGAGGAGATGTAATAAGGTGACATCCTCGGTGGGCCATGGCGCGAGGGCCTGGATGCGTTGTGGATGGTCCACCTCCCATTCTTCGATATAGCCGATCATCTCCTTGTCCTCATGGATGGAGGTCAGGCCTAACTGCCTTAATTTTCCCGCCACCGATAAAATATCATCGAAGGAGAGCGTCGCTTGGGTTTCCCAACGATGTTCACGCATGGGTCATATTCAGCAAAGCGAAATGCTGGCCAGGTGGATCATTCGGTTCCAACGATATTGGGTAGAGGTGGCCGGAGGAAGGGGTGAAGGTTAAAGAACGAAGGCAGATCAGAAAAATTTGAGGAAAAATATGGCGGAGAGGGCGGGATTTGAACCCGCGGTAGGCTTTTGACCTACGACGGTTTAGCAAACCGTTGCCTTCGGCCACTCGGCCACCTCTCCGCGCAAATGTATGTCAATTGATTGTGACTACTTATAGAGTAACAGCATGGCTAACTTCAAGAGCAGATTGCATCCGGATTGCGGTGGCCCGCTTGTTGGATATCCAATCACCTAACATTGTGCCAATGATTCCCCTCAAATACATATCCCTATCAACCGGAATGTTGATCCTACCATGCCCAAACTGTTTTTGGATATATTTCCCACAAGCTTTTTGTGGGAGGATTATGAGGCGCAGAGATATGCCGTCGGGTCACGGTTATCTCCCAATAAACCATCGGGCAATGGCATGTGTTGGGGACCTATGTCATGATGCCGGGACAGAATCATCGCGTGGTCTTAGCTAATAAAGTGGGGGGCACGGTGGTGGCGGATGCCATCTAGTTTCAAGCCGCGCGTCCAATTACCCCACGCAGCGCGACATGGGGCTTCCTGGTGACGACTATGGGCAACCATAATGTCTATGCCCGGTGGGCGGTCGATGCGGCCAAGGCCACTTTTACCGTGCACTATGCGGGTGGCACCACCGTCGTGTCGATGAACCAAACGCAGCACGGCGGGCAATGGAATCCCTCGGTACCTTTGCCTTCAACCACGGGTCGAACCCGAAGGTCTGGCTGTCCGATCAGGCCAATATGCGCGTGGTAGCCGATGCGGTGATGGTGGTGCCCTGTGGCGTCAGCACCGATCATGTGACCTATGCCACGACGCTGACCCCAGCAGGAATGGTGCATACCTATGCGAAATGGACGGAAAGTGCCACGCGAGCGCAGACGGTAACTTACACCGTTCAGCAGGCGGGTGGTTCGTAATCTCAACCAGATTTCTCGTGGTTGAATCGAAAGCACCTATCTCCCCGGAGTATTCTCTCCTTTTTATTTCCCGGCCACTGAAGGCGGCGAAGCTTGGAGTCCTATGGTTCTTTTTGCGAGTGTGGTGCTGACCTGTTACATACAGGACGAATTATGTGGAAGCCAATTTCGCCAGTTCGGTATCGACGAATGCGAGGACTTTTTCAGCATCCTCGACCAGGCTGTCCGTGATGTTGAGACCGAGAGCGAGATCTTCTTCATCCAGGGTATCGGCCAATCCGTTATTTTGTAATAAGCTGACATCCCAAAATAATATCCCCGCAGTGGCCTGTTTCCCGTCGATGGTGGCGACCACGTTGATGTTATCGCCATGCTCAGTCGGGGTACTGATAAAGGTCGGTTCGGCACCTACTTGCTTCGCTCGTCGAATAATGTCCATGAAGGTTTGCAATCGTTGAAGACTGGCAGGGTCTGTCCCCATTACTATCTTTCCCCTCTCATATGAAAATTCAACTGGTCCACCTCCGGTTTTAGATTGACCGATTCAACGGCAGGCCTGCAAGGAATGAATCGAAGGTGGAATTTCAAGGCGTAGATCCTATTGGCCAATATTGGAAATTACGCGGTTCCGTGTTGGCCTGAGGTCGAAGGATCTTGCTCGTTTCGTTTCCGGGCTCGGGTGGCAATGTTTTCCATAAGCCCCGTCAGTTTTTGATATTGCGGGTGATCGGGAGAGAGCGGTTTGCCATCTTCATCGCACATCAGTTCCTGCATCCCTTCGAGCATTGCAGCCATTTCAGGGAAAAGTTCGTCATCCGATTTTTTTCGTCCCATGATGTCCTTCCTTTGTATCGATTGGAAACGGATTGATACGTTCAGCGTTTACATTAAGATTTACTGTCCTGGTTGAGAATGCTTTCAATAACCGTTTTGAGGTTTTCAGCGGTTAAGTTCGCCACGCGAATGTTTCCATCTAAGAGCACGGTTGGCGTATGGGTGACCTTGATTCGTTCCCCCCACGTCCGGCCTTTCGCTAACGTTTTGAAAGGCTTTCCGCTGGCAAGTCCTGCTTCAAACTCCGTAGGATCGAGCCCGATCTCTTTCAGAAGGAGAGAACGCATGGTCTTATCGAAGACTTGAATATCTTTTTCGTGAATAGACTGAAAGAGCAGTTGCTTCATTTCCGGCCCTTTGCCCATGGTAACGGCCTGATTGTACATTTCGAAGGCGGTCGGAAGTTTACCGGGTATGACGGGAAATCCCACCATTCTTATCTCTAGCTTGTCGCCAAATTCCTTTTTCAGTTTCGTTCCGACCACCCGTTCGAACATGTGACAATGGGAGCAGTAAAAATCAGCGAATTCAAACAGAATGACCTTGCCGGCTTCATGTTGAGACGGTTCCCCCTCCATCAGTTCGTATTCACCCTGTATCTTGCTCAAGGCCACATTGGCCCATCCGAGCAGGCTGATCAGGAGTATTCCTCCAATAATCCGGGAAATTTGCGTCTGTCCTGATTTCATGCTTGATCCTTTCTTGATTTCGATCTTATTTCTGGACTTTTTCTCTCGAATCGCCGAAGTCAGTTCGGGTAACATAGTAGATCTTTAGAGACACTCTCACGTTAGTCCATCATATCAGACTGAACCTAGGGACGTTCAAGGTTTCTGAATGGGGCTGTTGAAAAAAGCCGCCAGCGGCGTTCTCGCAATTTTTCCGTGCTCACGTACTGGAAGTACGTTCTGCGCGCAAAAATGACTGCGGCCTTGCGGGACGAACATTTTTGAACCGCCCCGAGGCCTCTGATATGCACCGTGGCTGTGGGTCAATATGCCCTTGGACATTAGTAGTATTCAACACTCCCGGAAAATGAAATGGCCTCGGGGAGGTCCGGGATGGTGAGAGATTATTCAGGGTGGGAGATTTTTGAGAATTATTGAGAGAATGGTGGAGGCGGTATCGGCATTGTTCAATTGAGGAGGGCACTGAAGTGAATGTGGTGAATGTGAAAGACTACGGCCAGTTTTCGAAGGAAAAGATGAAGAAGCAGAATGTGTTTCAATCATCCAGATTTTTTTGTGATGTGTATGGATTTGAGCCTGGTCAGGAGCAAAAAGGCCATGTGCATGCCGACCAGGACAAAGTCTATCTGGTCTTAGAAGGGGAGGGCACGTTTCGGGTCGGAAGTGAAAGCCGGATCCTGGGAGAAGGGCAGGGAACCATGGCTCCCGCCGGTGAGGAGCATGGCGTGATAAACCATACGACCAACCGGCTTCGAGTGCTGGTGTTTATGGCTCCCAATCCCGGTTAGAGACTAAAAGTATGGACTTGGTGGGGGTGTGGAGAGTTCCAAATGGATAAAGGGCCTGAATAAATGCGTTCACTCAGGCCCTTCACTGTGTAATGACGAAAGCCTAATTCCCTGGTTCCATGGAATTAAAGATGGAAGGATTGTCCTCTCCGGTGATGGAAAGAATGCCAACTGCCCCTTTTGCGACCCGGAAAATGCTGTGATCAAGTAACAGATACGCCCCGGGCACATCCACTTTAAATTCCACGATGGTCGCTCCCGCTGCAGGAATCAATGTGGTTTGCACGTTCTTATTGATGGTTCCACCAATGGCGCCTTCCACATAGACCTTGTCAAAAATCTCGCCAATGATGTGGAACGAGGATGTGCTATTCGGTCCAATGTTGCCGACATACAGCCGGATGATGTCCCCCGCTTTGGCTTCAAGCTGCCCTTCCCCGATTAAGGCTCCGGCTCTTCCGTTCAGCACCACGTGGTCAGGGTGTTCCGCTAAGCCTTTCTCCATGGAAAGTTCCATGATGCCATTTTCTGCACTTGGCATCGTGAAAAATTCGCTTTGAAACACGGCATATTCCTTATCGACTTGAGGCAGCCCTTCAGCCGGATCCACCAGAATCAACCCGTACATTCCATTGGCAATATGAGCCGGAATGTTCGGGACCGGCGAGGCGCAATGGTAGATATACAAGCCTGGATTTAACGTTTTGAAGGCAAACATCCCTTCCTTCCCGGGTATAGCCAAGTTGGAGCCTGCCCCCCCGCCTGGACCATTTACCGCATGTAGGTCCATGTTATGCGGAAAAATGCTATCCGGATGATTTTTGAGATGGACTTCCACCGTATCGCCCTCGCGGACCCGGATCATGGGGCCTGGGACGGTGCCATTAAAACTCCAAAATTTGTATTGAACGCCATCCGCTAAAATTCCGACATACTCCTTGGCCTCGACATGGACCACAACATGCGCGGCTTCCTTGCGGGTAATGGGGGTAGGAACTTGGGGGAGTGTCGTCAATTGAGCCTGGATGGTTGTCATACTCATTGCGGGTTCTGGTGAAATGCTTCCCATGGCCAGAATACCCACCATGATGGCCAGAGAGATGAAACGTACTGGACGACTTGAGTGTGTGAACGCTAATTGAGTCACAGATGACTCCCTTCTTCTAAAAGTATTGGGCAAATGATGAAAGCTCGGGACTTTTCCTGTTTGCGTGTCTTTATCCTAGGGGAATACAGGAGGAAAACAATGATATAAATCATTAAATACGAAAAGATTTTCGCAGGGTGTCCCTTGAGGTGGGCTTAGAGCCGGGAATGGCCAGCCATATTTTTAGGAGAAACTAGGAAAAGGCATGAGGAGCCATCTGCTGAAGTTTGATGAGATCTTGAATAACCAATTTTTTTCCTGTTCCACTAATGATGTGGTCTTTTTTGAACCGGCTCAGAATGCGACTCGTGGTTTCTTTCGTCAGGCCGGCCATGTCGGCTAAGTCCTGATGGGTCAGTCGTACGCCGATACGGACGCCGGATGTTTCTTGAATGCCGGATCGCTGTGCTAAGTTGACGAGGATGGAGGCGATCCGCTGTTCGGCACGGTCCAAGGCAAAGGCCTTGGCATTGTCTTGGGATTCGCGGAGGCGGAGACTTAAGTAATTGATGATATTGACTGCTGCACCAGGATTTCTTTGGATCACATCCAGCATCACCTTTCGGTGAATTTTGACAATGGTGCCTTCTCCCATGGATTGGGCGCACCCGGGATGACCTACTCCTGCAAAGGCGGACGCTTCACAACAAAACAGATCCCCGGGCATGAGGACCTTGAGGGTGACTTCCCGTCCTTCGGGGGAGGATTTTACGCATTTTACATTTCCCTGTTTGACAATGTGAAACCAGTCGGCTGGATCACCTGCCCGAAAGATAAACTGTCCTTTTGTGATGGGAACTTCGATCGCATGGTTCGCCAGTTCCCTTCGATCGGACTCAGAAAGGCAGGCAAAGAGTGGAATGGAGTCAAAGTTTGCTGGTGGAGACATCGCTTGGCATACCTAAACCAATTGTTTAACTTTCTCGACGATAGCCCTAGCGCTGATTCCATAATGGTCGAGTAATTGATCAGGCTTCCCGCTATGTGGGATTTGACCAATGCCCATTTTCGTGAGCCGTATTCCTTTACCCGCCATCCCACTGAGTACGGCATCACCGATGCCTCCATGCAGGTAATGGTCCTCTACAGTGAGGAACCGGCTGTTCGTGGCGTTGGCGGCTTCTAGTAGAGTAGCCCTATCGATCGGGGTCACGCTGTAGAGATCGATGACTCTCACGGTAATCCCAGCGGTGTGCAGGTGATCATAGGCATTAAGTGCTTCGAAGACCGTGACTCCGGCTGCCACGATGGTGAGCTGATCCTTGGCGCTTTGCCGGAGTACTTTTGATCCGCCATCGTGAAGAATTCCCCGGCCCCGTAGAGTATCGGGGTTTTGGGACGCCCTGTTCGCATGTACAGCATTCCTTTGAGTGGCCATGGCTTTAACCAGTCGATAGGTGCACATGGCATCGGAGGGATTGAGGACGTCCACTCCCGGTTGGGCTGCCATCATCGCGAGGTCTTCCAAGCCCACTTGTGAAGGACCATCCTCACCAATTCTGACTCCAACGCGTGAACCCATCAGTTTAATATTGGCTTGGCTGATGGCCGCCATGCGGATAAAATCGTAGGCACGTGTGAGAAAGCAGGCGAAGGTGGCGGCAAAGGGAATTTTCCCGCAGGCTCTTCAAAGGCTTTGAGGAGTGCTGAGTGGTTGTGCCCATCGACGCAGATGGTATGCCAGCCAAATCCCTCCCATCTGGCCTGGTACGTGGTCAGATCATGTTCCAGCATAGTGGGATCCGATTGTCCGAGCCGATTAATGTCCACGATGACGCACATATTATCTAATTGAGAATTTCGGGCAATATCGGCGGCCTCCCATACTGACCCTTCGACCGATTCCCCATCACCTAATAGCACAAAGATTCGGGCTGAAGACTTGTCCAGGTATTTATTATTTAAGGCAATGCCGACCCCCACTGACAGTCCCTGCCCGAGAGATCCGGTGGGCATGTCCACAAACGACAGGCGAGGAGTGGGATGGCCTTCGAGGTCCGATTCGAGTTTGCGGAGTTCGAGTAATTGTTGGGGATCGAACAACCCGGCTTCCGCCCAGGCCGCATAGAGCAACGGAGCGGCATGACCCTTGGATAAGATAAAAGGATCGTTATCCGGGTTGCGAGGATTTTTTGGATCAAATTGCATGACCGAGAAAAACAAGGTGGCCACAATATCCGCCGCGGAACAGGAACTGGTCGGATGTCCGCTTCCTGCTTTGGTGGTGGCGCGACTGCTATGGATGCGAAGTTGATCGGCCTTTTGACGCAGGAGTTCAGAAAGCTGTGATGAAGTATGGGTGGTCACAGATAGCTCCTCCACTCCTGGGTGTGATCATAACATTTGAAGATGGCCAGGACCGTACCAGACACCTAAAATTCAGTCAATTCAAGTCTGTGTATTGATCGATGCTCACTGTCCGATGTAGGGTATGATGGCTTCACGGTTCTAAGAATACCCATCACAGGATCAATTGATGCTGGAGGCAAACGATCATGAATTGGAGTAATGCCACAACTCAGGTGACGGTCATCATGTGTTCTGTTTTCTTGGCGGGAGCGATGTTGGTGGGGTGTTCTTCCACACCCAAATCTCAATCCGATCCGTCAAAAAAGGACATTCAGCAGGATTCCGACCGGTTCTTCAAAAAGATGGGCCAGGAAGAAGGCCAACAAGCTCCCGCACGTTAAGAGGGTGCCTGGGAAAGTATAGGGTTTCTTTATAATTGTGACTATCTGTTGCTCTTGTACTTGCGCAAAAGTCAGTAAACTATTTAAGGCCTGAAGCGGCGTGGGCAGGAAGTCTAT
Organism: Nitrospira sp. T9; assembly: GCF_052156535.1. NCBI lineage: Bacteria > Pseudomonadati > Nitrospirota > Nitrospiria > Nitrospirales > Nitrospiraceae > Nitrospira > Nitrospira sp. T9. The sequence continues at coordinate 188,305 of NZ_JBQKUP010000044.1, forward strand.
TCGGTTGAGCTCTCCTGTCGTATCAGTTGGGTTTTGGAGGGTATTTGATCAAGAATCGTCGATCGGACCTGGTATAAACCTGGCAGGCTTCCTCCCTTGGCAAAAACCAATCCCCGTTCCCTTTTTCCCAAAATTAATTGTCCGATTTCCTGTCCCTTGCGGTTCATGCCCGAAATAGTGGCGTTGGGTGAGGCCATCCCATTGTCTGTTGAGGCGGAAGAGGAATCGGGGTGGAATATTTCTGCTGGGACGTCCACGATCCGGCTGACAAAAAGTTTCACCACTTCCTGGTTTACCGCTGCTGAAGGATTGTCCTCCAAGATCCACTCATCGTGTTGATTAATGAGGACGAAATGATCCTGTGGGGTGTGGACTGTCAGCATCGCAATATCGGCGATTTCCATACCAAAGAGACGCTTATCCTGAAAATAAAACATCCCTTGGGTGACGGGCCGTAAAATGGCCGGGGGGATCTCGAATAAGGGACTGTCGTCGGAGGTGATCGCGTACGCTTTTTCTGCATCCCCAAAGTGATACAGTTCCAGATGGTGAGTGCGCGATCCTTCTACTACCTGGACTGTGGCATGGGAGCGTATCGGTTGACTTAGAATACGTTGTTTGTCCTCTTCTGCATCAATGAACCCTGTTGCCGCAAGCCCTCCTAAGTCCAGGAGGAGGGTACCTACTGCTGTTTTATCTGCTGGTCCCTTGACGGGGCTCTTGAACATCCAGTTCGGGGTTAAGCTATGGGCTCCTGCCACTCGCGTCATGACCATGGTGTTTGCCCCGTCCTGAATGCGCAGCTCCAAGACCCGGTCCCGGTCGAAAAACATGAGGTCTTTCAGGCGGAAGTTCGTGAGGGACTTTTGGGCAAAGGTCATGACATCCAATGTCGTGAGCACGACCTCATTGTCTGGTTTGGTTTGGACATATAAAGATGGGGCAAAAGGACCCGCATCGCCTAAGGCCATTTCCTGTGAATCGGTCGGTGTTTCCAGTGTGAGGGTCAGGTAAGGCGGATCCAGCCCGTAGGCGGGTAAATTGGTAGGGCCATCCTCGATATGCCGTTTAATTTTCCCGATTGTCAGGGCACGCAAGATTCGACGAATTTCACGGGCGTCGGCCGGGGACTGCATGGGTTCGGTGATCATCCACCGCCATTGGTCGTCACGCTTCAGCCGGATGGTTTCCGTGGGACCGGCCCAGGTGATGTGTGTAATGTCTCGGTCATCAAACGGCAGGATCTGTCGTTCCTGGGTCTCCTGTTTTTCCAGTTGCCTGGACTGTGGAATATCAACGAGGAGGATATAGCCTCCCAAGCCTAAAACGACCAGAGCCAGAATGAGCGTCACTCGAACGGGATTTATCATATTACAAACTTCGCCGCCTTTTCCAAACAGATAGACCGATAAATAAGGTGAGGAGTGGAATGAACAGGACCTGAAAAAATACGAGCGCTTGTTCCTGTGAGGGATTCGGTATGAATGGATGAAAGGCCGGATCTTTTGGTGTCAGAGAAATTAAGGCGTCCTCCTGCGCAAGCCAGGCAATGGCTTTTAAGAAAAAATCCGTGTTTCCCGGATAGGTCAGATACCCATTGGTCGCAAACGCGGCATTGCCCACGATGAGGACGGCAGATTGAGCTGTTGGGGATTGGTCGACCGGTTTGCGGATCAAGAGGCCCGCGACGGTAAAGGGGCCTTTGGGATCTTCCCCCGCAGTGAATTCCGGTTGAGGACTGTTCAGGTCCGTTTCTTCCCAACTTTCCGGAGATGTTTGTGCTAAGGCGACATACTCCCAGGTCTTTCCTTGTTCCGGCTCGAAGGTCACTGAGCGGGACACGGGAAACAGGATAGGAGTGGTGAAGTCTTCGGTGATGTCATGTGTGGTAAAGGTTCGAACGAGCAAGGCGGTGGGACTGCCGCGTCCCAAGCGGCCCTGTTCATCAGCCAGGATGCCGGTTCCCAATTGAATGCCCCACGGCGTGAAGAGGGGATCTAAGGACGTGCCGCTGCCTGGATCATCCATCACCAGTACCCGTCCTCCTTTTTCCAGAAATTGACTTATCCGTTGTTGGTCATCAGAGGATACGGCTTCTGTGGAGGAGGCCACGATGAGGACAGCCGCATCGTGAGAGGCCGTGTTCTGCCAATCCACTGTCCCGACCTCATAGCCTTGCTTGGTCAGCGCATCGCCGGCCCGGGATAATCCTGACGATTCAGTGTCGGAGAGACTTTTTTCGCCATGGCCCGTGACAAAAGCAATGCGCTTTTTCTTGTCCTGTGTGACGCGGAGCAGCGCATTGGTCATGTCGGCTTCAGAAGACCGTTGGAGATAGACCTTTTGGGGACCACTTTCCACGACGACGGTATCGATTCGAGTCACTTGATACTCTTTTGCCTTGTCTGGTTGGCGTTCGGGATCGATGAATGCCACCGTGATGAGAGGACTTTCCTTCGCATAAGTCGTCAATAGATCCTGGTAGCCGCCATAACCCGGACTCCCTTCATGGGTGAAAACCGTCATTTTCACTTCTCTTGGAAGAGTTCGAAGGACTTGATAGGTCTGTCGGCTTAAGGTGAAATTTTGCGTCTCTGAGAAGTCCCATTCCGGCGCATGCTTGGCTGCGAGGAAATTGAGTAAGGCCACGACGACGCCGGCAAGTAGCACCGAAAACAGACTGTGTGCGCCAAGTCGGGTAGACCGGGTTCGAGCTAACGCGGTGAGGCTGCGAAAATGGAAGGCGAAATAGCCCAGGAAGCAGAGTGTCCCCAGGCCGAGCAGGATTGAGGAGAGGCTCCCTCCAGCAGGCTGGAATAAGGGGAGACCAAGTCCTATAAGGACTAATATGGTTCCGCCTATTCCGAGAATTGAGGGCACACGGGTTACTTCCATCGGTAAGCGTCGACGGCTTGGTGAGCGGCAAACCACATAAAGGCTATGCCGGAGACGTAATAGAGAATATCTTTGAGATTGAATAGCCCACGAATCAATCGGTCATAATGTTCGCTAAAAGAGAGATAGGTCAGAATGTGTCCGATCGTGGTGTCTCCAACAATGCCTCCTAACGCCCCGAGCATCCAGAGACCTAAGATGCAGCCAAAGCTTAAAAAAGCCGCAATAATTTGGTTCTCGGTCAATGCGGAGGCAAACAGACCAATAGATATTAGAAGGGCTCCCTGGAGGAACAGGGCGACATAACCAAGATAAATCGGTCGCCAATCAAAGGTTGCATAGGCGGAAAGTGTTATTGGAATGAGGCTTGTCAGTGATAACAGGCCGCTATAGACGATTATCACGCTCATGAATTTTCCAGAGACAATTTCATTTACACCAATGGGAGACGTGAGAAGGAGTTCGAAGGTTCGAAGTTTGCGCTCTTCGGCGAAGAGACGCATGGTGAGTAATGGGAGAATAATCATGAGGATGAGGTTAATGCTTCGAAAGAGGGGTCTGAACAGCATATCATTGAGATTGAGTTGTGCGTAGGTGTTTTGTATTTGCATCAGGCGGATAGCCTGGTTACTCGCATTGGCGGCTGCGGAATAGGCCAACAGCCCCACGATAGCCAAAAAAATGGCCGCAATAACGTAGACCACGGGAGACACAAACGCACTTCGTAATTCTTTGGCAACAATCGTATGAACGGGGGTCATAATGAGAGTAATACGGGTAATGGCGGTTAGTGTGGCTCACCAGGCGTGCTAATGCTGGGTCCGCTGGGAGTGTTGGCTTGTGTGAGCACCTTAAACGCATCCTCAAGAGTGAGAGGTTGGGTTTTTAATTCCAGAAGGCCCACATTCCTGGAGACAACTAATTGGGTCAATTCCTCACGGATATCCCGCCCCATTTGCGTGTCCAGAAGATAGGTGTGAGCGGTTGCTCCTTGAGAGACTCGGATGACTCCGGGAATATGGTGAAGCGCCTCCAACAGGTCCGGGTCGGATTGCTTCACAGTTAGACTGAGCGTTTCCGATTCACGGAGTTTGGCCCCTAACTGTTCCGGGGTGTCCACGGCTACAATTCGGCCACGGTGAATGATAATGACACGCTGGCAAATGGCGGTTGCCTCGGCCAGTAGATGTGTACTGAGGATGATGGTGTGGGAGCCCGCCAGGCTTTTAATGAGTTCCCGGATTTCAATAATTTGATTCGGGTCTAGCCCTGTCGTTGGTTCATCCAAAATCAAAACGGGAGGATTGTGCAAAAGGGCTTGTGCCAGGCCAACGCGTTGTCGATATCCACGGGATAGATGTCCGATGACTCGTCCCCGAACCTCGGCCAGGCCCGTTTGGGTGATGATGGTATCCATCCGTTCGGTCAATTGGTCCTCAGAAAGTCGTTTAATTCTCCCCACAAAGGTCAAATATTCAGTGACGGTCAGTTCCAGATACAGAGGAGGAGTTTCGGGGAGATACCCGATATGTTTTTTGACCTCCCAGGGTGTTTCCAGGCAATCAAATCCTGCAATGCGGACGGTCCCAAGGGTTGGGGGCATGAACCCCGTCAGAATACGCATAGTCGTGGTTTTTCCTGCGCCATTTGGTCCGAGAAAAGCCACGATTTCCCCCTTGTTGATGGAGAAAGAGACGTCATCCAACGCGGTTGCGTTCCCATAGCGTTTGGTCACATGTTGAACGTCAATCATACGGATGCCCAGCAAGTTGTGTCATGAAATGGTGAGAAAAGTGACTTTAAAATGCAATAGCTCGACAGGAGTCCGATCATACCTATGTGAAAAAAAATCCGTCAAGTTCAAACATGAGGGCAGCGCCAGTTGAGATTGACTCTTTTAATGAAAGTTGTATGATAACTACAGTTATAGGGATTTATGAGGTATGCGAGTAAGGGACCTTCTACCCCTCCTTGGAAGAGTGGAGTAACGGCCACCATTGAGGAAGTTGTTTCAGGGAAAATATGCGATCCTTGGGCTGTTGGTTGCTATTCTGAGCGGGTGTAGCTCCTGGCATCATGTGTCCATCTTCAGCCATGGTGTCGAGCCAGTCGAGGAGTCTCCCGATTCATCTCCTGCTTCGGTGGTGAGTGCCCCTGCCGTTTCTGTGCCCGAACCGGAACCCTCTCTTCCAATCGTTTCCCAACCTCAAATATCAGAAATACCGCCCGCAATAAAGGACATCAGTTCACAAACTGCCAATCATTCCCTTCTCCCCTCGACGTTGGAAGATGTTTTTTTTGATTACGACCAATATTATATTCGGAGTGAGGCTGTTCCTGTCCTGATGCAGAACGCTGAAGTACTCCTGAATCGGCACGCTACTCGTACCGTCCTGATTGAAGGGCATTGTGATGAGCGAGGAACCGAAGAATATAATCTCATCCTGGGTGAGCGTCGCGCGATGGCGGTGAAGAATTATCTGGTGGATTTAGGGGTGAGCGCTTCATCTATTCGAATCCTAAGCTTGGGAAAAAATGAACCGTTTTGTCTTCAACCCACTCGTGAATGTTTTCAAAAGAATAGACGGGCCCACTTTGTGTTGAAGTAATACTGTAAAATTTCCACCTACTTATGTGTTTAGGAGTACGTCGTTAGAACTCATATGACTGGTTCATCATGGCTGTCCCTCCTTTTAGGTTATTGAAGGGGTTAAAACCGCGGGATATTTTGGGAGAAAATTTGCAAATCTCTCAACAATATTTTTGCCCTTTTCCTCAAGATGAGGAGGATGTCTATGCGGTTTTGGTCCTTACAAATCTTGTTCTTCCTGTTGCTTCCCTCGTCCGCTTTCTCGGAAGTATGGGATTTTTCCTGTACCGAGGCGGTCTCTCTTTTGAGGGCTGCCCAGGAGCAGGTCGTCCGGAAGCATGACCAATTGCAAGAAGCTAAATTTAGTCTCCGGCATGCTCCCAAGGAATTTGATGGATGCAGGCGGAGCCGTCGTGGATTTCAAGGGGGAGAGATTCATTGTGTGACCCATCAATCCCCCCAAGGAAATCTATTGAGAGATATCCTTGTCGCGCAACGAAGCCTTGATGTCTCTATCCAGGATTTCAAAAAACACCAAAAAGGGCTGGTCCTTTCCTGCTCGGAGTCTTCTCCCTAATCCTATATTCTTTTTTCTTACCTCAAATTTTATCCCGCGCGGTAGGTACCCCCTCTCAGGGTGGCGCTTTATCGATCCTGCTGCCAAGAGTTTTCTTCCATTGAAACCCAGGACAGCCAATGCTTTTTTCTCCCCGCAGTGGGTCGCTTTGATAATCGCTTCGCGCACCCATCTGGTAGAGATCATGGTTGTTTTGGTCCATATGCTTCAGCTCGAAGCGAATGATGCTGGCTCTGGGCCAATCCACCTTGTGTCAACCAAGAAGAAAAAAAATGGAAAAATTCGTATAATCGTCGATCTGTGCCACGAAAAGTATAGGCGGGGTTTTCCTATCATCAACATCGATAGGAGGAATGGAGCATTTGGTGCTCAGTCTTAAAAAGATTTTGGCCTCATTTTTTTCTCCTCTCTCACTGTGTATAGAGATGATGGCTTGCGGGCTTGTCTTTTTGTATTTTTCCCGCAAGCAATACCTTGGGAAAGTCCTGGTTTCCTTGGGATTCATTCTGCTTGTCATCAGCGGTTATGAAGGAATCTCAGGGCGAATCATACGTACGTTGGAGTCACAATATCCTCCTATTAATCTTTCCCAGGTTCTGACTTCTGGGAATATCACAAATAGCCAAGAATCCCTGAAATGGATTGTTGTCCTGGCCAGTGGAACTGCAGGAGATGCCACGTTGCCTTATCAGCTTCGAGTGTCTCATCATTCCCGTGTTCGATTAATGGAGGGCATTCGGCTTCATCGCATGCTGCCCGGAAGTAAAATCATTCTGACAGGGGGGACGGGATTTGAGGGGTCCCCCGAAGCGACCACAATGAGTCGAGTCGCCGAGGAATTAGGCGTCAATCGGGCAGATATGGTTCTGGAGGTTGAATCCCGGGATACCAAGGATCATCCTCTGTATGTTCGGGATATCGTCCATGATGACCCTTTTATCTTGGTGACAAGTGCTTTCCACATGCCACGTGCGGTCAAATTATTTGAGAAACAGGGTCTATTTCCAATTCCGGCCTCCACAGGACAATGGGTTCCTCCTATGCAGTTTTGGTCTTTAGTGAACTTTTTCCCGAGTTCCTCTGGAGTACGCCTTGCCGAATTGGCCTATCATGAATATATGGGGTTATTGGAGGCCTGGGTTCAAGATCAGATTTAAAAGAAGCAGGTGTGAGGCCCTGAATCTTGGCCTTTTAAGGCGAATCAAAAATCAATTGAGAGGGTTAATGCCCCCTGCACTGATTAGGGGGAACGAATGGCCTAATTTCTTAGCTCAGGCTGTCCGATAGAGATACCAAAGAATGTCATCTGGTTGTTTAGTTCCCAATATGGCTGAGGCTTTTTGGAGATTAGCAAAGTAATGATTTGGCAAAGATGGGCGGGAGGAGCCCTCATGTGTCTAAGTGCCTTTTTTCTGGGGGGGTGTAGTATGTGGGAATCGTATTATCATCCGAACCATGGTTCCACTCGTGCGGATCGTATTTGCCATCCCTATGGGGACTGCCTACTAGGGGAGTGGGTTTCCACTGATGGAAGAGGTGCGGATCCAATTGAAACCCATTCAGCCTGTGTTGCCCTGGTTTCTGCGGAACAGGGGAGTGATTGGAAGAGAGATTCGGTTACCGAGGGATTGGAAATAGGTGAGTGTATGGAACAACAAGGATTTACTCTCAAGCCGTGATGAAACGAGAAAGATTTACAACGTCATTTTAAGCAAATGACCTCGCACTACTCATCTGCACACCACTCTCCTGGCTTCTCCACGTTAAATGAGACTCAAGAAATTTGGGATTCAGCCTATGCAAGCTTAACTCTCCTGGCCATTTGTATCCGTTGCGGTTATGCAAATTGTGGCCTGAAGGGTTTCCTCCGGTTTAAGACTGAACGAAACTTTTTCTCGAATGGTTCCCCCTCCTCCGGGATTGGTCGCTTTGATCTCTTTATATTTGAGTAATCCTTTTCCTATATCTTGGTAAATGGTAGTCTTGGCAAGATTTGTTAATGTCTGGCCGTTGGCTTTTGTTGTGGGTTCAATATACGAAATGCTGACAACAGGGTTTGATGCCGTAACGGTGATTTGGGCAGATGTGAGACAGTCCGAGGTATCTCTTATTCTATAAGACGAAACCTGCGGAGATAGGGGTTGAGACCCATCTGAGGAAACGACTGTGTTAATTGGCTCTGAGGCTGTATCGGCTTGAGGTATGTTTTCGCTGGGGGATGGGAGCTCTGAAGGAAGGCAAGAGGGGCGTAGCCAACATAGTACAGTGTCCAGTCTTTGCTGAGATTGGGGGGATGAACAGGAAAGAAGACCGGAACAAAGAGCTAAGATTATGAGGAATCGAAAATAAGAACTCACAAGTAAACCTTGTCTAAGCCGGTTTTGCAAAACTGCATTCCGGAAATAATAATAAAAAACGGACGATTGATTGTTAAAGTTGGCTGCCTACGAATTCTATCCCTCCTGTGGTCTTAACGGAAGGCATGCCTTAAACTTAAGCGTATATTTAGGATTGCCCTATGAAATGTGAAATAGAAAGGTAGAGATGAACAGGTGAGAAAAAACCACGGAATCGCTTCTTTGTCCAAATCCAAAGGGGCAAAAACAGTACGTCCTCTCAAAAAAAAAGTTTCTCCACGATTGTTAAATAGACCAGAGAAAGTTTTCAAAGAGCTGAGGTTATTTGCAACGGATGTAGATGGGGTTTTGACCGATGCCGGCATGTACTATGGGGAATCGGGTGAAGAATTGAAAAAGTTTCACACGCGTGATGGTATGGGGATTAAACTTTTACAGGCACAAGGGGTGATCACGGCTATCATTACTATGGAAAACACCAAAATTGTCGCTCGCCGTGGAAAAAAACTGGGCATTCCCGAAGTTTTTCAAGGTGCCAAGGATAAGGTGGTAATTCTCCGCCATTTGTCTGAAAAGTATGGGGTTCCTTTTGCGCAAATGGCCTACATTGGGGATGACGTGAACGACGTGGAGGCCTTGAAAACTGTGGGGTACGCCGCGGCTCCCGCGGATTGTGTAGAGCAAGTCCGTCAGATTGTGCATTATGTCTGCAAAAAAAAGGGAGGTGAGGGAGCTGTTCGAGAGGTTATCGATAGAATTTTGGCTGCAAAAGGCCCTCTGTAGCCCTACAGGTATTTAGCGGATATTTGAATGGCACATTCCGACAATCTATGAGCTTTTAACCCGTAGTCATTTGAGTATGGTCTTGCATTGGGTCCATTGGACCGTTTGAAACGATTGGAGGGGAAGGACCGAACATGAATCCTCATGTCTATGGAGTGATTTTAGCCGGGGGGAGTGGTACCCGATTTTGGCCGTTGAGCCGGGAACGATTTCCTAAGCAACTGTTGAGAATTTTGGGAGAAGGAACCCTCCTTCAACAGACGTTTGATCGTCTATTACAGAATATCCCCGCGAATCGGATGGCAATTGTCACCAACGCTGTTCAAGCGGAATCCATCAAACTTCAACTCAATCAGTGGAAAGATGATATTGCTGGAAATGTCATCCTTGAGCCGGAAGGAAGAAATACCGCACCGGCGATCGCTCTCGCGGCCCTACAATTGATACATCAAGATCCTGATGCCGTGATGGTGGTGGTGCCGGCAGATCATGTCGTAAAGGCCTCCAAAAAATTTATGCGAGCCGTACAATTTGCCAGTGAATTGGCGATGGGGGGGCATCTGGTGACGTTTGGGATTCAGCCGACTCGTCCTGAAACAGGGTATGGCTATATTCAGCCTTTGAAGCGAATGAAGGTCGGAGTCAAGGGCCCCTTCATCGGGTATTCGGTGGCCCGCTTTGTTGAAAAACCGGACCTCACAACTGCCAAACGATATGTTCGATCTGGAAACTATTTTTGGAATAGCGGTATTTTTGTTTGGAAAGCTTCCCAAATTTTATCAGAATTAGCCTTTCATCAACCGGCCTTATCCAAATTGTTGACTGGTTTACAAGGCAAGATGGGACGTGAGGATTTTCCCTCCCACCTTCGGAAGGTCTACGCCAAAATCGAATCGCTTTCTATTGACAATGCGGTGATGGAGCGTTCTTCTCGAAGTGTGGTGATACCGGTAGACTTTGGTTGGTCGGATGTGGGGAGTTGGAGCAGCTTGGAAGAAGTGGTGCCTTTGGATAAAGATGGAAATGTCCGGAATGGGAATATTATAGATCTGGGAAGCCGCGATTCGGTGCTGTTTGCGGATCGAAGGGTCGTGGCAACGATTGGCCTCAACAATATGGTGGTGGTGGATACGCCCGATGCCACCCTGGTCTGTCCGAAGGATCGTGCGCAAGATGTCAAAGCCATTGTCAATCTGTTGAAGCGACAGGGCGCCCCTGAACATTTAGAACATCGAACCGTGCATCGTCCTTGGGGTTCCTATACCGTCATGGAAGAGGGAAAAGGTTACAAAGTAAAACGGATTGAAGTCGGCCCTGGAAAACGGCTTTCCCTTCAACTTCATCATCAACGCAGTGAGCATTGGGTGGTCATTGCAGGGGCGGCCCGAGTGACTCGTGGCGAAGAAGTCTACGACTTGCAAGCAGGAATGAGTACTGGGATAGCCAAGGAAACGCCGCATCGTTTAGAAAATCCCGGGCAGATCCCTTTAGAGATAATTGAAATTCAAAATGGGCCCTACCTTGGAGAAGATGATATCGTTCGACTTCAGGACGATTTTGGTCGATTACGACCCATTGGGTAGGATTCGGAAGGAACGAAAGGCGGATGGGAATTTTTCGGGAATATGATATTCGCGGGATTGTTGCACACGATTTAGGTCCTGATGTGGTTGAGCGAATCGGCCGTGCCTATGCGACCCTGGCGAGAGCACGCGGTGTCCACAATATCGCGGTGGGCCGGGATGGCCGTTTAACTTCACCAGCACTTCGGAATCATCTTGTTGCCGGCCTGACTCGTTCAGGGGTCAATGTACTTGATCTTGGCCTATGTGCGTCCCCCTTACTGTATTTTTCTTTGTTTTCCTGTGATGTTGACGGAGGCATCATGATTACCGGCAGTCACAATGCTTCGGAATATAATGGATTTAAAATGTGTATAGGCCGGGAAGCACTGTATGGGGCTGATATTCAAGAATTACAGGCAACTTATGAGAGCGGCGAGTTCGCATCCGGGTCAGGAACGGTGTTAACGCGAACCATCATTCCTGAGTATCTTAAGTTTTTACAAGAACATTTTTCTTTGCTGAGAGCCCAGGGACTTCGGGTTGTGATTGATTGCGGAAATGGGGCGGCGTCTCTGTTTGCCAAAGAAGCTTTGGAACAATTGGGATGCGATGTGACCGGATTGTATTGCGAGCTAGATGGTCATTTTCCCAACCATCATCCGGACCCCACTGTGCTGGATAATCTCAAGGACCTGATTAAGAAGGTCAAAGAAACCGGAGCTGATGTGGGAATCGGGTACGATGGTGATGCCGACCGAATTGGCGTCATTGATGAACAGGGGCAGATTATGTGGGGTGACCGGTTATTGCTCCTTTTTGCCCGGGATGTGCTGGATGATCATCCAGGGTGTTCCATTATTTCAGAGGTGAAAGCCTCTCAGGGGTTGTATGACGATATTCAAAAACAGGGTGGACGGGGTATTATGTGGAAGACGGGACATTCCATCATCAAAGCCAAAATGAAAGAGGAAAAGGCGTTGCTTGCCGGGGAGATGTCGGGTCACCTGTTTTTTGCCGATCGGTACTATGGATATGACGATGCCATTTATGCTTCTTGTCGGCTTATCGAAATTCTTGTGAAACGGAAAAAACCCTTGTCGTCGCTGTTGGCTGATATTCCTCAAACGGTGGTGACTCCTGAAATTCGAGTAGATTGTCCTGATGATCAAAAATTTTCATTAGTCGAAATCGTGAAAAACCGTTTGATGCATGCGGCTAACACGCAAAATTCGACGATATCAGTTTTGCCCATTCGTGACATCATCACTATTGATGGCATTCGTGTCCGTTTTGACGAAGGATGGGGCCTGATTCGAGCCTCGAATACTCAACCAGCATTGGTCCTTCGCTTTGAAGCCTCTTCCCACACTCATCTCACTCAAATTCAGGCCTATCTGGAAGGACAGCTTTCTGAAGCCACGGTAGACCTCACCACCTAAGCTCTCCCCGGGTTATATGACCTTTTGATCGTGTCTGTGGGCATTCTCAACCGCTTCTGGTGAAGGCATCGTCGATTCGATCAAGAACTCTTGTGATATCCATCACCATGAAAGCTCGGCGTTTAATATGTCAGCCGGATTTATCCGTGAGAATATTCCTTTCCGACCGAAACGCGATTTTCTCTCGAACGTGCGTTGCTCCTTTATTCGGAAAAGCATATAATGAAAAACCTCTAGTATCGTCTATGGATCATGATTGATGACTCCGCGTTTTTCCTTATCGACACACACCTTCCGTGAGCAAGCCCCTATTCCTGGAACTTCCGGTGAATTTTCCCGCATCATCATGCAAATTGCTCTGGGTGGGAAACTCATTGCCCAGGATCTTCGAAAAGCCGGATTGAGTCAATTCCTGGGTTCTACGGGGTTAATTAATGTGCAAGGCGAAGAGGTCCAAAAGTTGGACGAACGGGCCAATCAGATATTTTTGGATGTGTTTGAGCACATGGAACTGGTGAGTACGCTGGTTTCAGAGGAAATGGAAAAGCCCTACCTCATCAAAGAAGCCGATGGTCAAGGACGGTATGCGGTCTTTTTGGATCCTTTGGATGGCTCGTCTAATATTGATGTCAACGCGTCTTTAGGGTCCATTTTTTCCATTCACCGACTTTCCGTTGAGGGTTTCCCCACTTCTGAAGATGCTTTGCGAAAAAAAGGGTGCGATCAGGTGGCTGCCGGATATGTCTTGTATGGATCGAGTGTGCTTTTAGTGTATACCTGCGGCCATGGTGTGCACCAGTTCACGTTGGATCAGGAGGCCGGGGAATTTTTCCTCTCAGCCAAAAATATTCAAATTCCCAAGCATGGGAAAATTTATAGTGTGAATGAAGGTAATTACCAAAAATGGTCTGCCGGCACTCAGCAATTTCTTCACTATCTTCACGAAGTCGATGTTCGGACAGGCAGACCATACACCAGCCGTTATTCCGGGTGTTTTGTGGCTGATGTGCATCGTGTGTTGTGTAAGGGTGGTCTCTATATGTATCCGGGAGAGCAGAAAAACCCTGAGGGAAAATTGAGGCTCATGTATGAAGCCGCACCCTTATCATTTTTGGTTGAACAAGCCGGTGGTATGGGGAGTACGGGTGTTGAGCCCGTCAATCAACTAATACCGAAAGCCCTTCACCAGAGAATCCCTTTATATATTGGCAGTCAGGATGATGTGACCAAAGCTGAAGCGTTCCTGCGGTCTGAGTCACCGATCTAGGGAAGGAGAATCTCCTATGGTGTTGCGAATGATATTTGTAGGCATTGGGGTGGTCTTAGGTATGGCCTTGGCATGGGGAGCAACCGATGGCCAAATAGGTGTTCTGCTCATGGGCGGGGGAATCGGGGCAGGGGTTGGTGCAATAATTCTGGCTGTGGAACACCGATTGAAGGCCGCGCCTTTACCATTCGTCGTGTGTGGAGGGGGCGGATTAGTTGTTGGTCTCCTTGTGGCGGGGTTGATTGCTTCGGTGACGGGCTTAGTCGCACGCTCTCCTAATACCGTTTTTACCCTTTTGGCCAGCTTAGCGATCTTTTTGGGAATACCCTATTGGGGATTAATCATGGGAATACGATTTGCCACTGAAGGATGGGCCACATCAGCCATTCCAACAGGCGATACGGAGTCGGTTCGCATCAAAAAACTGCTGGATACCAGCGTCATCATAGATGGTCGGATTGCAGATTTGTGCGAAACGGGCTTTATTGAGGGAACCCTTGTCGTTCCACATTTTATTCTCCAGGAGTTACAGCATATTTCGGATTCTTCTGATGGATTAAAGCGGGCACGTGGGAGACGAGGACTGGATATTTTGAATGTCCTTCAAAAAGTCAGCAACATTAAGGTAGATCTGGTAGAAGATGATTTTCCTCATGTGAAAGAGGTGGATACAAAACTCATTGAACTCGCCAAGCAAATGGATGCAAAGGTGCTGACCAATGATTTTAATCTCAATAAGGTGGCCGGGATCCAAGGCGTCAGGGTGCTGAACATTAATGACTTGTGTAATGCGCTGAAACCGGTGGTTCTTCCCGGTGAGACGATCCGAGTTTTTGTTTTGAAAGAAGGGAAAGAGGCCGGGCAAGGTGTGGCCTACTTAGATGATGGCACGATGGTGGTGGTTGACCATGCCAAGCGATGGATCGGCAAAAATGCGGATGTGATTGTGACGAGTGTTCTGCAAACGAGTGCCGGCCGAATGATATTTACCCGCCTGAAAGAAGAAACTGAACACGAGGAGTTAAGCTTCTCGCGTGTTTAATTCTGTTGTGGCGGTGGTTCCTGCCGCGGGCCTTGGTACCCGCATGGGAGGAAATACTCCCAAGCAATATCTTACTCTTGGAAATCTGCCTCTTTTAGTGCATTCACTCCAGATTTTTCAACAACTCGAGGAGATCCGCGAAGTCATTCTCTCCGTTCCGGCATCGGACCGGGAGTATTGCTGGCGTAAAATTGTGAAACCTTTTGGTCTAGAGAAAGTCGCCAAAGTGGTGGCGGGAGGAGTGCGGCGACAGGATTCGGTCAGAAACGGACTTGCGGCCATTTCCGACCGACCTGATGGGGTTTTAGTTCATGATGGTGTCCGTCCCTTTATTGACCAACGCATGGTCAGGAATGTGATCGATTGTGCCGGGAAAACAGGGGCGGCAGTGGTGGCAATGCCGATCCATGATACGGTGAAGCGGGTTGGTGCATCTGGGATCATTCAAGAGACGCTGAAGAGGGAAGAACTCTGGCAGATTCAGACACCGCAGGTGTTCCGGTATGACTGGTTGGTTGAGGCACACCAACAGGCGCAACAACACCAATGGGAAGTCACCGATGATGCGGCCCTCATCGAACGGATGGGTTACCCTGTTTCCGTTGTGGAGGGGAGTTGTTTTAATATAAAAGTGACCAAGCCGGATGATCTGGTGTTTGGGGAAGCCATTTTAGGAACGATTGGAAGCCGAAGGTGAAATTTCAGGCTAGCCTCCATTTAAATGGATTTTTTTTCGCTCGTCTTTGATGTGATATGAGAGTTGGTCAAGGTTATGATATTCATCCCTTCCGGGAAGGCCGTCCCCTGATTTTGGGTGGCGTGGTCGTCCCCCATTCTCAAGGGTTGGATGGGCATTCCGATGCTGATGCCTTAACCCATGCCGTTTGTGACGCCATTCTAGGAGCCATGGGAGAAGGAGATCTCGGAACACGGTACCCAAGTAGTAATCCAGAATTCAAAAATCTCTCGAGTTTGGTTATGCTAGGAAGTGTCGCACAAAGCCTTCGTGATAAAGGATTTTACTTGGTGAATCTGGATACGGTCATTTTAGCCCAGGCACCGAAATTAGCCCCGTATACGGCCTCAATGCAAGAAAGTCTTGCGAAAGTGCTGCAGGTTTCTCCTTCTCAGGTCAATGTCAAAGTCAAAAGTGGTGAGGGAATTGGAATGATCGGGCGGACAGAAGGCATTGCGACAATGGCCATTTGTCTCATTAAATGCACAACGCCCTTATGAAATGATGCCGTTTCCTTTTCCTTGGGGTATATCCGTATGGTGGGCGTATGCGATGGGTTAAACGAATTACTGAAGATCTCCATGCGGTTTTTGAGCGCGATCCCGCGGCAACCAGTCGCTGGGAAGTCTTGCTGGCCTACTCAGGCTTTCATGCATTATTAGCTCATCGGGTGGCTCACTGGTTATGGGGGAAAAACATTCCCATTGTTCCGCGGTTAATTTCGCAACTGGCTCGGTGGCTGACCGGTATAGAAATTCATCCAGGCGCTCAGATTGGACGAGGGTTTTTCATTGACCATGGGATGGGGGTCGTGATTGGCGAAACTGCTGTTCTGGGCGACTTTGTCACCCTCTTTCAAGGCGTGACGCTGGGTGGAACCGGCAAAGAACGTGGTAAGCGCCATCCAACATTGGGAAACCATGTGGTCGTTGGAGCTGGAGCAAAAGTGCTTGGGAATATCACGATCGGAGATTTTGTCAAAATTGGAGCCAATTCGGTGGTTCTTCGGTCAGTGCCTTCGAATTCAACGGTCATTGGGATACCCGGCAGAATTATTAAAACCATTGGAGATCGGGTGCCTGAAGCCACTATGGATCATGCCAATATTCCGGATCCGATAGCTGAACGGTTTGATGCGATGGAACAAGAACTCATTGCCCTACGAAAACAGATGGAACAATCTGAGAAGGAATTGTAACGGATACGAGGGAATGCTTTATATTGTTTTAAAAGGAGAGGTCTTCTAAACTACCCAACAAGTCTGACCGCTGGGAATATTTTGTTGAAAGGGAGGGATATTCTGTGAAAGGATCCAACGTTATCACACCACGAGTCAAAGAAATATTACGGAATTATGATGGAAATGTTCCTGGAGTTCTTGCAAATATTGCCAGGTTGTTGATGACGGGGCGGTTGGCCGGGACCGGTCGTTTGGTGATTCTACCGGTAGACCAGGGCTTTGAGCATGGTCCTGCAAGAAGTTTTGCCGTCAATTCTGCAGGGTATGACCCCCACTATCATTTTCAGCTGGGAATTGATGCCGGTTGTAATGCTTACGCGGCTCCTCTGGGGTTTCTAGAGGCGGGGGCAGCAGAATATGCCGGTCAAATTCCACTCATACTGAAATTGAACAATAATGATTCACTGTTTGAAAGCAAGGATCCCAATTCCGCAATTACCGGGAGTGTCCACGATGCACTACGCTTAGGGTGTTGTGCAGTGGGATATACGATTTATCCAGGGTCTGCCCATAGCCAGGAAATGTATAATCATCTGCGGGAAATTGCCCAAGAGGCCAAGTCCCACGGATTGGCGGTGGTGGTGTGGTCGTATCCACGTGGAGCAGGCCTCAGCAAGGAAGGGGAAACCGGAATTGATGTCGTCGCCTACGCCGCACAAATTGCGGCCCAACTCGGAGCTCACATTATCAAAGTGAAGGTGCCTTCAAATCATATTGAGCAGGCGGCGGCAAAAAAAGTGTACGAGGCCGAAAAGATCCCTATTAGCACCCCAGCGGAACGTATCCGCCATGTGGTGCAGAGTACTTTTCAGGGGCGACGCATTGTCATCTTTTCGGGCGGGGCCAAAGGGGAAGATCAGAAAATTTTCGATGAAGCTAGAGGAATACGGGACGGTGGAGGGTTTGGATCCATTATTGGGAGAAATTCCTTTCAACGGCCGAGACCACAGGCTCTTGAATTTCTCTCAACCGTCATGAAGATCTATTCCGGAGAACTTTCATAAAGATTGCAGCAGTCAGGTTGAGAAAGGTCTACCCAATTAAATTGGTCCGAGAAGGTCGTGGAATCAGGGATATAACCCTCGGCATTGGTGGGCTTGAGCTACTTCCTCAATTCCTGCGATCAATGCAGCGGTTCTCATTGTCAGTTTTTTCTCTTCCGCATGATAGAGTATGCGGTGAAAAGCCGCGGTAATGATGTTCCTGAGTCGGCTGTGGATATCTGATTCCTGCCACGAAAATCGTTGGGCGTCCTGCACCCATTCAAAATATGAGACAATGACTCCACCGGCATTGGCGAGAATATCCGGGACAACAAAAATTCCTCGTTCCTGCAAAATGGCATCCGCTTCGAGAGTTGTTGGGCCGTTAGCTGCCTCGATCAGGTACTGGCATTGAAGGCGTGATGCGTTATTGACGGTGATTTGTTCAGATACGGCAGCTGGAATGAGCACATGGCAGGGGAGCAGGAGTAGGTCTTCGTTAAAAATCGGTTCTCCAAATTGTTTAAGAGAAGGAATCGACGCTTTCTCGGTCTCCAGGTGAGAGAGAATACCTGGAATATCCAGACCTTTTTGGTTATACAGCCCGCCCAGCTGATCGCTGATGGCCAGTATTTTTACCCCTTCCTGATGAAGGATTCGCGCAGTATGAGATCCCACGTTTCCAAATCCTTGAATGATCACCGTTGTGTCTGAAGTGGACAGACCAAAATGACGTAAGACTTCCAATGTGACATCCACCACACCACGGCCAGTTGCTTCTTCCCTCCCCAGGGTGCCTCCAATTGAAAGGGGTTTGCCCGTGACCACCCCACGGACGGTAAATCCCACCTGCTGACTAAAAGTATCCATTATCCATCCCATGACTTGCTGATTAGTGCCGATATCCGGAGCAGGGATATCTTTGTCCGGTCCTAATAATGGAAAAATTTCTGCGACGTAGCGCCGGGTTACGCCTTCTAACTCAGCTGGTGAAAGAAGTGAGGGGTTGACGGCGACTCCCCCTTTGGCTCCACCAAACGGCAACCCCGCTAACGCGGTTTTCCAGGTCATCCACATGGCCAAGGCCGCGACTTCTCCAAGGCTGACATCGGGATGATAGCGAATGCCGCCTTTTGTGGGGCCGCGGGCTACATCATGATGCACACGATAGCCACGGAAGATTTGAACCCTTCCGTTATCCATTCGGACAGGGATGCTGACGCAGAGAGACCGTTGAGGGGCTTTGAGACGATCGAGAAGGCCTGAGTCTAGATTCATATGATGCGCGGCCTGATCAAATTGGGCCACAGCCAAGCGGAATGTTGGATGATTAAACTCTGGAGCAAAGTCAGTGTTCATACGAGGTATCCGGTGAGATGAAATTTGAAGTCCTGATTCTTAAGTATATCAGGAATTTCACCGTAAGTAGTTTCTTTCCCTGGAAAAGTAACGGTCCGAGACCTATTGCGGGAAAGACAAGCGGTGTAGATGGGCCATTCGGCAAGATTCATGGCAGGGTTTTTTTATATCCTCGTGAGGGTTCAGTAGAACACCTGAAGAAGATAAAGCCCTTGGGGAGGAGCGGTTTCTCCTGCAGCCCGTCGGTCTTTAGCCTGAAGAATATCTTGCATGGAATCCGGTGATCTTTTGTGTCGTCCGACTTCGGTCAGGGTGCCGATAATCGCCCGAACCATTTGCTTCAGGAATCGATTGGCCTGAATCTGAATGATCAGGGACGTGAGATCCGAACTGAGGGAAACTTGGGACACGACGCACATGGGATCCGATGTACCGGCACGTGGGCCTTGAAATGAGGTGAAGTCATGGGAACCTATCAAGTCAGACATGGCCTGCCGGATGGCCGGGATATCCAGGTCATAGGGTAGGTGCCAGACACGATTCCGATCGATAGCCGGGCGGGCGGGATGTCTGGAGATCCGATATTCGTACAATTTTTCCCTTGCACTATAGCGAGCATGAAACGATTCAGGAACCTCTTCACTCGACAGGACAGAAATGTCGTGCGGAAGGGCGCTATTAATTGCGAGTCTCCACTTATGAATTGGAATGGGTCTGTCAGATTGAAAGCTGACGACTTGTCCACGGGCATGGACGCCCGCGTCGGTTCGTCCAGCGGCGATGACAGAAATGTGTTGTTGGGTGATGCGTGTGAGCGCTGTTTCTAGTGCGGCTTGTATGGTTGGCTGATTGGGTTGTCGTTGCCATCCAACGTAAGCCGTTCCGTCATATTCGATTATTAGTTTAATCGTGGCCATGATTCGAAGGGGAAGGAGGATGACGAAACGGGCTTCGGCGTCATGAAAGCTATGGGCGTGGAGATCATGATATTACAGTGTGCTGATAGTTATGGGAGCGTGAAGCCAGAGGAAGTCAATTGAAGAAGGCGGGACAGTTCCGGCTATCGGGAAGCGGTTTGTAAGGGGGTAATGTAGGATTGAAGTCCCTTAAATATGCCCTCGGCCACTCGCTTTTGATAGGTAGAACTTTGTAAAAGCTTTTCTTCCGTTGGATTGGAGATGAAGGCAATCTCCGCCAAGATGGCAGGCATGGTAGTCATTCGCAGCACAAAGAATGGAGCTGTTTTAATCCCATGATCTTTGATTTTATAAAAGTTATCCAAGAATTTCACCAGGGAATTTTTGGTTGTCCATGCTAACTCACGGGAATCGTCAATTTTTTTATCATTAAGTTTGTCGGCAAGGATAAATTGCCAGGGTGCGGCATTTTTTTCCAGAGGGGTGCCATTTTCCCGTGCAGCGACAGCAAGGGCTCGCGGGTCACTGGCTTCACCAAAATGATAGAATTCTAAACCTTTCACCGACCTCTGGGAATGGGAGTTAATGTGAATCGAGACGAAAAGATCCGCCTTGTGCGTATTGGCAAATGTTGCCCGGTCTTCCAATTCGATGAAGACATCCGTTTCCCGAGTCATGAAGACTTTCGTGGAACCTTCCTTAGCGAGCAGGTCTCGCAAATGATTCGCCACATGTAAGACCACATCCTTTTCTCTCGTGCCTTTGCGTCCCAAGGCCCCAGGGTCTTTTCCTCCGTGTCCCGGATCAATCACGATCACCAGATCTTTTTTTATGACAGGTGGTGGCGGAGTTGGCGGAGGAACCACCGGAGAACCCGGTATGCTCCTGTCCGGCGCACGGGCGAGAGATGACGTCTCAGTTATGGGATACAAGTCAAGAACGATTCGAGCAGGATTTTTGAGGACATACCACTTATAGCGTTTCCACCCGTCAATGGGTATGCTGAGAAGAATGGATCCGGAAGAAGTGGTGGAAAGGTCCAATTCTAAAGGAAGGGAGTCTGCTGTTGATTTGGTAACGGCAGGGTTCGCAAATTTGGTGTTGGGAAGTTCCAATTCAAATGTTGTGGCCGTTTGATGCTCTTGGGGCGCTGGATGGACGGAACGAGTGAGGTCTAACACAACACGGGTATAGTTTTTATGGCGATGAGCACGAATATTGCGGATGGAGGTTGACGGTGGTGATTGTGCAATAAGATGAATCAGTGGTTGGGTTTCATCTCCGGCGAATGGTCGAGTTTCTGTTGCTCCCCCAGCCAGGGAAAGAGATCCCAACAGGAACACTATGCCGATGCAGGAATAAAGGGATATCATTCGAATGGAAGGCATAGATAGTAAACCGTTCCTTTCTTTTTTCGCAGAAGATCGCCTTCTTGTCAAGGGAAGAAGCGCTTTCGAAGCAGGTCCTATTGCGGGTAGACTCCATCATTATGGGTAAACCATGCATCGCATTATGAAGGAACCACAGTGGCACCGAAACATTTGATCATCGATGGATATAATGTGTTGGGCGCAATGGGGCTCCCGCCCCATCGGGTCGTTGAACAGGGGGAGCATCGGCGAGAGGAGTTTATTGTGCGGGTAGGCCTGTATGGGCACAAACTCCACAATCTAATCACCTTAGTTTTTGATGCCTGGCAACAATCTGGAGCGAGTCGGCAGGTCATCCACCGGAATGGTGTGACAGTTATTTATACAGGCCAGGGTGAAAAGGCAGATGGGGTGATTCAGGATTTTATCCGGAGCCATGGGAAAGGGGTCGCAGTCGTCTCTTCGGATCTTGAAGTGATAGCGGTGGCAAAAGCTTTTGGGGCATTTTCGATCAGGTCTCAAGAATTTGTCACACGCCTGGCTACTTCGGGTATTCAAGGATCACCGGTAAGTCGATCCCGAGGGGGCCTCTCCCAAAAGGATAGTGATGAGGAGCTGGTCCGATCAAAAGAGAAGAAGGGCAATCCCCGAAAACTTCCCAAGAAGTTGCGTCAACGCAATCGGATCATGAAGAAATTTTAAAGAGCTGACAGGCATTATTGGTGGTCAGTTCGGCTACTCGTGCCAATCCTGTGTCAGAGTCACCATATTTAATTTTCGCAATCTGTTCTGCCACATAGGTGACATAGGACGATTCGTTACGTTTTCCTCGAAACGGCACGGGAGTCAGATAGGGAGCATCGGTTTCAATGAGCAACCGGTCATCGGGGACCGTGCGAATCACTTCATGTAACTGAGAGGCATTGCGAAAGGTAATGATTCCTGAAAATGAGAGATGAAAGCCCAGGTCCAAGGCACGTTTGGCAAACGCCAGATCCTCTGAAAAACAATGAAAGACGCCGCCCACTTTTTCGGCATGTGCTTCTTGCATGATTGCCATCGTATCTTCTTGCGCTTCACGTGTGTGAATCACCAGTGGAAGGGTGAGTGATTGCGCCAATTCAATTTGTTCACGAAATCGTTGACGTTGGGTTTCCCGAGGAGAGTGATCGTAATGATAATCAAGCCCGATTTCGCCGAAGGCGACGACCTTTGGTTGCTGGGCCAGTTGCCGGAATTCCGCATACCAATTGGGCTCAATGCGTTTTACTTCATGGGGATGGACCCCGATCGTGGCATACACATTGGGTTGGCTCTTGGCTAATTGCACGGCTGCATGACTTGTAGCAAGATCGCATCCAATCGTGACAAACTTTTCAACACCGGCTTCCTGGGCACGTTGAAATATGGCGTCTCGATCTGGATCATAACGGGGATCGTCTAAATGAACATGAGTATCGATCAGCATGAAGAAGGCCTTTCTTGTTAAAAAACTGTACCTTATCATATCCGTCCAATTTCCTGCAGGATATCGTGTCTGCTGAGGACAAGTACGGAATAGGTGTGGGACAACGATGAATATCGATGAATTATGGTTTGCGTCGATTAATGGGTGGGCCGGTCAGTTTGCTGGATTGGATTGGTTCATGCTTCAGGTGTCGCGGGAAAGCAATCTGGTGATTCCTGGTATCTTGCTCGTGGGCTATTGGGGATGGATGAAATGGGACGAAGCCAGACTCGCGATTCCCTGTTTAGGGCTCCTTATCGGCTTGAGTGATTTCCTGGGCGGCCAGATGAAAGTCTTGATTGGTCGTCCACGGCCTTGTCAGGTTCTCGAGCACATTCATGAATTAGTCGGGTGTGGGGGGGCTTTTAGTATGCCGTCCAATCACGCGTTGAATTCAGGCACGGCTATTAGCTTTCTTGTCATGCTCTATCCCGCGTTAGGGTGGGTATTGTGGCCACTCCTTGGCCTGATTGGATTGTCTCGTGTGTTTCTGGGTGCCCATTATGTGACAGACGTGTTGGTCGGAGTTGGTCTTGGGGCGTTGTTAGGAGGTGGGGTGGGATATTTACTCAAGACGCGGGTGTTTCGAAGGAAACCCATGGTGAGTTAATGATGGTGCAGATGAGGAGGTATGGGTTCTGCGCCAGTTGAGCCGTTCGTCAGGTAACTGAGATTGCAATGCAGGTCCTCTTGCTCCTGGCATTCGGTTTCCAATTGAATGGTTAAGTGATGAATGCCGAATTTCGAAGAGAGTGTTGATTGAATGGGCTGGAGTAGTTGATCTTTATCCGGAACCGACTCGATGTCTACCAATACGTGACACGTCAACATCACAATGCGGGGTTCAACCGACCAGATATGCAGATCATGAACTTTTCTGACACCAGGAATGTTTTCAATCGTAGCGACAATATCTGATGTTTTGAGGTGAGGGGGCGTCGATTCCAATAAAATATCCAGCGACTCACGAAAGAGTGGCCAACTGCCTTTCACAATAATGATGACTATGAGCAGACTGATCAGAGGATCTAAAATGGTGAAGCCGGTCAGGGCGATACCCAATCCGGCGATGATGACGCCAAGAGACATCCAGGCATCCATCACCATATGAAGAAAAGCCCCGCGAATATTCAGGTCATCTTCGGCTCCCCGACGTAATAACAGGGCGACGGCAAGATTGGCGATCAAGCTGATACCGGCGATCACCATCACCCAAAAGCCAGGTACGTCAACCGGTGAAAACATCCGGTCGAGAGCAAACACTCCAATAATTCCCCCTGTGAAAATTAACAAAAGGCTATTGAGAAACGCCGCAATGGTTCCAGCGCGGTGGTAGCCAAACGTCCGATGTTCCGTGGCGGGTTGGGTGGCCAGAATATGTGCATACAAGGCTAATAACAGAGAGCCTTGATCGATCAAATTGTGCCCGGCATCGCTCATGAGCCCAAGACTATTGATCGCATAACCGCCGATGAATTCAGCGAGAATGATGATGCCATTGAGGACGAGGCCCAGCTTAAGTCGATACGTGAGTGGGGAGGCGTTCAACTCTGAAGGTGTCATAGGATCTACTCTCGCATGATTCTCAATTCTGGACAATGGGAAGAGGCAAGCCTTCCTTCGTCTTACCACAAACGGAATGGAGTGATCCCGGCACTTGCGAGGTTGAGAATGGTGAAGGGGGAAGTCCCCCCTCCCTTCTAGGCGGCGGGTGCGATATTTACACGTCGAAGGAGTCGGTTTTGACGGCCTGTTTGGTAGCATCCACAGCGGAGTTGACTCGTGTGGCCGCCTGTTTCATGGTTTTTCTGGCCTCTTCAGACCAGGCATGCACGGCCTCTTTCGTTTGAGAAGCCATATCTGAAAATTCGTCCTGTGCGGTCTTCGCACCTCGTGCCAATCGGTCACGCACGTGAGTCCCTGCCTCAGGGGTCAAAAGTATGGCGCTACCGGCGCCCAATAGAAATCCTGCAATAAAGACAAATGTATTAACCCAACATGAGTCGCCTTGCGTCGTATGCTCATCCATCGTGAATTTCCTCCCTGGTAATGCTTTGTTTGATTGTTATGACCGGTCCTCATGATTCTTCGATGAGGCCATTGCCATGATAGCTCCTCCCAAGAGAACTCCAGAGGCAAAGATAAGACTGTAGGATAAGCCCGTTCGGAGTTCAGGCCATGTGTCCAAAACTCGTTTCCATAGTGGGACGTCCTCAGAAAAATGGACGTGTCCCTCCCAGCCTAATTCTCCCTCCGGCGTGGACTGATCAGAGTATGATTCTTGGTCCGCAGCGTGTGCCGTGTTCAATTTGCTCATAGTCATGAGGCGGGCTCCAATAGGGCAAAAGGAAAATGTTGAAAAAGCATTCCTAGGGGTAATCCTACCATGCTCGGGCTATTTTGTGGAGTGACAATTTCTTGGGTCAAGAGATTACGAAACGAGTGTGTCGCGAATTCCGGAGGGAGCCGCATCGAAGTGTGTCCCCATATGGATTCGCCGAGCGGACTGATGGTCTGGTCGGGGATGAGAGTCGTTAACAGTCGCGGGAATATGACCAAATAGATATGTGAGTGATTTTGTCTCATGAATCCACACACATGATGGGCGTGTTCCCCCTTGAATTCCAGGGGCAGATACGATCCTTCCAGAAATACGTGGGGGTGGCTCTTCCGGATATGAAGCGCGGTAGTGGTCAAATACAATTTGATCAGGCCGCTTTCCGCATCCTGTAATAATGTCTGGACAAGGTCGAGAGGAGCAGTCGTCTGTTGCAAATGTTGTAATTCAGACAGCCGTTGTTGTCTGAAGAGGTAATCCACGGGTTGTCGGTTGTCTGGGTCGACCAGACTGAAATCCCAAAGCTCCGTGCCTTGATAAAAATCGGGGACACCTGGAGCAAGGATTTTAATAAGGACCTGACTCAGAGAATTATAGATGCCATATTTGGAAATGCGTTGTTGAAAGGGGATGAAATCTTGAAGAAAGACATTTGAATGTCTGAGAGAAAGAATGCGGGAAAGAAATTCCCCGACAGCGTTTTCCCAGGCTTCATCGGGGTTTAACCAGCTGGTGTTCACTTTCGCTTCCCGTAAGGCTTTAACCATATACCCCTGCATGCGCCCCAAGAATTGAGGTTGAGCCGGTTCTGAGAGGCCACCCAAAGGCCAGATGCCGAGCAGCGTCTGGTAAATCAAATATTCTTCATTCAAGCTCGGTGCCCGTTGATCATTGATTGTTTGCTTGGCTTTTTTGTTCAGCCGATTCCAGGTTCGAAGATGTTGCCGCCATTCTTTGGGAATTTCCGACAACACATTGATTCGAGCCCGGACATCCTCGCTGCGTTTTGTGTCATGGGTGGACGTGGAGGAGAGGCTTGCCGGCCATTGGGTGGCCCGGTCCTGCATGTATTGGTGAAATGTTGAAAGCGGGACTCCAAAGTGTTGCGGCTCGCCGCCGACTTCATTGAGAGATGTGAGGCGGTTGTAACAATAGAAGGCAGTATCTTCAACGCCTTTCGCCGTGACCGGGCTTGTCGTTTGCTGGAATTTCATGACAAAAGGGCGAATTACCTCCCAATCAAGATCCGGTGAATTCTGGGGAATTCTCAAGAGGAGATCGCGGATAAAATCGAAAACCAGGTTGCTGATGGCGGGATTGCGTCGTTTAGCTCGGGCTACTGCTAGCCGAATATACGCGCGATCACGATCCAGAACGCCTTCGAGAGGATCGGGTCCAATATAGGTTCGGTACACCGGGAAACAGGCAATGATTTCGCGGATCGCATGGATCAGACTATTGAGCGTAAAGTCCCGTGAACGCCGGTTTCGCTCGGAGAGGACATTCAGCTGATGCCCCAAGGCATTGATTTCTCCTGACATGGAACTGGTCATGATGAGGTTTTTGCAGTCGTAGATCAGATCGTCATAGTGGAGCGACTGTTTGGTAAATCGGGTGTAGATCTGTTCGATCTGTCGTTGGTGGGTTTCCTGGATGAATAATTGATTGACGAGGGCAAGGTAGTCGTATCCAGTTGTGCCATGGCACAGCCAATCGGAAGTGAGACGTTCCTCTGTACCCAGGATTTTTTCAACGAGGAGATAGAGGGAGCGGCCTTGGGTGTCGGCCTGAACCTCCAAATGTTCAGCCGCCCATTGTTGCCACTGGGCCAGAAAGGCTCTTGGATTATACAGCCCGTCGACATGATCAATTCGCAGTCCATTCACGGCACCGGATGTTAATAATTCAAATATTTTTTGATGGGCCGCTTGGAAGACTTCCGGTTGCTCCATGCGAATGGCCGCCAATTGGTTAATGTCAAAAAACCGGCGATAATTTATTTCTTCAGCGGCGACCCGCCAATAGGCCAGGCGATAGGCTTGGTGACTCACCAGGCGGTCGAGGACATCGAATGTGCGGGGAGAGTTCTTCATGCCATTAAGTAACCGAATGTTCTCCAGCAGAAAATGGCGAATAGTTGAATTGTCGGCAATCACCGTGGAAAGGCGGCGGCGGATCACCTCTTTCTCCCGGTATCGTTCGGCAACACGCTCGGCTTCCGTGTCGGTTCTGGCCGGCAAATGAGAAAGAGCGGTGATAATGCTTTGGTATTCATGCAAGTGCGGATCAGAATTTTCCAGGCTTTGGTTAAGGGTGTCTTGCCTGAAGGTCAGAATGGTACTCCACGTGCAGGGATCAATGGGCAGACGATTTTCATAGTAGGTGAGGAAAAATTGCCCGTCGTCATAGTGGAGGATGATTTCCTGGTTTTCAAGAACAATGCCGTATTGATCTCCGAGAATGGGAAGAAGCACCTTGTTTTCTAATTCCGGTTTCACCGGTGTCCAGTCAATATCGAAAAATGTGGCGTAATGGGAAGAAGGACCATTTTCCAAGACATCCTGCCACCAAAGATTCGTCGACGCGGCTATTCCCATATGATTCGGGACGACGTCCAGTATCTGACCCATGCCATGTTGGTGGAGTGCTTGGATAAATGCCTGATAATCGGCCTCCGTCCCGATCTCCGGATTTAATTCCGTGGGATCGACCACGTCGTATCCATGAGTGCTCCCTGGAGTGGCTTTCAGATAGGGAGAGGCGTAGCAGTCGGTAATGCCAAGTTGAGACAAATAAGGGAGAATGCGAGAGGCGTCCTGGAATGTGAATGACGCGTTAAATTGAAGGCGATAGGTCGAGAGCGGAATGTGGAGAGGCAGAGGAGTCATGCTCCCTCCTTTATGTTAAAGAGGAGGGCGAGGAATGGATGGCCCGTCCGCCATATGATTGCCCACGAGGGAAGAGAGTGAGGCCGAGCTTCCCGGCTGCGGATCGTCGACTGTCTCGTCCGTGTTTGTCGCCCAGTAGGGTTCCGGACGAGATAATGTTAAATCGGTCAATGATACAACGATGGAGATGGCAATTGGAGCCAATGAGTGTCCCATCAAGAATAATTGATTCTTCAATGGTACAGCCTTCTCCAATTCTGACATTGCGTCCAATAATGGAACGTTTCACCGTACTGTCTACGACGAGGCTGCCTTGGCCGACCATGGCATCATCCATGTGGGATCGGACTAGACTGGCAACGGGTTCAACGGACGCATCGGTCAGAATAGGCCATTTGACATTTCGTAAGTCAAGGATCGGCGATTCACCCAAGATATCCATGTTCGCTTGCCAATAGGCCTCCAGGGTTCCCACATCGCGCCAGTACCCCCATTCCTCGTAAGGATGGATGCCGGGAACCACATTTTCCATGAAGTCATAAGCGAGGACCCGGTGGGATTTGATGAGCGACGGAATAATGTTCCTGCCAAAATCGTGTGTGCCAGCTTGACTGGCATCTTGTTCCAGGATTTTCACAAGAATGTCGGCATTAAAAATATAATTTCCCATCGAACTAAACGCCATCCCGGAATTTTCGGGCATGGGTTTGGGGGAGGCCGGCTTTTCCTCAAATCCGATAATTTGATGGTCGGCATTGACTTCGACAATTCCGAAACCCTTTGCCGCCTGAATCGGAACGGGAAGCGACGCGACGGTCACATCCGCTTCCTGGTCAAGATGAAATTGGATCATCTGCCGCACATCCATCCGGTAAATATGATCAGCTCCGAAGACGGCCACCAATCCTGGCGCAAAATCCTGGATAAGATTAATATTCTGATAGACGGCATCTGCTGTCCCCTCATACCATTTTCCGCGTCCCTTCATCTGAGGAGGGACGACCGTAATAAAGTTTTGTCGATTGGTGCCACCAAAACGCCAGGCCCTTCTCAGGTGTTCAATCAAGGATTGTGAACGGTATTGCACTAACACGTACATGGCCTGGATGCCGGAATTAATAAAATTGCTGAGGACAAAATCGACAATACGATAGGTGCCGGCAAAAGGCACGGATGGCTTACTTCGTTGTTCAGTTAACGGCATGAGCCGTTCCCCTTTGCCACCGGCCATGATCATGGCAAGGATTTTTTGTGGCGTCCGTTCGATGATTTTTTTGCGGCGAGGTCCGGAAGAACTTTTCATACAGATTTAGGTGTTGGACGGAGGATTGGTGAACTGGGCGACGGATTGTTCCAGTGTCGCAATCGTTTTTTGTTGCTTGGCGATCAGGCGGATTTTTTTTATATAGATGGGCAATGCAGCCAGTACGGTCAGGCCGACACCTAATGCCAAAGCTGAGAGCAACATCAGGGCCCGGGACCCTTGAATGGTCCAGGCGAAAAAGTTCAGAATAATGGGTTCGGAGTTTTGTATCGAAAAAGCAACCGCAAAGAACAACAGAAGCAGCAAGGCCAACAGTGCAGAATACATAGTCCCTTTTGTTATGTTAGGATGGTGTTAATTAACACAGAAAGGAGTCATTGGCAATGCCAACGCTCTCAAATCGTTTTCAACGTCTGGTTTCTGCCACTGAATGGGATCCGTTTTCTGTGTTGGGTCCTCATCGAGGGGAATCGACGGATTCTTCTGGTGTTTGCATCAGGGCTTTTCTACCTGACGCTGCCGAAGTTGCGGTGCTTCCTGGCCGAAATGGCAACACCCCTTTTCCCATGAAGCTCGTGCATCCTGCTGGAGTGTTTGAAGCTCGATGGGAGGGGCATTCATTGGGCACGGATTACCAATTTCGCATTGTCGATCGGCAGGGAAAATCCAGTCAACGTCATGACCCCTATGCGTTTCTTCCACGTATTTCAGATTTTGATTTACATTTGTTCGGTGAGGGCAAGCTTTATAGAGGTTATGAACAGCTTGGGGCGCAAGTTTGCACCCATCAGGATGTTCCGGGGGTCAACTTTGCTGTGTGGGCACCCAATGCCAAACGGGTCAGCGTGGTCGGAGACTTCAATGAATGGGATGGGCGTCGGCATCCGATGAGAAGCCGCGGAGGTGGTGGAATTTGGGAGTTATTCATTCCTGATATGAATGCTGGTGCGGTGTATAAATTTGAAATTTTACCCCAAAATGGGGATGCGCCGTTTTTGAAAGCGGACCCGTATGCTTCCTCAGCTGAATTACGACCCAAAACGGCCTCCGTTGTCCGTGATCTTTCGGGATATGAATGGCGGGACGGTGAGTGGATGGCATCCAGGCAAAATTGGGATCCCCTCACTCAGCCTTGGTCCATCTATGAGGTGCATTTGGGATCCTGGAGACGTGTCCCAGAGGAAGGGTCTCGATGGCTGACTTACTCAGAATTATCGGAAGCCCTCATTCCCTATGTGAAGGACATGGGGTTTACCCACATTGAGCTGATGCCGGTAACGGAACATCCCTTTGACGGGTCTTGGGGGTATCAGGCCACCGGGTATTTTGCACCCACAAGTCGGTTTGGCACTCCTGTCGAGTTTATGGCATTTGTGGATGCCTGTCATCAGGCCGGAATCGGGGTCCTGATGGATTGGGCTCCTGCGCACTTTCCGGAAGATCCCCATGGCTTGGCCTGGTTTGATGGGACAAATTTGTATGACCATTCGGACCCGCGGCTCGGATTTCATCCAGAATGGAATAGCCGAATTTTTAATTACGGTCGGACCGAAGTCAAAAACTTTCTGATCAATAGCGCACTCAGCTGGTTTGACCGGTACCACATTGATGGCCTAAGGGTGGATGCCGTGGCATCGATGCTCTATCTCGATTATGCCCGAAAAGCCGGCGAATGGATTCCCAATAAATTCGGGGGGAGAGAGAATCTTGAAGCAGTGGAGTTTTTGAAAGAGCTCAATACCGTGGCTCATCAGGAACATCCCGGCATTGTGATGATTGCCGAAGAATCCACAGCATGGCCTGGGGTCTCCAAGCCGACTTATGTCGGAGGGTTGGGATTTACGTTTAAATGGAATATGGGGTGGATGCACGATACCCTGGATTATTTTAGTCTGGATCCTATTTATCGGAGATTTCATCAACATAATGTGACCTTCGGATTGGTCTATGCATTCACCGAAAACTTTGTCCTCCCGCTTTCTCATGATGAAGTAGTCCATGGCAAGAAATCGCTTCTGGATAAAATGCCCGGGGACGAATGGCAGCGCTTTGCGAATTTGCGGGCCTTGTATGGACACATGTGGGGTCATCCTGGAAAGAAAATGTTATTCATGGGTTGCGAGATCGGCCAATGGTGGGAATGGAACCATGATGATAGCCTACAATGGCATCTACTTGAGTATGATCGGCATCAGGGTCTCCAGCGTTATGTGGCTGATCTCAATCGATTATATGCCTCACAACCCGCGCTCCATCAAGTTGATTATGATTGGACGGGGTTTCAGTGGATCGATCTACATGACAGTGATCATTCGACGCTCACATATTTCAGGCGCGCCAAAGATCCTTCCGATATTGTGGTCTGTGGCCTGAACCTCACCCCTGTTCCTCGAGAAGCCTATCGAATGGGGGTGCCCACCGCCGGATATTATCGTGAGCTTTTGAACAGTGACTCTGAGGCGTATGGTGGAAGCAATATGGGGAATGCAGGAGGAGTACAGGCCGAAGACATGCCTTGGCATGGCCAGCCGTTTTCTGTGGTTATTACCCTTCCGCCTTTAGCCGCAGTCTTTTTTAAGCCTGTTTAGATTTTCAAGATATCTGCAATACCCCGGACAAAGAGGGAGCGATCTTTTTCAGTATGCTCTCGCCTTAATGGTCTTGGCCTGAACCTAGTCAGATTTCAGAAAAATCCAGGCGGGGTAGGGTGGAAGCTTGAGAGAGACCTGCTCCACATTCTGAATGGATAGATTGGAGGGAGCCAGGAGTTCTTCCCGATCGCCAGAGACGAAGGTTCCACTATCCAGGCGGGATTCCCAATTCCCTTTTGGAAGTTTGACTAACGCTAAGGAGGCCTTGTGGTGAAATCCCAAAAGGACCAGTGCCTCGTGGCCCTGTTTAGCACGGCGATGAATAATCAGCAATTGACTTTTCGCATGTGACCCAATCTGGATTCTGTGGCCTTTCGCTCCGGTGCCTAATGCGGGAATTGATTTGCGCAGGTGAATCAACGCCTGACACCACCGCGCGTGGGCGTGTTGCTGGGGATTGGTCTCAAGACAAGGATGAATGGTTGAATGATCGAAGGTCTCTTGAGCATAAGGATCAGGAATGTCCGTCCATCCGAATGCGGAAAATTCCCTGGTTCTCCCCTGTCGGACGGCTTCAATTAACGCAGGATCCCCGTGGTCGATGAAATACAAAAAAGGAGCGGTTTCGCCGTATTCTTCTCCCATAAATAAAAGAGGAAGATATGGTGAAAGCAGCACGGTGGCATTGGCGACTTTGAGAGCTTCAAAACTCACCAAGCTACTGAGTCGGTCTCCCTGTGCGCGATTGCCGATTTGATCATGATTTTGGGCGCATACCACAAGTTGTGTTGGTGAGCAGGGTTTAAAGGAATTGCCATGTTTCCGTCGCCGATGTGCAGAATATTGTCCTGAATAGACCACGCCTTCCCGTAGAGCCTTACCCAGGTCTTTGAGTTGTCCAAAGTCTTCATAGTAGCCCTTACGCTCATTTGTGAGCAGGGCATGCAGGGCATGATGAAAGTCATCGCTCCATTGCCCGTCCAACCCATATCCCCCTCGTGAGGGAGGCGAAATGATGCGGACATCATTCAAATCGCTTTCGGCAATGACCTGAACCTGGCGCTTGAGTCGTTCTCCCTCCGTATGGACGGCTTCTCCGATGTCCTGAAGAAGATGCTTGGCGCTGAAGTCGAAGATGCCGTGAATCGCATCTAGCCGTAATGCATCAATGTGGTATTCATGAATCCAATAGACCGCATTGCTGATCATAAAATGTCTGACAGCATCACTATCGGGTCCATCGTAGTTGAGGGCGCTCCCCCATGGGGTTTTATAGGTGTCGGTAAAGTATGGACCAAAATCACCAAGGTAATTGCCTTCCGGACCCAGGTGATTGTAGACCACGTCCATGATCACCGCGAGACCGGCTGCATGACAGGCATTGACCAATCGCTTGAGGCCATCGGGTCCACCATAGTTGTGTTGCGGAGCAAAGAGAAAGGTTCCATCGTATCCCCAGTTTCTGGACCCAGGACATTGCGCCACCGGTAAGAGTTCAATGGCGGTAATGCCAATCTGGTCACGCAAATATGGCAGACGGCTGATGATGGCATCAAAGGTTCCGTCCTGGGTGAAGGTTCCGGTATGGAGTTCGTAAATGATGAATTGATCGAGGGGCAGGCCACGCCAGGCTGTATCGGTCCAGGAAAATGCCAAAGGATTGATAATTTCGGAAGGGCCGTGAACGCCGTCCGGTTGCGATCGGGAAGCTGGATCAGGACGTTCAATGGTATGATTTAATACATAGTGATAGCGGGTGCCTGGGGAAAGGTCTTGCACGGTGCCTTTCCAATATCCAAAGGATTCCTGCGTAAGGGGTGTCGCTTCCCCGGTACTTCCCATGATTTTGACGTCCACCGCCTGGGCCTTGGGTGCCCACACCCGAAACTCCACAGATGAGGCGTCGGTATACGAGGCGCCCAGGTCTAATTGCCATCCAACTGCCTCTAATTTTTCCAAACGTGGTGCCTCCCTTTTAGTATTTTCCGATTAGATTGTTGGCTGGTGGAGGATGGAACGAATGAAGTTTAACAAAAAACCTGAAGACCTGTACATGAAACTGCAGAAGGGTCTGATTAGGTTTGCCCCATTTTGAGATATGCTGTATTATCGTCCCCCGCTATTCCCGATATCCGGAATCCCCATCCAGGAGAGCAGAATATTATGAGAATTTGGCCAGGTCGATCATACCCGCTCGGTGCCACATGGGACGGGCAGGGAGTCAATTTTGCACTGTTTTCCGAAAATGCAACCGGTGTGGATCTTTGTCTGTTTGACAATGAACTTCAGGACCAGGAAACACACCGCATTCCTATTGAGGAACGCACTGATCAAGTCTGGCATGTGTATTTACCTGAGGTGCGTCCTGGCCAACTCTATGGATACCGGGTGCATGGGCCATATGATCCTGAGGCGGGGCACCGGTTTAACCCTGCCAAGCTTCTCATTGATCCATATGCGAAATCCTTAACGGGTGTTGTGCGATGGTCTGATTCCATGTTTGGCTACCGTCTTGGCGATCCGGCAGGTGACCTGTCATTCGATGATCGGAACAATGCGGCAAACATTCCTAAAGGGGTGGTCGTCGACCAGGCCTTTAGCTGGGGAGGAGACCAACGTCTGAATATTCCCTGGGAGCAGACGGTCATCTATGAAGTCCACGTCAAGGGAATAACGATGCGGCATCCGGATGTTCCTGAAGCATTGCGGGGAACCTATGCAGGCTTGGCGTCTCCGGCGATTCTTGAATATTTGCAATCGCTCGGGATCACCGCAGTGGAATTGTTGCCGGTTCACCATTTTGTGAATGATCTCTATCTGAAAGAGAAGGGGCTCACGAATTATTGGGGGTACAACTCCATCGGATATTTTGCACCTGACATCCGGTATTCGGCCTTCCCCGGTGGGGGAGAAAAGGTCGATGAGTTCAAATCCATGGTCAGAAAGCTTCATAGTTCCGGCATCGAAGTCATCCTGGATGTGGTCTATAACCATACCGGAGAAGGGAATCACTTCGGGCCGACGTTATCATTCCGAGGGATTGATAACGCCTCCTATTATCGGGTGTCTCCGGACAATCCACGCTATTACATGGATTACACCGGCTGTGGAAATACGTTGAATGTCCGACATCCACGCACCTTGCAGTTGATCATGGACAGTTTGCGGTATTGGGTGAATGATATGCATGTGGATGGTTTCCGGTTTGACCTGGCATCCGCGCTCGCACGGGAATTACATGATGTGGATCGACTCAGTGCCTTTTTTGACATCATTCACCAGGATCCGGTGTTGTCACAGGTGAAGCTGATCGCCGAACCCTGGGATTTGGGGGAAGGCGGCTATCAGGTGGGAAATTTTCCTCCTGGGTGGGCCGAGTGGAATGGGAAGTACCGCGATTCCATTCGCCGGTATTGGAAGGGAGATGGTGGGTTGCTTGGGGAAATCGCCAATCGTTGGTCCGGGAGCAGCGATCTCTACGGAGAAAGTGGGCGACAACCCTATGCCAGTATTAATTTTGTGACCGCTCATGACGGATTTACCCTCCAGGATTTGGTGTCGTATGACCACAAGCATAATGAAGACAATCAGGAAGGAAATCGGGATGGAACCGATGATAATGATAGTTGGAATTGTGGTGTGGAAGGCCCGACGGAGGATCCCGCGATTCAGGAGTTGCGTGACCGGCAGGTCCGGAATTTTTTCGCAACCTTATTGTTATCCCAGGGAGTACCGATGATCTGTGGCGGGGATGAATTAGGTCGTACGCAACAGGGGAATAATAACGCCTATTGCCAGGATAACGAGTTGAGTTGGGTGAATTGGAACCTGACGCGATCCCAAATCGGATTGCTGGACTTTGTGAAGATGCTCATTGCCATTAAAAAAACCCATCCGGTGTTTCAACGGCGAAGGTTTTTCCAAGGGCGGCGGTTAGAAGATTCGGAAGTGAAGGATGTGGCCTGGTTCGGATCGCATGGAAAAGAAATGTCTCATGAAGATTGGCAGATGGGGCTTCGTACTTTGGGAATACGGTTGGCCGGAGATGCCATCGTAGAGAAAGATAGTCAAGGACGACCGATTGTGGATGAGACGTTTTTAGTATTGATAAACGCCCATCATGAGGATGTGGAATTCATACTTCCTGCTCACACCAAGTCCGTGCGGTGGGAGTTGGAGTTTGACACCGCCGTATCGGTTGACAAGAAAAATCCTAAGCATTCGAAATTATGGAAAGGGGGGCAACCCTTTCATTTAATTTCTCGAGGGCTGGCATTGTTCCGAACCCCGAAATCCTGACGAAGCACGTTATGGCCTCCAACCCTTGACCCGACCGCTTCTGCATAGTAATGAATCAACCAATATGCCCCACTCTAAGGCAAAATGGGCAAGCGGAAAGGGCGACATAGGCATTCAGGGGGAAACGGAGCACCTGGCCTCAGTCCGCTAGACGACAAATTTTTTGCTGCGCTCCACCATGCCGGTGACCGCTTCTTTGGCATCTTCTGCAAATTCTCCAGCCCGTTCGCTGGCGTCTTCCATCATATTCTTTAACTGACGACGGGTTCGGGATCCCGACTGAGGAGCCATCAACAGACCAAGTCCGGTTCCGAGAACCACTCCGACCATAAGGGAAAGTCCGGCAAGTAAGACATATCGAGTGTCATTATCCATATGAGATGTCCTCCATTTGTGTGAGGTCAGTGAGTAATAGCGTTCAACAATCAAGATTCCATTTGTCTATTATGGTGGCGGAGGCTGCTTTAAGAGTATCTCACGCTCGGCTTGAAGCCAATCTTCCCAGTCACTGCCATGTTGGCCTCCGCGACGGTGATGAATTTCATAGGCGCGTCGGGCAATGCGTTCACGCAATTCCTCGGATAGGGCCATTGAGGGACCGGGATAAGAGACTTCAGGCTCCTTGTGAATCTCCTGAGACAACCTCTGGCGCTTAGTCGTCGCTGAGCCTACAGATTTGCTGCTGGTTTTTTTTGCCGTCTTAGCTTCAGGTGCCGTTTTTTTTGTGGTGGACGGCTTTTTCTTCGGTTTCTCGTCTGGTGTTTTAGGGGGCATGTTTCTTTTCTCAGCTCCTATCCTTGTCTGACATTTGAGGGACCCCATTTCGACTCATTTATAACTTTATTGTACTGGAATTTTGCTCTTCGTCCAAGCTGTTGGGCGAGGTTTTACTTTTTTGGAGGCTATCGCCGTGTCGTGAAGGAACAAAAAGGCGTTTTTCCTGGGAGTGGGTGAAAACGTGCCGATGGGAAGAATCAGGTATGTATGGAACGCGGCAAATTTTGATGCTTCGGACCGGTATTTTCAGGGGTGAACAACGAGGTTTTTTTGAAGACACAAGATTGATCTTCCCTTACAATTACAACGATAAAGTCTTAAGGGAGGTAAGAGATCGTTGGGAAGGGAGGGACACTCTTTCAGAGTGGATGATCGGGGAAATCTTCTGATCTGAAGTGCCGGACAACATATGATGGATGCATGGTGTTTCAACAAGACGGCCGGATGCAACCAGACTGAGTATGAGGGATGGTTGGTAGCGATTTCCGCAACCACGGCCATCTAAGGAGAGTATCTTTTTAAATGACAACGATGAAAAGCTTTGAACTTGCCACGAAGCCGATTTGGGAGTTAGGCCGGCAGTATGGGATTGAACCGGTTTATTTTGATGGTTTAGGTGTTGAGCGGCAGGTTACGGTGCCTCATCTTCAACAAGTCCTGGCAAGCATGGGGGTGAGGGCCTCATCGAAGAAGGAAATTCTTGACTCGCTTGCTCATGCGGTTTCCCGAACCTGGACACGGGTCATTGATTCAGTTGTGGTGCGCTATCCTTCTGATGCTCCGTTCATGTTGGCTCTGTCCCTTCCTCTTGAGGACATCAGTTTGGAGAAGGTTTCCCTTGTCATCCAGGTGACGGATGAGAAGGGGGGAACCCGGCGCCTATCTCTGTCAGGATCCAGGGGCAAGGTGACATCTGAGAAGACGATCCGTGGTGTGAAATATGTCCAGGTTCATTTTCCTCTTTCGGGGAAATTTTCACTTGGATATTTCCGTCTTACGGTCCGTGTGAAGCTGCATGCAGAGCGAATAGTGGAGGGACAGGCCCTGCTCATCATGGCACCCAAGAAATGTTATCTCCCCCCTTCACCCAAACGGGCTTGGGGGATTTCGCTCCAACTCTATGGGTTACGGTCCCACAGAAACTGGGGAATTGGGGATTTTCGAGATTTAGAGCAGGTCATGAAGGTGGCGGGGACTCGTTGGGGAGTGGCCACCATCGGGGTCAATCCTCTCCATATCCCGGCGGTGGGATTAACGAGCCCCTATTCTCCATCCAGCCGTCTCTTCTGGAGCCCTGTGTACTTGAACCTGGAGGGGGTGGAGGAGTGGCGGACGTCTGCAGGGATTCGTCAGAAAGCCAAGAGTTCCAAATTCCAGCGTCGCCTCCAACAGTTTCGGGAGAGTCTACTGGTCGATTATGAGGCCGTAGGGAAACTGAAATGGACCATTCTCGAGGAACTATTCCGAGTGTTTCGACGACACCATCTCCAGCCTAAGCATCCTACGGCACGTGGAAGGGCATTTGCCAGATTTGTGTATGGGTTCAATCCCCATCTGACCATGTTTTGTACATTTCAGGCTTTGACGGAGCGCCTGGGAACGGTGGCTTGGCGCACCTGGCCGGACTCCTTCCGGCATCCCCAGTCACCGGATGTGGAAGTGTTTCAACGAGCCCATACCACTCGGATCCAATTTTATCAATATGTTCAATGGTTGTGTGAGTTGCAATTACAGAACCTCGATCGTGTTGCGAAGAAACATTCGTTGTCGTTCCGGCTGTATCACGATCTACCGGTTGGGATTCATCCCGAGGGAGCCGATGCCTGGGTCTTTCAAGGTCAGCTTGCCTCAGACATTACCGTTGGTGCGCCGCCGGACTCCTTCAATCTCAATGGACAAAGTTGGGGACTGGTTGTTCCCAATCCCGTTCGATTGCGGGAAGATGGCTATCGCTTTCTTCGAGAAACCTTACGGCAAAATATGCGACATGGAGGCGTCCTCAGAATCGACCATGCCTTGGGGCTGTTTCGTATGTTCTGGGTTCCCCAAGGCGGGACAGGAAAGGATGGCGTGTATGTCAAGACCTATGTGGATGAAATATTGGCGGTCCTGGCTTTAGAAAGTGTGCGACAAAAAGTGATGGTGGTTGGGGAAGACCTGGGTGCGGTCACTCCTGTCATTCGGGAAAAATTAGATGCCGCAGGGCTTCTATCCTATCGCCTGCTATTTTTTGAACGAGAAAATGGGGGGAAGATGACCCCTCCTCATACCTACCCTGAGCAGGCGCTTGTGGCCGCAACAACACATGATCTTCCTACGCTGAAAGGTTTTTGGGTTGGACGAGATATCATGATTAAGCAAGCAGGGGGGGTATATCTCAGAAAAAAAGATTGCAAGCAAGACCGACAGCAGCGGGCGGAAGATCGGAAACATTTATGGGAGGCCTTACATCGGGAGGGCCTCTGTTCTGCCGAGTCAATTCCCCCTAACCTTTCGGACGATATGCTTCAAGCTATGTACCGGTATTTGGCTAGGACACCCTCCCGGCTGCTCATCGTGCAGCTTGAAGATTTGTTGGCGGAGCTTGATACGCCTAATCTGCCTGGAGCCCCGGAATCAGTCTATCCTTCCTGGCGAGTGCGGATCGGGCGAGACTTGACTGCTTGGCTCAATGATCCGGCCATCCTGAGCTTTACAAAGGCGATGCAGCGTGAACGACGGAAAGGTGGACGTGGCCACCAAATAGGAAGGGAATAGGTTGCATGAGCGCTTCGATAGAAAGATGGACAGGCAGGCGGTATCCCACGAGTCTAATACCGGGTCTTGCCGGAATGTCAGTTGCGTGATGTGTAGGAGGATACTATGATCAACGATTGGCATGGTCCGATGTCCATCGGGTCTGATGGGGAAAACAAGGCGTTTCGTCTAAGTTAGGTCGATACCGAAGAGAGGACGATCCTTCATATGCAAGAGAAAAAGTTGACGATGGCCGGGTGGGTGGATGGCTTAACCGACGCGGTTACCGCGAGCCTGGCTCAAATTGTTGCCTATTTGCCAACCCTGATTTTGGCGTGCATGTTGTTGGGCCTTGGTTATGTGCTAGCCAGGCTGGTTTCTGTCGTGGTGACCCGCTTGTTGCAATTGATGGGGTTTGACCGTTTGCTGAGTCGAACCGCCGTGCAAACCTTATTGGAGCGATCAGGAACCAAGCAGAAAAGTTCTGAAATTTTGGGGATGATTGGTTTTTGGATTATTTTCCTGGTTTTTCTCATTCAAGCGTCCGATACCCTCAGCTTGACGATGGTCTCGGATGCCTTGACGAGTATTGCCTATTATATTCCCAAAGTCGGGATCGCGGTGTTGGTGCTGGTTCTGGGTTTAATTGCAGCGAATTTTGTTCGTGAGTTGATTACCATGACGTGTAGTTCGGCAGGAATTACCCACGGGACGATGGTGGCCCAAGCCGTCTATGTGGCGGTCGTGTTGTTGATTGTGGTGACGGCCATTGACGCACTCGGGATTAATACGGAATTGTTGAACAATACTATTGTCATCCTCTTGGCAGGATTGATCGGGGGGGCGGCATTGTCATTTGGGTTAGGGTCACGAACCGCTGTGGCCAATCTCATTGCCGCCCATTATTTAGGATCAATGGTTCGAGTGGGCATGACCGTAAAAATTGGAGAAAACCAAGGAACCGTGGTTGCGGTCACACCAATTTCGGTCGTGTTAGAAACCCGGGAAGGCCGGGTCATCGTTCCTGCGACTCAGGTTACCGAATCAACAGCCGTCATTACCCATCCCGAGCATTAGCATATGGAACTCGAACATCGGCTGACTCTGGGCTATTTGCAGGCCCATCCCGTGGAAGCGGCTCGTCATTTGGAATCGCTGGATCCTCATGAAGCGGCTTCGCTCCTGGAGGCCTTACCTGGGGAAGAAATCGCTGGTGTTTTAGAGCATTGTTTGCCGGTGTCCACCGCCAAAATCATCGAAGAGCTTTCTAAAGACCTTGGAGCAAATGTCTTAGGCGCCATGAATGCCACATCAGCTATCGGGGTTCTTCGACAATTTGAGGAACCTGTCCGTCAGGACGTGTTGGACCGGTTAGATAATCCAATGGGAGCGACCCTTCGCCGTGCATTGCGGTATTCACCCAACACGGCCGGAAGTTTAGCGGATCCTCAGGTGTTTACCCTCCCACCTGATATTGCGGTCGAAGAGGCCATCGACCGTATTCGTACCTATGGCCAGAAAGCCATGTACTATGTCTACGTCATCGATCGCGATAGTAAATTGGAAGGTGTCATCACATTGAGGCAACTGCTGATTGATCGGTCTGATCATTTAGTCGGAACATTGATGGAGACCCAGATCACCACCTTATCAGCAGAAGCCAACTTGGAAGAAATTCTCAAACATTCTGAGTGGAGCCGGTTTCATACCTTGCCGGTGGTGGATCGGTGGGGAACATTTTTTGGAGCCCTGCGATATCGGATGTTACGCAGGATTGAGAAAGATGTCGGAGGCAAGGCCCCGTTGGGATCGGTGAGTGATTCGCTCATGCAACTTTGGGAAGTCTATTCGTTAACCGGCATTCGCTTAATGACCGATGTGGCGGAGACGCTACAGGAACGGAACAAAATCGGGTGAGGGATCTGACCACGCAGAGGAGTATGAAGGTTCGGGGAAGGGGCCATCTCCTCAACGAGGCATTTTTTCAGAACCATCATGAGGAAGCCGCACGAATTCTGGAAGGGTATCCGGTGGAGGATATTCTGCGAGTCTTACAAGGAACCAGTCCGAAAAATGCGGCGAATCTTCTGGCCTGTATTACTCCTCCCGTGGCTGCGGATACGTTGGCGATCATGCCCACCGATTTGCTGAAACAGGTTGTGCCGCATCTCTCGCCGTCATTAGCTGCATCCCTGTTTCAACGGTTGGACGACGATCTGCAACGGGCAATTCTTTTCAGAGTTCCTGAACGGTATGCCCAGGAAATCCGGTCCTATATGACCTATCCGGAGGAATCCGTCGGCCGTATTATGGATCCCAAATTTTTTGTGTTGCAGGAGGAAAGCACGGTTCGAGAAGCCATGGTCCAGGTGCGGATCAGGGCGCAGAAAGATGTCCACGATGTCTATGTCATTGATCGTACCCAAAAGCTCGTGGGCCGGATTTCCGTCCGTGACTTGTTGCTGGTGGATCCGGAAGAAAAATTACAGTCGGTGATGGTTCAGGATCTTCCCACCATCCATCCTTTGGAGTCGCGTGAAGAGATTGTCGAACTCTTTGGTGAACGACATTTTTTTACGATTCCGGTTGTGGATCTGGACGAACGGCTCTTAGGCGTTGTCCGGAATGAAGCCATTATTAAGGCCAGTCAGGAAGATGCGAGTGCAGACCTGCTTACGATGGTGGGTGCCAATAAAGATGAGCGTGCGCTTTCCCCCGTGTGGTTTTCCGTTCGAAAACGATTGCCGTGGTTGCAACTGAATCTGTTAACGGCATTCTTGGCCGCATTCGTCGTGGGAATGTTTGAAGGGACCATTGCGAAATTTACCGCTCTGGCTGTTTTACTACCGATTGTCGCCGGGCAGTCAGGCAATACCGGGGCCCAATCCCTCGCCGTGGTCATTCGCGGGTTGGCTCTGAGGGATATTCGACCATCCCAATGGCTCAGGGTTAGCGGGAAGGAAGTCTATGTCGCATTTTTAAATGGCCTGGCTGTTTCTGCGACAGCCTGTCTCGCCGTGGGATTGTGGAGCCGGTCGTTGGGATTGGTCTTCATTATCGGTTTGTCCATGATTATTTCGATGGTCATTGCAGGGTTATCCGGTGCGATCATTCCCATCGCCTTGAAGGCACTCAAACAGGATCCGGCTCAATCCTCCTCCATTGTGTTAACCACGGTGACCGATGTGGTCGGGTTTTTCAGTTTCTTGGGGCTTGCCACCTTGCTTTCAAGTTTATTGGAAACCTGATCATTGATCGATTTGTGGACAGGATCCTCTTTATGTCCGTTCTTTCCTGCTCCCATACCCCTCGTGGCCCCATTTTCCTTCCAACAAAATTTCTAATTGCCTACTAATTAATGGTAGGTTAGTATCGTTTCTGCTCTCATTTTTATCGTATGTCATTGAGGAAAGGAGGCTCTATGGGATCACCGAAGACGTCTAAAACGGATCGGGTGGGGACGTTGGATCAGGATATTTCCCGGATACGCCAACAGTTAGAAAACTTAAAAAAATTTCTGATAGATGAGCCTTCCATGGTTGCTTTAAACGAATTTGATTCCGCTACAGAAGAGATTCTTGAGGATGCGTTTGGCAGTTCCTCTCCGCTCTTAGATACCTATGATTATGCCCAACTTGGAGAGGCAGCGGGGCTGATGAATCTTTCTGAAGAGGCACCGGAAGGCACCACCCATCACTCACAACGGGAAACGATCCGGCAACGGCAGCGAGTGCTGGAAAGCGCGATTGCGGACCTTGAGGCCAGGAGAGCCTCCCTCTCGCAGGTATCCAAGAAACAGAAAGCGTCCGGGCCAACCGTTTCCGACT
Organism: Nitrospira sp. T9; assembly: GCF_052156535.1. Taxonomy (NCBI): domain Bacteria; kingdom Pseudomonadati; phylum Nitrospirota; class Nitrospiria; order Nitrospirales; family Nitrospiraceae; genus Nitrospira; species Nitrospira sp. T9. The sequence continues at coordinate 231,652 of NZ_JBQKUP010000044.1, forward strand.
ATATGGCAAAAACTGTGCGATCCGTGTCGCTTGAGGCTACCTTGCAGGAAGTCGGACAATGCCTTCAAAAATGGAAAATTGGGTCGGTGTTAATTCAAAGTGGAGATGAGTATTTGGGATATATCACGGAAACGGAATTGACTCGAGAGGTCGTCGCGTCCGGAACAGACCCCGTTACCACCACGGTGAAGACCTGCATGCGCGAACCGTTAGTCACGGTTGAGACGAGTGATCCAATTGTCGAAGCCGTGCGTCTCATGAAAGAAAAAGGCACCAGACACCTTGCGGTCACAGAAAGTAACAGGATCGTCGGTGTGGTCTCCGTTTCAGATATAATCCGGTATTATTCTGGAGTTGTGTAAAGATTAGTCTTCTGAGAGATTATCACTCGCCTTCTAGCATCGGGCTATCAGGCTCTCTTCCTCGGGAACACACGCAAGTTTTTTCGTGCTCGTGTTTCTCGAGGAAGGTTCCACATTTTTCCCTTATATATTTGATCCGCCATTGAATGAAGCTTTCGAAGGTAACCAACGTAAGCTGAGAAAAATCTGCCTGCTGGACCTCTGGGGACATTCGTGTTTTGAGTCAATTGCATATTCTATTCCGAGATGGCAGACCATACATCAAGAACCGATCATGGGGATAAAAATGGGTAATAAGAAATGTCAGATGACGTGTCACTTTCCCAGGCTCAGGGCGATCTTGAGTTCTGTCCTGGCGATGTGGATCGGTTGTGGCGGTGTGGTTGCGCTGAGTATCGGAATGGACCGGAATGCCGGATGGGCAGGTGAGGCCTCAGGGTTCTCTCTGGAACCAACGCAGGAAATGACATTCAAGCAAGGAGGATTTGCGGACGTGGCTCAGGCCGTGACCCCGGCTGTTGTGAATATCACGGCAACCGTTGATATTGTCGAATCCCGGGGAGGAGGCGTTCCACTTCCGTTTAGAGGTTTTGGTGAAGGCCAACCGCCACCGGGTATTCCCAAACGTCAAAAGGGTTCAGGGTCAGGCGTCATTCTGTCTTCGGACGGATATATTATGACCAATAATCATGTGATTGCCCAAAGCCGTGATCTCCTTGTCATTCTTCCTGATGCACGTGAATTTCCAGCCAAGATTGTTGGGGCGGATCCCGAGACGGATTTGGCGGTTATCAAAATTCAGGCAGACAAACTGCCTGTGATTCCTTGGGGAAATTCATCCTCGTTAGCCGTTGGCCAATATGTTTTGGCTATTGGTAACCCGTTTGGTCTGAATTCAACGGTGACGCTCGGTATCGTCAGCGCTCTGGATCGAGGAGGGATGGGGTTAGCCCGCTTTGAAGATTTCATTCAGACCGATGCGGCAATTAATCCAGGAAATTCAGGTGGGGCGTTAGTGAACACACAAGGAGAATTAGTTGGCATCAATACAGCAATAGCCTCTCAAAGTGGGGGGTATCAAGGAGTGGGGTTCGCTGTGCCTTCTTCATTGGCAAGGCCTGTGTTAGAGGAATTGATCAAACATGGCAAGATTGTCAGGGGATATTTAGGGCTGGGGGTACAGGAAATGACGACGGAACTGGCTCCGTGGTTTGGCCTGAAGAGCGGGGAAGGGGCCCTAGTGACCGATGTGGTTCCTGGTGGGCCTGCCGATAAAGCCGGGATACACCGGGGAGAGGTGATTCTTGAATACCAAGGGAAAACCGTGAAAGATGGACAAATGTTGTTGGAACAAGTGACACGTGCCCCTATTGGAGAACAGATTGAACTGGGTACGATCGAAAATGGAAAAGAACGTAAGGTAAGAGCGGTCATCCGTGAGCAACCACCGATTCCTCATGCCCGGCGTACTCGAACGCCTCGCGTGGAACATCCTCTTGCCGGGGTGGAAGTGGCCGATGTCGATGAGGCGGCCATTCAAGAATATGGGCTAAATCCTGTCACCAAAGGAGCAGTGGTCGCATTCCTTGAGGAAGGATGTGCCGCTGAATTAGCGGGGATCATAGAAGGAGATGTCATTATTGAATTGAATAAGCATCCCGTGGAATCCGTCAGGGAGTATTCCTCATGGTTTAAACGGCTTAAGAAGGAACAAGCGGTACTGGTGGTGCTTGTCCGTTCCTCGCGTCATTTGTATGTGGTGGTGAAATCTTCCTGAAAAGAGTCAGGTTGAGAAGGGTTTCCGGTAATTCACGGATTTATCAGAGGAGCTTTTGTCTGCCATTTAAATTTTTTGAGCAATGCTTACTTGTTTTGTCCCAAGGGGCCGGGGGTGTCTGAAGGTTCTTGATTGACAATAAGAGCACTAGATTAAAATGGAGCGATCAAATCGGTAAACTCGAAGTCGAAAAAAAATAAGATAGTATATTCGTTGAAGTAGGTTGACCCTTGGAACCAGGGAGTGGAGCGAACAAATTGTCCCGTCGCCGTTTCGTAAATATCCAGGCGGAATCGGGTATATCCTGACAATTTTTGGGATGCGTATATCGCAATCTCGGGCAGGGCAATTGGGAGGAGTGCACTCTGTATTGGTGGTAACCCGAACAAGGAGGACCGTTGCTCGACTCCTAGACCCTGAATAAGGATGTGGATCCGGTATTTGGCTTTAGCTGGATCCGTAACGATTTTCAGTCCGCTTTCTCCCAGCCAACCCCCAATTGCACCCTTAAAAAAACCTTGGGCAACGGGCAATCCATCTTCAACGTGCAATCCAGAGATATCGAGACTTACTGTCTCTCCAGAGGTTAAGAGGATGGGCAGGGTGTTCTCTCCATGCAGACTTCGCTCCACAGCTTGAGCCATGAGAAGTTGTTGGACTGCAGTCGGCGATTCGGGAAGGGGTATGGCATTCATGGCACCGCAGCCGGTCAGTACTCCCACTAAGAGGAGAACTGATAGAATCCATAGCATGGACCTATTCAACTGACGTGCTTCGGTTACCCACATCAATTTCACCTCTTTTTTGATAGGACCAGGGAAATACGTGAGTCAACTTCAAGGAGAACAGGTGTTCGATACTGCCTCTTTAGTTTAGGGAGCAGATCCTGGGGAATCAATCATTGAGCCGGATTCCTTTGTCGGGGCAGATGGAATGGACGGATTCGGAGGTGCCGCAAGGGCAGGGTTCATCTCCTTGTGTTTGGAGACCCGAAGCAATGTGGGGTCGTGAATAAAAGGTTTGTATTTCTGCACGTCTAATGTCACCAGATCTCGTTCCTCAATAAGGAGGTCGATCTCCGGCACCTGTTGTTGAAAGGTGGCTAAAATGCTCCCGTCTTGAGTCGTAATGGTGACCAGTAAACGATCTTCTTGGCGTTGTTTGTGTGCCACCGACCCCTCAAGTGGATGCATGGCGTCCTTCAAAAATGCGGGAAGATAGGAATCCAAATACCGTGAAGCTAACATCGGGCTACTTAAGCCAAGGCCTAATCCTAGAAAAAATACCGTCACCGGTATGACCCATGGTCTCATGATTTCTGTTCCGTGTTTGGAGGTTCGTCTATTGGTTTTTCCGATTCTGTTGAAGGAAAGGTCTGCTGTGTGGTTGGAAGTTTGTCTTCCAGTGGTACCTGCTGCGATGGAGCAGGTTTCTGCTGGCCACGGATAAACGTTTCCAGGCGACTGAGGGCATCAGCGGTCATGTCGCGGGCCCCCTTGGTCGCATGTTCGGATTTTTCGGTGAGATCTTCTATTTGTCGACGGAGATCGCGCATTCCCCCGCCGGTTCGTTGAAATGCCATGATCGCAATCACTAAGGCGACGATAGCGATCACTAGGGCCAAGATTTCCATGATGTCCTCCTGTTCCGGTCAAGCCGTCCTTTTGAAATGTGAAAAGCGTTGGCGGTCTTGTAAGTACCAATTTCAGATTGAGGCACCTATGCTGTAATGACCGTCCTCTTCTCCTTCTGGATGCCAGTCTGTCCGTCCTCCTTACATTATTTTGACACGACATTCATTGGGAATCTACCGTGAACAGGTTTTTGTCTGTACGCGGACACCTTGAAAAATCGATATTGACCTTTCTCATGGATGTGTTCAAGGTCGAATCTGATGGCATGCCCTGTTTGCTCAATTGGGAAAAATGGGTGTCCTCGGCCTCCGGATGACATAAGGCGCAGGCGCCTTTCTTTTGGTTTGCGATCGGGTTCTTGCCGGCAGGTGATTTCTTGGTGGAGAAATGCGTCAGGATCACCTGTTGTGTTGATGTGCGTATTGTCCATATCTAATAGGGGGAACTCCTTGAGGCTGCGAACATATTGACGGACTCATCAAAGGATCGTGGGAAAATTAATCAAAATTAATAGTCAATTAATCCTCAGCTTATACTGAATAGATAGGATGTCGATACGAAATAGCTCAGCGCCGGCAATCTTACTATCAAGGAGGAATGTCAATGGGTACAAACAATCGTGGTTCTTCTCGTGGTTGGCGGTTTCAATGGCCTTTGTCCTTTACCAGGATGAATACCGGAAAGGCGGGACTGGCCGGCATCGGTTTCCTGGCTGGAATCCTACTGCTCGGGTCATGGAATATGCCATTTCATTCGCAAGCAGCAATTTCCCATCCGGCAGATCCTGCATCCGTTGGATCCCCCGCCAATATGGATAAAGGAGGATTTGCTGACATTGCCCAGGCGGTGACCCCCGCAGTGGTCAATATTACGGTTCGAAAAGAAGCGCCGGTCCCCATGTCGGGGATGCCGTCTGATCCGATGAGAGAGTTTTTCGGTCTGCCAGGAATGCCGGAGATCCCAGGAATGCCGAACAGGCCCAATGGGCCTCCTGCTCCGGAAGGGCAGGGAGCCGGTTCAGGTGTCATTATCTCTAGTGATGGATATGTGTTGACCAATGATCATGTGGTCGATGGGGCCAAGGAAATCATGGTGACCCTCCCGGATAATCGGGAATTCACGGGGACAGTGATCGGTCTTGATCCTCAGACTGATTTAGCCGTCATTAAAATTGACGGTAAGGATCTACCGTATGTTCCATGGGGAAATTCCGGCGAGCTTCGAGTCGGAGAATATGTGTTGGCGGTCGGCAATCCTTTTGGACTGAATTCCACCGTCACGCTGGGGATTGTCAGCGCATTAGGTCGTGGAGGCATGGGTATTACTCAGTATGAAGATTTCATCCAGACCGATGCTGCGATCAATCCGGGGAATTCCGGTGGCGCGTTGGTGAATACGCGAGGCCAACTGGTCGGAATTAACACCGCAATCTTTTCCCAATCCGGCGGGTACCAAGGCGTGGGATTTGCGGTTCCCACCAATCTTGCCAAACCGGTGTATGACAGTTTGGTCAGTACCGGAAAAGTTGTGCGAGGATTTTTGGGCGTCGGTATACAAGCCGTCACGACGGATCTCGCAGACTCCTTCAAATTGGATCAATCCAAAGGTGCGCTGGTCACGAATGTTGTTCCCGGAAGTCCTGCGGACAAGGCAGGCCTCAAACGGGGTGATGTGATTGTCGAATATCAGGGCAAACCCGTATTGGATCCGCGTAGTCTTCAGCATCATGTCATCAGGACTACTATCGGAACGGAAGTGAAGATGGTGGTGGTCCGGGATGGTCAGAAGCATACTCTAAAGGCGGAGATTCGTGAACAAGATAAGCCTGTCCAAGTGGCACAAGCAGGCCAGATGGGCACGACGGAAGGACCGCTTGCCGGGGTGGCTGTTCAGAATCTTAACCCTGGTATGGCCGAGCAATTAGGGGTGGAAGAAAATGTGAACGGGGTGGTGGTTATGGATGTCGCGCCGGGAAGTTATGCCGCACGGGCAGGACTGGCTCAGGGCGATGTGATCAGCGAAATCAACCGTAACCCGGTTCGCTCGGAGGAGGATTTCAGAAAAGTGACGTCCAGCTTGAAGGACAAGTCCTCCGCCTTGATCTTTATCCATAGGGGTCAAGGAGCCTTGTATCTGACTGTAAAAGTGTAATAGACCGAAAAAATAAACGGTAAGTCGTAGCGGGATACCATACTTCCTGAACCAAAAAGGAGCGGTGTGGTATCCCGTTTTCGTTCAGGAGTGGGTTACATCATGAGCCGAGATAAGTGATTCAATTGGACATGAAGCAGGTGGGGGTTAGGAACCTTGCACAATGATGAACGAATCGCGCGAATAACATGATGGGATTCACGTCGTCATCCTTCTGGGAGCCGGGCACCTGGTCCTAAAAATTCTTCAAACACTCCTCATGACCTGCGGACGCTCAGAACGCCGCTTTTTAAAAGGTTATCGCATTGTTCCGGAAGGAGATTTGTCCGATCGGCAGAGAGGGAAGGGGTGGGGCGCATCGCTTTGGGAAAGGACTTGCCGGGAACCCGCCGGTGTATTCATCGTTGCCCCTGAGGCATGGAGGGAAGAGTCCCGAGTCGTTGGGTAAGGAGTAAATTCTCAGAAGCATCGACCGGGCAGTCGATGATTGAAAGGGTATTGGAGCACAACGCTTTTCGCAGCACGGGTGCCAGTTCCTTTGCGGAAGCGATGCGATACCCTTTCGCACCAAAGCTTTCCGCGTATTTCACGATATCCATATTTTGAAATTCCACACATGTCGACCTGCCAAATTGCTGTATTTGTTTCCAGCGAATCAGGCCGAGGCCGCCATCGTTGAAAATAAGCACCACAAAGGGAGTAGCCATGCGTACGGCGGTCTCCAATTCCTGGGAGTTCATCAGGAACCCTCCGTCCCCGGTGACCGCCACAACACGGCGGTCCGGGTGTGCCAATTTGGCCGCCACCGCGCCGGGCAAGGCAATGCCCATGGCGGCGAATCCGTTTGAGATGATGCAGGTGTTGGGAAGAAAGCATGGGAAGAGGCGCCCAAGCCAGACTTTGTGCGCGCCCACGTCCGAGATCACGATATCTTCGTGGGCCAGCGAGTCACGCAGATCCGCGAGGATTCTTTGCGGCTTAAGAGGAAATGATGCGTTCTGACCGCCTTGTGCCAATTCCTCGTGAAGCATTGGGCGAAATCGTGAGGCACGCGTCGTAGCGGCCGCGTGGCCGCGATTCGTGAGCGCTTCAAGTGAGGAAGTGATCGTACCCACGACCCCGACCTCAACGATGTATGACGCGTCAACTTCGGCGGGCGACATGTCCACGTGCACAATTTTCTTGTCGTGGTTGGGGTTCCAGGCATGGGGCGCATATTCCACGATGTCATATCCAATCGCGATCACGACGTCCGCGTCCAGAAATTCGCAGTTCACATAGTCCATGGTCTCCAGTCCAATGGCACCCAGCGAGAGCGGGTGGGTATCGGGAATGGTGCCTTTGGCCATAAAGGTTGTGGCAACCGGAATGTTCAGCTTTTCAGCAAAGCACACCAGCGCTTCGGAGGCATGTCCGCGAATGACGCCATTGCCCGCGAGCACGATCGGATGCCTGGCCTCCCCAATAATACGTCGGGCCCTGTCGAGTTGTTCGGGTGCAGCCCCCCCGGGGTGAACCGATTGCACGAGCAGGGGGTGGCCCTCGGTTTGCATAGAAGCGATGTCTTCGGGAATTTCGATGTGTGTGGCGCCGGGTTTTTCGGCCTGAGCCAGCTTAAAGGCTTTCCGAAAGACTTCAGGAATGATGTCGGGAATGGGCAAGGTGGCATTCCACTTGGTCACAGGACGAAACAGGGAAACGATGTCAAGGTGCTGATGGGATTCCTTGTGCAGCCGGTCCTGGTCGGCTTGGCCCGTCAGGGCGACGAGTGGCGCACGATCCATGGTGGCATCGGCCACCCCGCTGATAAGATTCGTTGCGCCTGGCCCCAGCGTGGCGAGACACACGCCTGCTTTGCCGGTCAACCGGCCGTAAACGTCGGCCATGAAGGCCGCGCCCTGCTCATGGCGGGTCATGACAAAGCAGATAGAAGAACCGATCATCGCATCGAGAAGATCCATATTCTCCTCGCCCGGCACACCAAAGACATATTTTACGCCTTCGTTCTCCAGGCATTGTACGATGAGTGTGGCGGCTTTCATGCGTGCTTTCAGGATTCAATATTCTTGAAAAATTTGATTAACGCTGCCAGAGAATGTGAGCTTTTTTCAGGGGAATCGCGATCCCGTCGCAGTGCGGAATCACGCGGCCCGTCTAGTCCGTTGCCGGGCGAGCCGCAGACACTGCCCGCGGTAGACATGCCCGTCGATCGATCCGGCCAGTTGCCGGATGTGATCCATTCAGGGAGGACTTTTCTTGGAGCGGCGGTAGCGACGGATGAGCGCGTTGGTCGAACTGTCATGCTTGAGCTGCGGGTCACCCGGGCTTTCCAGTTCTGCAAGCGTCCGTTTTGCCAGCACCTTGCCCAGTTCAACGCCCCATTGATCGAAAGAATCGATATCCCAGATTGTCCCTTGTGTGAAGACGCTGTGTTCGTAGAGCGCGATCAACGCCCCGAGCGTTTCCGGCGTCAGACGCTCGGCAAGAATGGTGTTGGTCGGGCGATTGCCGTCAAACACGCGGTGCGGCACCAGCCAGCTTGGTATGCCGTCGGCTTTGACTTCCTCGGCGGTCTTACCGAAGGCCAACGCCTCAGTCTGTGCAAATAGATTTGCCATCAGCATGTCATGCTGATGGCCGATTGAATTCAAGGTTTGTGAAAAACCGATACAATCGCAGGGGATTAACTTTGTTCCCTGGTGGATCAGCTGGTAGAAGGAGTGTTGGCCGTTGGTGCCGGGTTCGCCCCAATAAATCGGAGCTGTCTGATACCTGACGCCTGCCCCTCCGAGTGTGACATGCTTGCCATTGCTCTCCATGGTCAACTGCTGGAGATAGGCCGGGAAGCGCTTGAGGTAGTGGTCGTAGGGTAAGACCGCGACCGTCTCTGTCTTGAAGAAATTGTTATACCAGATGGTGAGGAGCCCCATGAGCACGGGCAGATTGCGGTCGAAGGGAGCCGTGCGGAAATGTTCATCCATCGCGTAAAAACCGTCCAGCATTGCTCGAAAGTGATCGGGGCCGACGGCGAGCATGGTAGAAAGGCCGATGGCGGAATCCATCGAATACCTCCCGCCGACCCAGTCCCAGAACTCGAACATGTTTGCCGTGTCGATTCCAAACTTTGATACTTCTTCGGCATTGGTCGACACGGCCACAAAATGCTTGCGCACCGCTTGCTCGTGTCCGATCTGTCGCACACTCCGCGCGCGCGCGGTATGGGCGTTCGTCAGGGTTTCCAGCGTCGTGAAGGTCTTCGAACAGATGATGAAGAGCGTTTCTTCCGGGTTGAGGTTGCGTGTGGTTTCGGCAAAGTCGGTGCCGTCTACGTTCGAGATGAAGTGGAAGGTCATGTCGCGCTGGCTGTAATGACGCAGGGCTTCATAGGCCATCACCGGACCGAGGTCAGAGCCGCCGATGCCGATATTGACCACGTGGCGTATCCGCTTGCCGGTGTGTCCGCGCCACAGACCTTTGCGGACCTGGTGTGAGAATTCCGCCATGCGGTCGAGGACCCGATGCACCTCAGGGACGATATTGACACCATTAACGAGAATTTGTTTGGTCTCAGGCACGCGCAGAGCCGTGTGCAGAACGGCGCGTCTTTCTGTCACGTTGATCTCCTCACCACAGAACATGGCCGCGATGCGCTCACGCAGACCGCAGTCTTCGGCAAGCTGAAGCAGAAGGCCTAAAGTTTCGTCTGTGATACGATTTTTCGAATAGTCAAGGTAAATGCCGGCGGCTTCGGCAGTCAGGCGCTCGCCCCGGTCGGGATCGTCGGCAAAGAGCTGGCGCAAATGCAGACTATGGATCGTCTTATAATGCGTGGCCAACGCTTTCCACGCGGGCCGCTTGGTCAACACCGCGCGAGCCCTGTGAGTGGTCGGTTTCATGCGGCTCATACTGATGCGACCTGTATCATCGTGGTGATTTTGGCGTGAATCTTGTCCATCAGATCATGCCAGGATTTGGCAAAGGCTGCCGTCCCTTCACGTTGGAGGTTTCGTGCAGGTGTCTCATTTTCATCTTCCGACATGATCACTCATTGGTCCTAACATCGTGGATGTCGAGCGTACCAGGAAACAAAGTCTCTGAAAAGGGATCGTTCACAAGAAAAGGAGCCGATACTGCCATTTTTTTAAGTTTGGAGATATGGCTTATGAGAGGCATAGGGTGTGCCAAGAAAAATTGTGTAGCCTTCTGACGGTTCATCCCCGAGGGATCATGATTCAAAACAGGAATGGGAACGGGGTTCATTTCCATGTTACCTGCGGGGGAATTCTGACTTATCGAAAGGGTGAGTAGATGAATAGATTCCCATGGATGAAACCCGATTGTCTACATTTGAAACCAACGCTTTAATTTGGGATGTAACGAAATTCCACACATGATCTTCCCTTCATGGCGTCTCCTATTCCGTATGGCGGCCCATCAAGGCGGGAAGGTCATATTTGACCAGGTCGCCAATGCGCTCAACGGTAAGGTCGGCCGGGGGGTAGGCCTTGACGGTATTTTGATCCAGGGCGTAATGGCCCTGGCGGGGAAAGATCGTTCTCAGACGATCGCCCCAGACCTGTTTCATGGCTCCAAGAATGCGAAGCTTGTCGTCTATCATGATGTAACGTCGAGCGGGATAACGCCGCTCAACATCCGCGAGCATGTGTTCCTTGTGCACGTAAATGAGCACCCGACCCTCGACGGCGTCCCATAATCCCGAGCGTTGGATCTTGCGGGGCTGAAAGACCACATCACCATCCGAAAGGATGACCGTTCGGCCCCAATGATCAAGATGAGCGAGAAGGTCGAGCGCCCCAGGATAGAGGCGTTCTGCAAACGGATAGTCAACCAGAAATGAAGACATCATCAGCAACCGCGGGTCATTCATGGTTTCGACACGGTAGCGTTGCAAAGCTCCCAGATAGTCCGCATAACCGAGATCCTTTCTCAATGCCTCAAAAATGTCCCAATATCGATCCCGGTTTTTCTCGCCAAACTCTTGCGAAAGATGATAGCTGAGGTCGGTGCCGATGTGGTCGTTATCCAATAGCGTATTATCTACATCCAATAAAAAGACCACTTCTTCCGGGACGGTCATGTTCTTATCCTCTCCGGCACGTCCGGCATGGATGATGCCAATCTCCGTCTTTTTCGATGAGCGAATCTGCCTCTTACAGTTTCTACCTTCGTCAACAAGATCGTACAATTCCTCTGTGGGGTCTGTCCAACTCTCGGAGCACTTAGTGTGCCCCAACCTTGACCTTCCCCCGAAACGCATGATGTGCGCAGGCTTGATAGGCAATGAGCAGAATGAATCCGATCAAAAACCACCAGAGTCCGGTTTGCAGGCCATAGACGCCGGCGGTAGCGTTGGTTACGGTCAGGCTATTGGCCGGATCGTTTGTCGCAATTAGGATATTCGGGTATGACCCCCAGGCAGTGCTGGCCAGCATTGTCAGAATCAAGAGGCTCGTTGCGGAAAATGCTCCCGCATCCCAATTGCGCTTTCGTATCATGAGAGCCGATAACAGCGTCGCTATACTGAGAACGGGGAAGACATATCCCATGGGATGGGCGGCATAGTTGAGGAAGAATAAGGGTTGGACAAAGGGAACGGAGGTCAGGGCCAGCCCGACCAGAATAACCACGGCCGATCCAGTTAGCCAGGCCACACGTCGTGCCCGGTTCCGCAACTGGCCCTCCGTTTTCATGGCCAGAAAATTGGCGCCGTGCATGGCGAGGATTGCTGCGCTTGTGGCTCCGATGAGAACGGTAAACCAATCCAGTATGCCCGGCTCCGGTCCGGTCATGAAATTTGTCCAGAGGGCCACGAAGAAATAGCCTTCGGGATTCAAGGGCACGCCGCGAATGAGGTTGCCCAAGGCCACGCCGAACACGACAGCAAGTAAGAGGCTCGCTCCGGCAAATGCCACGTCCCAAAACTGCCGCCACAGTGCGTGATCCACGTGCGAACGAAGTTCGAGTGCGAGTCCACGGGCAATCAGCAACCACAAGACCAGATGTAAGGCCAGATAAAAACCGCTGAACCCTGCCGAATAGGCTTTGGGAAAGGCAAAGAATAACAGACCCCCTGCAGCGATCAGCCACACTTCGTTGCCGTTCCAGATGGGGCCGATGGCAGCCAACGCCGCACGCCGGTCCGTTTCATTTTTCGCGACAAAGGCATAGACGATGCCCAGGCCGAAGTCGAAGCCGTCAAGGACAACAAAGACAGCCAGCATCAACGTGACGGCAACATACCAGAAAGTTTCCATCGTACCGGTTCCTAGGGCTTCGCAGATTCGGGGAGCGAGCTGGCCGGGCCATGTCGTATTGTTTCAGCCATCAGGAATAAGAAAAGCAGTCCCAACCCAAGATAGATGCCGAGATACCCGAGCAACGTAAACAGGGCGTTTCCCGAATGGACCAGCGGTGAGACACCATCAGCCGTACGAAGCAAGCCATACACCAGCCAGGGTTGGCGGCCGAGTTCGGCGGTCATCCATCCGGCCGTTGTGGCGATATAGGGGAAAGGGGCGGAAAGCATGAGCAGCCAGAGCAGCCAGTTCGTGGTAAACAAACGTCCCCGCCAGAGCCAGAGCAACGACAGGCCCATGACTGATACAAGCATGGTTCCGAGCATGGTCATCACATGGTAGGCATAGTAGAGCAGCGCGATGTTATCGGGCCACTCTGTGCGTGGAAATGCGTCGAGCCCTTTTACCGTGGCGTAGAGTTCGTCAAAGAGTACAAGACTCAAAGCATCCGGCACGACGAGCGGATTGTCGATTGTCATGGTTTCAATGTTCGGTTGCCCGATAAGCACCATACCCGCGCCACGCTCGGTCTTGAAGAGCCCTTCGAATGCGGCGCCTTTGACCGGTTGGTGTTCAAAAACCTGTCTGGCGTTCTCGTGGCCGGTCGGGAAGATCATCAGCGCCGTGGCGATGGCGCCCGCCACCACGCCGGTGCGAAGGAAGGTCTTTGCAGACTTCACGTGCAGACCGGACAGAAGATAGAACGAACCGATTGCCGCCATCACGAATGAGGCGGTCACGACGGCGGCCGTCATGTTATGAGCGAATTGCCAGACCAGATAAGGATTCGTGAGCAGACCGGAAAGACTGTCGACGAACAACCGTCCGTCCGGGGCCACCGTATAGGCGACCGGATGTTGCATCCAGGCGTTTGTCGCCAGAATGAAATAGCCGGAAAGCCAGGATCCGAGAAACAGCATCAGCGATGCGGCCCATTGCACCCGCTGGCTGAATCGCCCCTCGCCGAATAACAGAATGCCGAGAAACGAGGATTCCAGAAAAAACGCAAACAGGCCTTCCATGGCCAGTGTCTGGCCGATCACCCCGCCGGCGAAATTCGAAAATTTCGCCCAATTAGTGCCGAACTGGAATTCCAAGGGAATGCCGGTCACAACACCAAAGGCAAAACTCAAGGCAAAGATTTTTGTCCAGAACCGGGCAACCTGATTGTAGTGGTCGTCCCCGGAAACGAGCGCACGGCTTCGCAGGTAAAGCAGCAGTAAGGCTAGCCCTATCGTCAATTGTGGAAAGAGATAATGAAATGTGACAGTGAAGGCAAATTGCAGGCGGTCGTAGAGTAGCGCGCTGGCCATAAAAATTCCTTCGAACTGAACCGTGACGCCCCGAAACGAAAATCGTCCGGCTAAAGAACGTCTTCTAACAAGCAAGTCTCTCCCTCAACCCTGTTGGCGTCGTAACACATCCAACAGGTAGAGTGGGGTGACCCAGTCCACTCCATACACAAACAGTTTGCCAAGATAAGGAGAGTATCTCCGAATTCAGATCCTGTCTGTCTTATTATCTGAAAAATTTACCCACATGAATCCATGTTGAGCGATTCAAAGAATGTCCGTCTGATTTATAGGGGTGAAGGTCCCTGTTCATTGTGGTGGGTGGAAAATTGTTTGATGGCTGGGAAGGGTTCATACAACAACCTTCCAATATGAAATAAATAAAGAGCCGTATTTGTTAGCGATCCATCAACGTCGTCTTAGGGTGCTATCCTATTTGTGAAAGTTTATTAAAAGCATTTAAGGCGGCTACCTTGTAACATTCCGCAAGAGTCGGATAATTGAAGATACGGTCAAGAAAATAATCCAGACCTCCCCCTAATTCCAGGACTGCTTGCCCGATATGGATGAGCTCCGTGGCACCAGTACCAATCACATGGACGCCGAGGAGCTTTCGGGTCTCACGATGAAACAGCATTTTGAGCAAGCCGCTGTCATCTCCCATAATTTGCCCGCGAGCGATTTCCTTATAGTGGGCAACCCCGGTTTCATAAGGAATTTTTTTTTCGGTCAGCTCATGTTCATGTGCGCCGATCATGGAAATCTCAGGAATGGCGTAGATGCCGAAGGGAAAGTGTGTGTCCATGGGGCCGGCACTGACCCCGAAGGCATGGCAGGCAGCCCGTCGACCTTGCGCGGCGGAGGTGGAGGCGAGACTGGGGAACCCGATCACGTCTCCGGCGGCGAAGATATGGGGGATCTGCGTTCGAAAAGCTTGATCGACCGCAATGCGTCCACGATTATCCGCCGTCAGGCCCGCAGCAGCTAGATTTAATCGATCGGTTGCGCCGATTCTCCCGGCAGAATACAGGACCATGTCGGACACAAGGCGCTTCCCTGACTCCAGTTGTATCACAGCTTGTTTGGGAGGACCTTCAGCAATGGTCAATTTTTCCACGGTTTCTCCCAATCGGAAGGTCACATCCCGGTTTCTCATTTGATGAATGAGTTCCTCAACGATTTCGTTGTCCAGAAATTCCAGCAAACGCTCCCGTTTGTCCACCACGGTCACGTCGATTTCGAGTGCGGCAAACATTGACGCATACTCCATCCCGATCACGCCCCCGCCGACCACCACTAATTTTTTGGGCAAGGATGTGAGGTGGACAATCTCGTCACTAGTGAAAATGATTTCACCATCCACGCCGGTACCAGGTGGTGGGGCGGCTACGGTTCCGACTGCAAGCAGAATATTCTCAGCCGTGACGGTTTTCGTCTCGTGTTCTGTGTGAATCACAAGGGTATGGGCGTCGGTGAAGGAGGCTTCGCCGGAAATAAGTTCGATATCATTCCTCCAGAGCTGGTCCTCCACGATGTCGACTTCGCGGTTTCTAACGAGTTGTACACGAGAAAATAATTGTTCCGCTGTGGGACGGTGCCGTTCCCGGTTTCTTGTCTGTTGGACAAACGGATGGTTGGTGGCCATGAAGGATAACACGGCCTCGCGTAGAGTTTTGCTGGGAATGGTCCCGAGTTCTATACACACGCCGCCCGCGCACTGCTGACGTTCAACCACTCCCACTCGCTTCCTGAACTTGGCGGCTTGAATCGCCGCTCGTTGGCCTGCCGGGCCGCTGCCGATACATAAGAGATCAAATTCGAATTGGTCACTCATTTGAAAAGAAATAAATCAAAATATATTTGATGCCGTGTGCAAGGATGATATCCGGATATTACGGGGCATCCTGGATGTAAACACAGAATGGGGAAGAGTCTCAAGCCTTTTTACTCTGCCATTCCCCTCAATGCGAAAGGACTGATCCCTCACGACACGCTGATTACGGTTGTACGCCTATCGCCCGGTTGGGGATGCTGTCCATCCTCCTTTGGCTCATGCCGGTATTTGTCCCCATCACGGCCTGGAAAATGCCATCTCTATAATTGTCCCCTTAAATCATTAGCATTGAGGATGCCCCTTGTTCGTATATCGTATGGCGATACCGGTTAATGACGTGACGGTATAATCGTAGGGAAGGGCTACGCCTCCAACATACCCCATGCCCCATGGGCCGTAGGGCCCCCCATATCCCCAACCGGGGTAGCCATAGGCTCCCATTCCCCAGGGTCCACCCATCACCATGGGGCTTTGGTACCTGATGCTATGCTCCACATGCTTTTCAGGCTTGGTAAACACTACGGCATCACTGCCTAATGAAGCTGCCTTTTTAAGAATGTCGATCTGCCAGGTGGCATAACTATCTGACTCACTACCTTCCATGCTCAATTGAGCAATGCTGATGTGTGAACAGAAAGGCTCCCGGTCTAAAATTCTAACGCTCTGCCATGAAGATTTGGCCGGAAAGGTCTGAGAGGTGAGGAGAAGTGTGTTGACGGACGTACACCCGGCCATGAATATTCCGAAACCGAGGAACCCCATAAAAACCATGTCCAACCCCGTAGGTGATTTCTTGATGGCATGGCGTTGACTCATGGAAGGTACCGCTCAAGTATGTGGCTTTCTGTCATCAGGTGACCTCTTCAATGGTATTCCGTTGTCGGGGATATCCTTTAAGGCGTATCCGACATTGGTTTTCATACCTGCGCCATGCAGGCTTTAACTCATGGTGCCCGCAGGGAGGTTCCTGAACTTGTCATAACTTGGCCTCCGCATATCGTAAATGTTCAAGTTGAGGATTCCCTTGTTCCATGTGCCGGGTTCACCCTTGAAGATCAAGTACTCGCAAATCATGAATGACAGTGGGATTTGTACAGGGAGTTTATGGAAAAAATCTATCCGTTTTTTGATGCCATTCAGGTTGATGGTCAATTCACCAATGCGTTCTTCCAGAGCACTGAGGATGGATCGTATAGGCTGAACATCTGCGAGTGCCGCCCGGTTCCCATTCCCGTGATGATTGACGCCAAAACCACCAAAAGTACCTTTGTCTCCTTGCCGCATAGGCCATTTCCAGTTGACCAGGGGTGAGGGTGGGTCAAGGATTGGGTGGTTTGGTCAAATCATTATTCACCCCCTTATTGTCCGCGTTGACATCGATTCCCCCGGCTGATGGTGGTTTATCAAGATCGACATATTGGAACGTATCGAAGGGCTGGATCTGTTCATCGGCGGGCAATTGGTTGCGGTTCCAGCCCCCGCCCAGCGCACGAATGAGGGCCACGGAAGATTTCAGCAGATTAGCCTTAATTGCTACGGAGTCGATACGCGCCGCTAGCGTGTTGACCTCGGCGTAAATGAGCTCAAGACTGGAGGCCAGTCCGCCAAAATAGAGGCTGGAGGTCAGGTCTTGCGTTTTGAGATAGGCCCCGACGGCGGCGTCCTGCCGTTTGGCCGCTGTGGTGAGCTGGTTGGTCAGACTCAAATTGTTCTCGACTTCGCGAAAGGCGTTGAGCACCGTCGAACGGTATCGGTCTTCCGTCTCGCGATAAACCGACCAGGACTGCTGCAATTGGGCGCGGCGAAATCCACCCTGGAAGAGCGGGAGCTCAATGGCGGACCCGTAGGACCAGAAACTATTGGCAAGCTTGATCAGATCGAAGCCGGAATCTTCGAATCCCCCGCCGGCCAGGAACGTTACTTTAGGATAAAAGGCCGCGCGAGCGATGCCGATGGCACGGTTGGCCTGGGCCATCCGGCGTTCCATCGCCGCGATGTCGGGGCGACGCTCCAATAAGGTTGATGGAATTGTCTGGGGCACCTCGAAATTTTCCACACGGAGGTCGGCGACCGGTTCGATGGTGAAACTGGCCGGCGCTCTATTGAGGAGGATGGCAATCGCCTGTTCCGTCACCTGCCGTTGGCCTCGAACCTCGGCTTCTTTCGTCTCAGTGCTGAACAGCAGGGATTCGACACGGGCAATGTCAAGTTGTGACGCGATCCCGACGGTGAACTGGTTCTTGATCAGTTCCAGGGAGCCCTTATAGAGATCGATTGATTGTGTATAAATCGCAAGTTGGGCGTCGAGGCCACGAAGGGTGAAATAGTTCGCCGCAATTTCCGCCTGCAAACTGAGGCGCGCAAGCCCATATTCAGCCGCACGTTCTTCGGCCCGGTACATCTCAATGCGCGTGGCGTTGCGGATCGCCGACCAGAAATCTGGCTCCCAGGATGCAATCCCCCCGACGGAAACCGTCGAGGCAGTATCCGAAATATCAGGATCGCGAAACAGATGATTTTCGGATTGCCTATTGCGGGAGGTGCCGAACCCCAGACCGGCATGTGGGATACGCCGTGAACGGGCTTTCATCATCATATCGCGGGCCTGGACAAAACGCTCAGCGGCCGCCTGCAGATCAGGATTTGCCGCCATGGCCTCCTCTTCAAGGGTATTCAACACCGGATCGTGATATAGCATCCACCAATCCTGTCGTAATTCTCCATCCGAGGGCTTCGCTTCGACGAAGGGACTGGAACCGTGCCATGAAACGGGGACGACGAATTCGGCTGGTTGATAGTCCGGCGCGAGATCCACGTGTGGCAAGCATGCCGATAGATGAAGGGCAATCATAAATACGCTGCTACGCCATACCCAAGTCAACAACATACATGGCATTTCTGGTCGTGTTCGCAAGGCTTTGCTTACCATGTGTCGACGACCGTCATTTTGATGATTGGTCTTTTGTCATAGGTGCTTCTGTTTGGGCCTTTGACGCGGCTATGTCTGTTTGGTTTTTTGAAGGAGGTGAATCGGATTTGAGACGGTCATAACCAGATGCTGGCGTGACAATGCGCACTTTTTCGTTTTCGAGCAATGCCGCGCTGGGATTATTCACAATGCGATCGGTGGAGGAAATCCCCTCTGTGACCTCAACCGTGGCGTCGAGGATTTTGCCCACGGTGATTGATTTGAAATGAATGCGATCATCATCCGTCAACACGGCAACTTCCGTGCCGTTCTCCTGGAACACCATCGCGCTGGTTGGAATCGTGAGGAAATCAGAATCAACGGGCGTCGTGAGAGTTACCTTGGCGTATGAGCCAGGCCAGAGGGCTCTGTCCTCGTTGTCCAGCACGAATTCGGTAACGGCGGTGCGGGTGCTCACATGAAATCCGCCTGCGACAGTAAGGAATTTTGCTGTAAAGCGACGACTGGGCAATTGCGGCACAGTTACCTCAGCCGTCAGGCCTGGCTTGAGGAATGCTCCGAAAGACTCCGGCACAGAGATAAAGAGGCGCACCTTGCTGACGTCGGCCACCGTAAAGAGGTTGCTGATCGCAGTGGGAGAACTGATCGTGCCTTCTTTGTTGACATAGTCACCGACATTGATGTTGCGATCAATCACTACACCATCAAAGGGCGCCACGATTGTTTTGAACCGAATCAGCGCCTCGAAATTTCTGACATGCTGCTCTGCGGCATTGACCCTTGCCGCCTGGGCATTCGCTTCTGCCACCTTTACTGAAATCGACTGCTCGGAGACGGAATGTTTGTCGCGGAGCGCCAGATAACGTTTTGCGGTCAATTTGGCGAGACCATATAGGGCGCGTTCAGATGCCAGATCCGCCTTGGCCTGCCGATATTGAGCGTCAAGAGCCGGCGCGTTGATTTTAGCCAGGACATCGCCCTTCTTCACCTTCGCGCCGTAATCCGTGTACCACATTTTCACATAACCCGCGACCTGTGCGTAGATCGGTGCCTCATACCAGCCACGAATATTGCCTGGGAGGGTAATGGTCTGTGTTGACGGTAACGGTTTGGGATTGATGATGGCTACGATTGGGACCGCGTCTGCAAGGGTCTCCTCGCGTAGCGCAGCGGCGCCGCTGTTGTGTGCATAGATCCGATAGCCCATGTATAGAATGCCAAGCAGGATGGCGAGGATCACAAAACCTTTCCCACGCAGGATCTTCATATTATCCACTGGCCTTTTGGCCAGACCCTCGACGGTTGTAGATGATGGCATACACGCAGGGCACAAAAAACAGAGTGAATACGGTCGCGACCATCAGGCCGCCGATGACAGCCCGACCCAACGGCGCGTTGGGGGAGTTGCCCATTGACATCGGCAGCATGCCGATGATCATGGCCGATGCCGTCATGAGCACAGGACGGATGCGGGCTTTTCCGGCTTCGACGGCAGCCATAATCGCGTCTCCATGTATTTCGAGCCGTTCACGGGCGTAAGATACGATAAGAATCGAATTGGCGGTTGCGGTGCCCATCGTCATGATGGCCCCCGTCAGCGCCGGTACGGAAATATTCGTGTGTGTCAGGAACAATGCCCAGGCAATACCCGCCAAAGCCCCGGGCAATGCTGTAATAATGATAAAGGGATCCAGCCAGGATTGAAAGTTGACGACGATCAGGAGATACACCAGCACGACGGCAAAGATGAGGCCGACAATCAACTCAACATACGCCTCGTACATGGTTTCGGCTTGCCCATGAATTTCAAGCGCTGCACTGCGTGGCAACTCGTCCTCCAGACCCTTGGCAGCCTTCTCCACATCCGCCAGAACGCCTCCGAGGTCGCGCCCTTCGGCAGACACATAGATATTGAACAGCGGCATAATGTTCGCGTGCGAAATCAGGCCAGGCGTCCCGATCATTGAATGTGTAGTCACATTGCCGAGTAGCTGTACGTTATCTTGCGACGAGTCGAGATTGTTCTGATCGACTGGGACCGTCATGAGATTTTTAATACTCGTGAGCTGGGGCTGTGGCGTATAAATGTTGATCTGATAGGAGATGCCGGTTTTGTGATTAAGCCAATATTGCTGATCGATCTGTTGACTACCAGAAGTGGACAGCAGGAGATTGTCGGCGATTTCCCCCTCGCTCAGGTTTGTGCCGAGACCGAACGTGCGTTGGCCTTCAACGAAAAGAGTCGGCGTGCGCATCGTCTGCTGTATCGTCACGTCACTGGCGCCGGGAATCTTGCGGAGCTCTCCGGCCAATTTCCGTGCAAACTCGTAGTTGGCGTACATTTCCATCCCATTAATTTGCACATCGATCGGTGCCGGCGAGCCAAAGTTGAGAATTTTGGCGGTCAGATCAGCCGGCTGGAACGTGAATTCGGTGCCTGGATACCGCTCCCGCAGACCTTTGCGGAGAATACGCCGATAGTCCCAAACCGGTGACTTTTCATTTTTCAGGTCGATCGTCAGGTCGCAATCCTGCGACCCGATCGTCGGCGTCGGTATAAAAGCGAGGTTATGCGGTCCGACCGGCAGGCCGCAATTGCTGACGACCCCTTCAACCTGCCCGGGAAGCATCTGCGCGATGTCTTTCGAAACGAGAGAGCTGAGACGGCTTGAGACCTCAATACGTGTGCCGAGCGGCGCTCTCATATGCATCTGCATCGTCCCCGACTTGACTTCGGGGAAGAAGTCTCGTCCGTTGAAATAGAACAGGCTGAGGGAGGCAAGTGCGAGCGAGAGGGAGATGACAACGAAGGTGCGGCGATGGGCAATTGCTTGTTCGAGGCGGGCATTATAACGCTCACGGAACCGGTCGAAACCGCGTTCGAAACCCTGCTGGAAGCGGACGAAGAAGTTTTGGGATTTTTCCGGTTGGCCCCCACTGCCGTCTTCAGATGCCGGTGGCCCGTGGTGATCCGCGAGGATATATTTTGCCATGGTTGGCACAAGCGTCCGGGAAAGGATGAACGATGAGAGCATGGCGAAAATGATCGCCTTCGCCATTGGTGCAAATAGCCAGCCGGATACGCCGCTGAGCTCGAAGAGCGGGAGCCAGACGATGGCGATGCTTAACGTGGCGACCAACGTGGGGACGATGATCTGATTGGCGGCGTCGACGATCGCCTCATCGAGGGGTTTGCCCATGGCGAGATGGGTGTCGATATTCTCAATCATGACCGTCGCGTCGTCGACGAGTATGCCGACGGCCAATGCCAATCCGCCCAACGTCATGAGATTCAGTGACTCTCCGGATAAGTTTAAGCCGATGAGTGCGGACAGGATGGAGAGCGGGATTGAGGTGGCGATGATAACGGTTGGCCGCCATGAGCCGAGCAACAACAAGACGATCAGGGCAACCAGTGTGGAAGCCGTTGCCATTTCTTTCACCACGTCCGCGATCGATTCCTTCACGAAAAGTGAGGCGTCGTTGAGAATTTTAACCTCCACGCCCTTGGGCACAATCTTTTCAATACGCGGAATTGCCTTCTTGACCCCGTCAACCACTTCCAGGGTCGAAGCCTCCCCGCTCTTCATGACGACGAGGGTGACGGCCTGTTTGCCTTCCACCAGCACGGCATTCGTTTGTGGCGGGCCGGCGAGGGTCACATTGGCGACATCACGCATATAAATGAAGGCGTTTCCGTCTCGCTTGATCGGAATATCGTTGAAATCCTCCACCTGCAACGGCATCGCGTTTGTCTGGACCATCCAATCAGTGGCCTTAATCTTTTGGTCGCCTGCGGGCAACACCTTATTCTGCCTATCGAAGGCATGGAAAATATCTGCTGGAGTGAGGCCACGGGCAAGAAGTTTTTGCTGATCGAGCGAGACCAGGAGCTGTTTCGGTTGTCCTCCGTATGGGTGCGGCAGGATCGCTCCGGGAATCGTCACGAGCAGGGGACGGATTTGGGTAAAGGCAAGGTTATAGAGCTCCGCGGGCGTTAGCGTGTCGGAGGTGACTTGCAGCATGGCCACCGGCACGGATGATGCCTCGAGACGCATGATCATAGGCGGTGAAATATCGGGCGGCAGGGCTTTGACAACGGTCTGCGAAATCGCCGCAACCTCGGCTTCGGCACCGGCAAGGTTGACTCCCTCCTGAAGAAAGATATTGATAATACTGATGCCGAAATAGGATTTGCTATCGATCTTCTTGATGCCTTCCACCGTTGAGGTCAAGGCGCGTTCGAAGTAAAACGTGATACGCCCGGACACATCACTCGGTAGCAAGCCTGCGTAGGACCAAACCACGGAGATGACGGGAATCCTGATATTCGGAAAGACATCGGTTGGGGTTTGGAGCACCGACTTCGTCCCGAATATCACGATGAGAATGGCAAGAACAACGAAGGTTAAAGGCCTTCGCAAAGCAATGAGGACAAGCTGATTCATGCGCAATCTCTGCTAAATGCGGCTAAAGGCGGGTTGAGGTTTTTGTCATTGAGACACTGCGTACCCCATGAATCGTATAAGATACATCCCCTGACTCATGCATCTTTTCTGGAGAACAGCAGAACAATTACCAAATTGGATTACCGAATAGCAAAACAATACCCAATTTGGATTCTCTCGATATCCGGGTCAGTAAGAGCAACAGGTGCTCACCAGTATCCTTTTCATCTGTTCAACTGGAATCTTTTATACAGCAAAGCTTGGCAAATGTTGAGTGCATTTTTAGCAAGGCGTGCATCAGGCGGAATCTTCTACTTCCGCAAAATCCCCAAAGTTGGGCGATTCGACAAAAAATCATGGAGAAATTGTCAGAAATGTGGGATTGAAGCAGTTTTTCTTTATAGGGTCACATGTATATATTCTCCAATTGACATGGACCCTGTTTTGTCAAGAAAAAAGGGTAGGTTGATGTGGTTTTTCTGAATGTTTGAGGAAGTTGGGAGATCACAAATGAAGCGACAGCCTCTCAAGGAAGAGCGACAGATCTTCGTCCTGGCAGCCGTTCTGCGTCTGCCTATTATTTGAATAACCGCTCCTCAGGAAACATACGTCGATCCAGATTGGACAAGCCATGGTCTGGAGCTTTCAGAGTCGGACTTTTAGTAATGGGAAAGAATTGTTTATTTCATGCTGGGCAATCGCACCAGCAACTCCTGCTCAAATGTGCCTTTGACCCCCTGTCAACACGAGGTGACCGCTTGGAGTTCAAAATATTGGTCATAGGTGGGATTATTTCCAATCCCTGGCCTTTCGCCTCTAGATTAATCCGCTGAATATGAGAAGAAGAACGGACAGCGATGATTCTATTCCAAGGTCCTTGCTGAATCCGTTGATAGATTGGATAACAGCATAGAATACATCGTCCTCGGGAATGATCAGAGTGGTGTATAAGAATCGATTCATGAGGAGGATCTGCATAACCATGGTCTCCGATTGTCGAACGCTTCACCCGTCCGTGCCAAAAACATCGAGCCCAGACAAGTTCCAATGTGCAAACAATTCGAACACGGAGGCTGAAATTAGGAAAGGAGGGTCAGACGGGTGCCATGAAAATCATGGTAAAATCAACATTCTTTAGAGCCTTTGACTGATCATTTCCTATGAATAGGGGGAGTAAAGGCTCCAATGAGTATCTCGATGAGCAGGATTCCACCTGTTTACAGAGTTGAGGATTGAAATTGCGCTCGATTTCCCGATATTTATCTGCGCAGATTAAAGGGGCTCATTTTTGATTATTATTGCACGGTCAAGCATTCTTCAAGGAGTGGGTGGTTTGGTCAAATCATTATTCACTCCATTATTGACCGCATTCACATCGATGCCTCCGGCAGGTGGTGGTTTGTCGAGATCGACATATTGGAACGTATCGAATGGTTGGATCTCTTCGTCGGCGGGCAATTGGTTGCGGTTCCAGCCTCCGCCGAGCGCGCGGACGAGCGCAACCGAAGCCCTCAGCAGTTCAGCCTTGATAGCCACCAAGTCGATACGCGCCTCGAGTGTGGCGACCTGCGCATAGATGAGTTCAAGGCTGGAGGCCAACCCGCCGCGATAAAGCTCCGTAGTCAGATTTTGCGTCTTGAGCGTGGCGCCGACTGCGGCGCCCTGCCGATTGGCCGCCAGGGTCAGCCGGTTGGTCAGGCTCAAATTGTTTTCGACTTCGCGAAAGGCGTTCAGCACGGTGGCACGGTAGCGATCTTCCGTTTCGCGATAGGCCGACCAGGCCTGCTGTAATTGGGCGCGGCGATATCCACCCTGGAAGAGCGGCAACGAAACAGTGGACCCATAGGACCAAAAACTACTGGCGAGCTTGATCAAACTGAAACCGGTATCTTCGAACCCGCCGCCGGCCGAGAACCGCACATCGGGGAAAAAAGCGGCGCGGGCGATGCCGATGACGCGGTTCGCTTGTGCCATCTGACGCTCCATCCCGGCTATGTCGGGCCGCCGCTCCAGCAAGGTGGAAGGGATGGTTCTGGGAATGGAGAAACTCTCTACCCGAAGGTCATCCACCGGCTCGATCGTGAAGCTGCTCGGCGTCATGTTGACGAGAATGGCGATTGCCTGTTCCGTCACTTGGCGTTGGCCTTGAATCTGGGCTAATTTCGTCTCCGTACTGAACAGCAGAGATTCGACGCGGGCGACGTCGAGCGCCGATGCGATCGCGCCGGCGAATTGTGCATTGACGAGGTTGAGCACGTTTCGATAGAGGTCGATCGATTGGGTATAGATCGCCGTCTGCGCGTCGTAACCGCGGAGTGTGAAATAGTTCGCCCCAATTTCCGCCTGCAGGCTGAGTCGCGCCAGGCCATAATCCGCGGCTCGCTCCTCGGCGCGGTAGAGTTCGGCCCGCGTGGCATTGCGAAGTGCGGACCAAAAATCGGGCTCCCAGGACGCGAGACCCCCGGTAGAAATGGACACTTCCCGGTTGTCTTCGCCGAGCCCGCGAAACAAACTATTGTTGGATTGCCTATTGTTTGAGGCGCCGAATCCCAGACCGGCGTGAGGAAGATACTGTGATCGGGCCCTCATCATTATATCGCGAGCCTGAACGAATCGTTCTGCGGCGGCCTGTAGATCCGGATTGGTTGCCATGGCCTGTTCTTCAAGACTATTCAGAATTGGATCGTTAAAAAGTTTCCACCAATCCGGGCGTAATTCATCATCCGACGGCTTCGCCTCGACGAAGGGACTTGCCCCTTTCCATGAGGCCGGAACGACATATTGCGGCGGTTCATAGCTAGGCGCCAAATCGACAGCCGGGAACCAATTGCAAGCCGGTAAGTTGAGTGTCAGCAGGATCAAGCCGTAGCGCCACGCACGGGGTAGAAAGATACGCCATACTTCAAGTCTTGGGGATAAAATTTCGCTAATCATGGGTATAGCGACTCTCATGGTGAAATGTGTTCCTTTGATGTCGGTGGCTCGTTCGGCGCCGGCGCGGCTGTTGGTGCGGGCGGGTCAGTCGGTGCGGGGTCGTCGGTATTGGTAAGGTCATAACCGGGGGCAGGCGTCACGATGCGCACTGTGTCCCCTTCCAGCAACGCGGCGCTGGGGTTGTTCACGATGCGGTCGGTGGTGGAAATTCCCTCGGCTACTTCGACGGCGTTGTCGAGAAGTTTGCTCACGGTAATGGGGTTGAAGTGCACACGGTGGTCCTCTGCCACCACTGCCACTTGCGTGCCGTGTTCCTGAAATACTAACGAGGTGGATGGAATCGTGAACACTTTCCGGTCCACCGGGGCCGTGAGGTGAACCTGGGCGTAGGAGCCCGGCCAGAGAGCCCTGTCCTCGTTTTCGATCGTGAATACGGTAATTGCGGTACGTGTGCTGACGTCGAATCCACGTGCCACGGTCAGGAATTTGGCGGTGAAATGACGATCGGGCAATTGTGGCACTGTCACGTCGGCCGTCAGTCCTGGCTGGAGGAAGGGTCCGAACGACTCCGGCACCGAGACAAAGAGGCGCAGCAGACTCACGTCGGCCACCGTAAAGAGATTGCTGACCGAGCCGGGGGAACTGATCGTCCCTTCCTTATTGACATAGTCGCCGACATTGATGTTCCGGACGGTTACCACCCCGTCATAGGGTGCGACAATGGTTTTGAACCGAATGAGGGCCTCAAAGTTCCTGACGTTCTGCTCCGCTGCCCTGACCTTTGCCAATTCAGCTTTCGCTTCCGCTACCTTCACCGAAATCGACTGCTCGGAGACCGCATGGTTTTTGCGTAGCGCAAGCCAGCGCTTGGCTGTGATTTCGGCGAGGGAATAGATGGCGCGCACCGACTCCAGATCCGCTTTGGCTTGGTGATATTGGGCGTCGAGAGCGGGCGCATTGATTTCGGCGAGGATATCGCCTTTTTTCACTAACGCGCCGTAGTCCTTGTACCACATCTTCACATAGCCGGAGACCTGCGCGTAGATCGGAGCCTGAAACCAAGCCTCAACAGTACCGGGGAGCGTAATGGTCTCGGTCGGCGGTACCGGCTTTGCATGGATGACCGCCACGGTGGAGACGGCGTTTTCGTGTGTCTCCTTGCGCAGCAGAGAGGCGTCGCTTTTGCTCTCATAAACCCGATAGCCGAGGTAGAAGATACACAGGAAGGCAACCGAGATGACCATGAATCTTCCACGAATAATCTTACGCATTGTATGCATGGTCCTTCCGGCGAGCCGCTCGCCTGTTATAAATCATCGCGTAAACGCAGGGCACAAACAGCAGGGTAAAAACGGTGGCAACAAGTAAGCCACCGATGACGGCGCGTCCCAGAGGCGCATTCGTGGAATACCCTGTCGCCATAGGGACCATCCCGAAAATCATGGCCGAGGCCGTCATGAGCACGGGTCGGAAGCGGGTTACTCCGGCCTCCATCGCGGCCTGCAATGCATCGCCATGCTCTTTGAGCCTGTCGCGCGCATAGGATACGACAAGGATTGAATTGGCGGTTGCCGTGCCCATGGTCATAATGGCGCCCGTGAGGGCGGGCTCCGAAAGCCGCGTATGGGTCAGGAACAATGCCCACGCAATGCCCGCCAGCGCGCCGGGGAGAGCTGTAATAATGATGAAAGGATCCAGCCAGGATTGGAAGTTGACGACAATCAGCAGATAGATGAGCACGACCGCCGCGAGAAGTCCGAAGATCAGTTCGAAATACGCATCGTGCATCAACGAGGCCTGGCCGTGGATTTCAAGCTCAGCGGTGCGTGGCTTCTCGTCTTCCATGCTTTTGGCGACCTTCTGGACATCCGCCAACACGCCGCCGAGGTCTCGTCCTTCGGCGGATATATAGATGTTGAACAGCGGCATAATGTTCCCGTGCGTGATCACGCCCGGCGTGCCCGTCGCCGTAATGTCGGCCAAATTTCCGAGGAGCTGCACTTCCTGCCCTTGTTTATCCTTCGCAGAATTGCTCGCGGCCTCAACCGGGATGGTCTTGAGACTATTGACACTGTTGATCTGTGGCTGCGGCGTATAGACATTAATCAGGTACGACATGCCGGTACTGGGATCGAGCCAATAGATCTGATCGGTTTGTTGGCTCCCGGCGGTCGTCATGAGCAGGTTGTCCGCCATTTCCTTGAGGGACCTGTTGACCCCGAGTCCGAACGTGCGATTGCCTTCGACCATGAGGGTTGGTGTGCGCATCGTCTGCTGGATCACCACGTCTGCGGCACCGGGAATCTCACGAAATTTGCCCACCAATTTACGGGCAAACTCATAGTTGGGGTACATGTCCGGGCCGTTGATTTGCACATCGATCGGGGCAGGCGCCCCAAAATTAAGAATTTTTGCAGTCAGATCGGACGGTTGGAAGGTGAATTCGGTTCCAGGATAGCGCTCCTTCAAGCCCTTGCGGAGAATTTGCCGATAGTCCCAGACGGGGGATTTTTCATCATTCAGGAGGATCGTCAAGTCACAATCCTGGGAGCCGATCGTTGGCGTCGGAATGAAGGCGAGATTATGCGGTCCGACCGGCAGGCCGCAATTACTGACGATGTTTTCAACCTTACCGGGCAATAACTCCTGGATGGTGTTGGAGACAAGAGTGGCAATCCGTCCTGACACCTCAATGCGTGTCCCGAGCGGCGCTCGCATATGCATCGTCATGACGCTCGACCTGATCTCGGGAAAGTAATCCCGTCCGAGGAAGAAAAAGAGGGACATGGAAGCCACGGCGATGGCCAGGGAGGTGGCGACGAAGGCCCGCCGGTTGGCGATCACCTGTTCGAGTAGCGCGCTATAGCGCCCCCGGAACCGGTTGAAGCCGCGTTCGAACCCGTTTTGAAAGCGGACGAAGACGTTGGCCGATGATTCCGCGCCGGACTCCTTGTGGGGTTCATGCGGCTGCGACATGGTGATCCTTCAGCATATATTTCGCCATGGTCGGCACGAGTGTTCGTGACAGGATAAAGGACGCCAGCATTGCAATGATGACCGCCTCCGCCATGGGTTTGAACAGGTAGCCGGCGACACCGCTAAGCTCGAAGAGCGGGAGCCAGACGATTGCGATGCAGAGGGTGGCGACGAGGGTCGGAACGACGATCTCGTTGGCGGCGTCGATGATGGCTTGTTCGAGGGGTTTGCCCATTTCGATATGGCGATCGATATTCTCGATCATCACGGTCGCATCGTCGACCAGAATGCCGACGGCCAGCGCCAACCCGCCCAAGGTCATGACATTGATCGTCTCTTCGAGCAGATGCAGCCCGATGATGGCGGTCAGAATAGACAGCGGGATCGAGGTCCAGACGATGACCGTGGCCCGCCATGAACCAAGCAGCAACAGCACGATGATGCCGACCAGCCCACCGGCCATGAGCATTTCATGCAAAACATCCGAAATCGAATCTTTCACGAAAGTCGAGGCATCGTCGATGAGCTTGATCTCAACCCCCTCCGGAGAAATCTGCTCGGCGCGCGGGATCATCTTCTTGATCCCATCGACGACGTCAAGGGTCGAGGCTTCGGTGCTCTTCATCGCGACGAGGATGACGGTCTGTTTGCCTTTCACCAGTACCGCGTTTTGTTGGACACGACCCATGAGGCGTACCGTGGCCACGTCGCGCAGGTAGACGAATGCGTTGCCTTCACGCTTGATCGGGAAATCGGCGAAATCCTCAATCTTCAACGGTGAGGCGTTTGTCATGACGATCCAGTCGGTCTCCTTGATCTTGATGTCGCCGGACGGTAGCACGAGGTATTGCTGCATGAGCGCTTTGTGAATGTCCGCCGGAGTGAGTTGACGGGCGAGCAATTTCTGCTGATCGAGGTTGACCATAACCTGCATATCCTGGCCGCCGTATGGGTGTGGCAGGACAATCCCCGGTACCGTCACGAGCAGGGGGCGGATTCGCATGTAGACGAGATTATAGAGTTCCGCCGGTGTCAGGTGATCGGAGCTGATTTGGAGCATGGCCACCGGAATAGAGGAGGGGGCAAGACGCATGACCATGGGCGGCGAAATATCGGGTGGGAGCGCATTGACGACGTTCTGTGCGATCCCCACGATATCCGCTTCAGCCCTGCCCACGTCGACTCCATCCTGGAGGAAAATATTCGTGATGCTGCTGCCGAAGTAAGAATGGCTATGGATATACTTGATGCCTTCCACCGTCGAAGTCAGGAAGCGTTCGAACAGATACGTGATGCGCCCTTCTACCTGCTGCGGAAGCATGCCGGAATAGATCCAGACCACAGAGGTGACGGGAATCGTGATATCCGGAAAGATGTCGGTGGGCATGTGGCGCACCGTCATAACCCCCAAGAGCACGATGAGGATGGTCATAACCACGAAGGTGTACGGGCGTCGCAGAGCAATGAGGACGATCTGATTCATGCACGAAGCCTCCCAAAAACAGGTTGAGTTTCTGTCATGTTAAACATCATTTAGCTAAACGACCTCTTTGGTTTCTGTGATTCCGGTTTCAGCCACTGATCAAAACGGTTTCCCTAGCGATTAGCAAAATCCTTACCAAGCTAAATGACCTCTACATTTCAGGAAGCCAAGGCAGGATGCGAGCAGGTTATTGGCGCGGTGTCGTCGGCAACAGGTCTACGTCGAACGTGTTGAACAGCAAAGTTTAAGGAATGGAAATTGGGATTATGCACTGAGCGCATCGTGCGAAATTTCACAATTCCGAAAGATTGGAGGGTCAGGCCGTTAGAGAAGAAAATGCAGAGAATGGCTCAAAAAGATTCGAATTGAACGGGTTTTTCTCATTCCGTTTTATGGATCCGCCGTGGGCATTTATTTTGCTAATACTCCCAATTGAGTTCCCATGTTTTTTATTTGTTATCTCAGGAAGAAGAATTTGATGGGCATGGTAACGGGTTGAAAGTTTTCTCCTGGGACACAAATGATTAATCCTTGGACCTCAATGGGGCGATTTGATTTGTAACCAAATATTTCCTAGGCGCATGACGGCAGGAAGGCGGGTGGTGCAGCGACGAAGTTAATGGTGGACAGGCAACGAACCGATTGCCAGCTGTGTGGCGAAAATTAGGGGAGGAGGCTTTGCGGCCATGCAGACGCATCAGCAGAAATCATCTCACTAAAACTCTGATCGAGGATAGATTCAGCCTCATTTATTCATTTTACAATTTAGATCCTCTAACGATGGAGGTCGGAAAGCTGAGTATCATGATGGGAATTCGGAATTTTGGTATGGCGATAGCGCTGGTGGGTGGCATCCTAGGTGTCGTGGCACCCGGCGAGCCTGTTCAGGCTGAAGCTCTGACGATTGGGGCTGCTCCAAGCTTGAGGTCGGCATTACAGGAAATAGTGCCGATGTTTGAGAAAGAATATGGTGCGGCCGTAAAGGTCGTGTACGGTCCGTCGCAAACAATGCGCAAACAAATTGAACAGGGAGCGGCGATCGATCTGTTCCTCCCTGCGGCGGTAGAGGAGGTTAAAAAACTCCAACACAAGGGGCTGACTCTCAACGGAGGGCCTCGGATCTATGCACAGACTAGTCTCGTACTTGTCATGTCGGCGACCTCACGCGTCATGCCGGTCGCCTTTCACGAGGCTCAGCCCGATGGAGCCACCCGCATGGTCTTGGGAAATCCAAAAACTTCGTCGTTGGGGGAAATCACGGTCCGGGCACTCACTAAATTCGATCCTGCGTATAAGAGTCGGTTCAAGCTTCTACAAGCAGACCACGCTGGGGATATCATGAACTTGATTCACACGGGGAGGGCAG
Source organism: Nitrospira sp. T9 (assembly GCF_052156535.1). Classification (NCBI taxonomy): domain Bacteria; kingdom Pseudomonadati; phylum Nitrospirota; class Nitrospiria; order Nitrospirales; family Nitrospiraceae; genus Nitrospira; species Nitrospira sp. T9. The sequence continues at coordinate 263,155 of NZ_JBQKUP010000044.1, forward strand.
ACCTGGGCATCGTCTATCGGGTAGATGCGATCAACAATCCGGACGTGCGCATCATTGATGAAAATCCGGGCAGCACGCCTATACCGGTCCGCTTAGGGGAAGCGGTGGTGTGGACTTGTCGGAAAGCATCCTTGAATGTGGCAAAAGAATTTTTTGATTACATCATGAGTCCTCGCGTACAAAAGCTCCTACTCAAATATGGCTTTGATCATAGTTTCGATTCCGTGTCATCGAATGGGTGACGCCGAGGGCCAGGACTCATCCAAGAAATTTTCGGAGCAGGCTCAAGTGAGCCCGACGTTCCACGAGGGATGAAGGCAGACTCGTTAGGCTTGCGACATGACGGGATTATGCCAACCTCCGTCAGTTTCGATGAGCGCGTTCGCTTCTTTCGGCCCCCAGCTGCCGCGCTTGTAGGGACGGACCGCGTGGTGCGTTTTCAGGACTGAGTCGACCACGGTCCAGGCTGCCTCAACCGCATCTTCACGGGTAAAGAGTGCGCCGTTGCCCGCCATGGCGTCAGCTAACAGCCGCTCGTAGGGCCCTTCCTTCCCCGATTGCTCTTCGAGCAGATATAGCTCTTGCTGATCGCCAATGAACTCTTTTCCGGCACGCTTGACGCGCGCGGCGAGCGCGACAGCGGAGTTTGGGGAGAGCCGAAACCGGAGATAATTGGCTCGTCCGACCGCCGGTTGGGAATCGTCGAACAGGCGTTGCGGTGGCGGCTTTAATTCCACCAGGACCTCCGCCGCTGTCGTCGGCAGGCATTTTCCCGATCTCAGGTACCACGGCACGCCCTGCCAGCGCCACGAGTTGATGAATAACCGCAGAGCGCAAAAGGTCTCCACGTCCGAGTCCTTGGACACACCGCGCTCTTTCCGGTAGCCCGTATACTGGCCACGTACGACATCGTTGGGCCGTAGGGGTCGCATAGCCTGGAACACTTTGGCTTTTTCGTTATGGACGGCACCATAGCCCTGATAGGCCGGAGGCTCCATGGCCAGCAGTGAGACGATTTGGAAGAGGTGATTCTGGACGACGTCCCGCAGACAGCCGGCGGTTTCGTAAAACGCACCACGATCCTCCACGCCGAATTCCTCGGACATCGTGATCTGGACGCTGGCGACACAGTTACGGTTCCAGATCGGTTCAAGAAACGAATTGGCGAAGCGAAAATAGAGGATATTCATGATCTCTTCTTTTCCAAGGAAGTGGTCGATACGGAAAATCGAGTCCTCGGGGAATGCAGATCGTGCGATGCGGTTGAGGCTGCGCGCCGAGGCCAGGTCGCGCCCGAACGGCTTTTCAACGATGATCCGCGCCTGATCGGCCAGACCTGCGGCATTGAGCTCTTTGATTACGGTTGCGAATAAGGCTGGTGGAATGGCGAGGTAATGCGCCGGGCGTCGGGCACTGCCTAGTGCCTGTTTGAGCGCGTTGAAGGTCGCCGGGTCATTGTAATCGCCCCCCACGTACTGCATGTGAGAAAGCAAGTGACTGAGGGCGGCATGGTCATCGATCTTTACGGCCTGCTTTATGCTCTCCCTCGCGTGTTTACGTAATTGCGCCAGGCTCCAGTGTGGGGCCGCGACGCCGATCAGTGGCACCGTCAGTGCCTTGTGTTTCGCCATTGCATAGAGCGCAGGAAAAATCTTTTTATGCGCCAGATCGCCCGATATTCCGAAGAATACCAGGGCATCGGACCGCGTCTCATTGCCTTTGGTTCTGCTCATTTCACCTTCCTCTTTCCTTCTTCTCATCATGTCCGCCGAACTGCTTCTGCATGGCAGAGAGGTGTTGATTGGCATAGTCGGTCTCCCCTCTGGATTCAAATCGCCCGAAGAGCGCTACGTGGCTCACCGGCGCCGGCATGTCCTCGTTAATTGCGGCCAGCGCCGTCCAGCGCCCTTCGCCGGAATCCGAGACCTTCCCCGAAAACCCGGTCAGCTCCGAATCATCAACCAGCGCGGCCGCGGTCAAACCGAGGAGCCAGGAGGACACCACACTGCCCCGACGCCATACCTCGGCGACCTGGCCCACGTCGATCTGGTACTGATAGGCCTCCGGGTCACGCAGCGGAGTCATTTCGGCATCCTGTTCCCTGGGGTGTAGCCCGACGTCGGCATGTTTGAGGATGTTGAGGCATTCGGCATAGGCGGCCATGATGACATACTCTATTCCGTTGTGGACCATTTTCACGAAATGTCCTGCACCGCTCGGGCCGTAGTTCAAATATCCTGTTCGGCCGGAGTGGAGGCGCCGCTTCTGCCCTGAGTGCGTGGCGCCGACTTGATTCCCGGCGTGATGGTCTTGAAGATGGGTTCCAAGTGCTTGACGACATCCTCTCCGCCGATCATCAGACAGTAGGCGGGCTCAACAGTTACATCGTGTCTCTCCCTCCTAAAATGGGTATTCGTGTCTTCCGATCTTCAACGTGGCGTTTCCAGGAGAGCCAGAGCCCTTCTGCATACATTGGCGACAGTGAAGCCATACTCTCGCATGACAATTTCGCCGGGGGCCGATGCACCAAAATGATCCACGGCGAGCACGTCACCCTGGTTGCCGACATAGCGAGCCCAACCCTGAGACACTCCCGCTTCGACGGCAAGTCTTGCACTGACTGACGTCGGCAACACCGTGTTACGGTATTCCTGGGACTGGGCTTCGAATAGTTCCCAGCTCGGCATCGAGACGAGGCGCACCTGGATTTTTTGTTCCAGCAGTTTCTGTCGCGCTTCCACAATCAGCGGAACTTCCGACCCGCTGGCGATCAGAATGACATCAGGATCCCCATTCGGGGCCTCGGCCAGGATATATCCACCGCGCTGAAGGCCCTCTGCAGCGGAAAACTCTGTGCGGTCGAGCGTTGGCACCGATTGCCGTGTCAGGATCAAGGCCACCGGGCGGTCCCGCGTTTCGATGGCAACGCGCCAAGCCACCGCCGTCTCGTTGGCGTCGCCGGGACGGATCACGATTAGTTTGGGAATTGCTCGAAGACTGGCGACCTGCTCAACGGATTGATGGGTTGGGCCGTCCTCCCCCAGGGCGAGGCTGTCATGCGTGAACACATACACCACCTGTAACCCCATCAGTGCCGCCAAGCGAATCGGCGGCCGCATGTAATCGGAGAAGGTCAGAAACGTTGCCCCGAATGGAATGGTACCGCCGTGCGTGGCCATGCCGTTCATGATCGCACCCATCCCATGCTCGCGAACCCCGAACTGGAGATTACGCCCGGCATAACTCCATCCGCCGCCCGCCGATCCTTGCAGATCACCGATTGCCATGGAGGAATTCCCAAAGTTACCGGCTTCGCTCAGTTCCGTGAACGTGGACGGATTCAAGTCAGCCGAGCCCCCGATCAGGCCGGGGAGTGTCTTGCTGATTGCGTCCATGATTTTTCCCGAGGCAATGCGGGTGGCCAAGCCTTTGCCATCGACGGGAAATTGCGGAATGTGCGTGTCCCAGCCTGGTGGTAATTCGCCCTTGATGAGTGAGCGAAGTTCACGGGCAAGGTCCGGATATTCTTTTTCATATGCCGCAAACGTCGCATGCCATTCCGCTTCCGTTTGGCGACCCTGGTCAATGGCCTGGCGACAATGCTGCTTAACTTCCTCCGGTACAAGAAATAGCGGGTCAATAGGCCAGCCAAGCTTCTGTTTCGTCAGTTTCACTTCCTCCTCGCCGAGTGGGGAGCCATGCGCGGCAAAGGTGTCTTGTTTGTGGGGGGAACCATAACCAATATGCGTCCGCACAAGGATCAGTGAGGGCCGGTCTGTGTCCTGACGCGCGGCATGGATGGCGCGATCGATGGCGTTCGCGTCGTTGCCGTCGTCGATCGTTTGTGTGTGCCAGCCATACGCCGCAAACCGTTGGGCGCGGTCTTCGGTGAACGTGAGCTGGGTGGACGCGGCGAGCGTGACCCGATTATCGTCGTACAGATAGATCAGCTTGCCCAGCTTCAAATGACCCGCAAGAGACGCGGTTTCGGCCGCAACGCCTTCCATCAGGTCACCGTCGCTGACCAGCCCGTAGGTGTAATGATGGATGATCTCGAACCCGGGCCGATTGTAACGGCCGGCGAGGTACGCTTCGGCGATAGCCATGCCCACTCCATTGCCGAATCCCTGACCGAGCGGGCCTGTGGTGGTTTCCACGCCGGGAGTTACCCCTCGCTCGGGATGACCCGGCGTGAGGCTGCCCCATTGGCGAAACTGTTTGATCTGATCGAGCGGCAAATCATAGCCGGTGAGATAGAGCAAGCTGTACAACAGCATCGATCCATGGCCGGCCGACAGAACGAATCGGTCTCGATTGAACCAGTGAGGATTGGAGGGGTTATGTTGAAGAAATCGTGTCCATAGGGCATAGGCCATCGGGGCCGCGCCCAGCGGGAGTCCAGGGTGACCACTGTTGGCCTTTTGCACCGCATCCACCGACAAAAAACGAATCGTATTGATCGATAATTGCTCCAATTGTGCCGGACTGAGAGTTGCTTCTGTGGTATTCATCGTACGTTTTCCTTGCAGGCTTCCTTTGGTGGCCCCCCCCTCGAAGAATTCGTGGGGGGCAAGGCCATCCAGTAAGGTAAGAGATTATTTTGAGGTCTTTTTCTTCAGTGTCTTCTTTACCGATTGCTACCGGATACCTCGACGTTGAAGTACTCCCAGGACATCTCTAAAAAATTCTGACAAGTGGCTTCCTCCTTGCGGTCCTTCCATGACAAGGGGGATTGCGTCAGGCGATCCCCGACAACTCAGCTGTTTTAATCTTTCCACTTGTTAGGATGCCCTGCTCATATTGAAAATCCTCGTCCTTCAACCATTGTCCTATTTAACCGATGATCCAACAGAAGATCAAATTCGTAACCGGTCGTGCCGCGATTGTCCTGTCAGTCATTTTTTCGGAAATGTTCATATTCCATTCCACGAGTCGTTGGCCCAATGCCTGTCGGCCTGTTGAAGCCTGAGGATCTGTGAGCGCAGCTCCAATGGCCAATGTGGAAAAGGCCTTCGCCTCTCTGAAAAGTCAAATCCTGTTTGGGATCAACCAACCTCCCCGGAGGATTCACAAGAAACGAACGAATTCAGTCGAGCTGAACACTTTTTACTAATTTCACTACTTATGCACTATTTTGCGGACATCTTCTGAAAAGCGACGAAAGGAAAGGTGGCTGGTTATGCACAGGCAAAAGGTCTTTTAACGTCCTTCATGGCGTAATCGTCATGGAAAATTAATGTTAATGAATTCAATGGAGAACGCAGTGTTCTTTCATATTTTATTCAATGAGGAAACCATTAAACTCTTCCCGGCGTAAGGACATTTGATCGGAAAAAAGCCCGCCGGGAAGCCTGATTAGACTTCATGGGGGTGTGCGAATTTGATGCAAACTGGCTTGAATGGGACCGGTTACTTGAGGCCTGATCGTACAACAGAAAAATGCGATGAGTGGCCCATTGTGGGGCGTGAGAGACCATTGCGATGGCGAGTGAGACTTCAGCAGTAATTTGTCTTAAAAGGATCGGTCTTTCACCGTGCACGGAAGTTCTCGAAGAGTACCCATGTCTTCGAGAACTATCCCATCATGCATCGGAGTTCTTGAGATGAACCGGAGAGGAAAAGTGTGATGCTTTTCACCCGAAATCAGGCTGAAGACCCTGAGGTAGGGTGGTGTATGTCCCTCATGACATTTACCTGGCCAATTGGTCAGGTCTTGCCATGCCATACGTCTCATCTTAACCTATCGCAACTTTGGCTTGAGGAAAACGATAGAGCATGCGGACGGGTGGAGTGAGGGAGACGAGACCAACCAGGAGGGGTCCGAATCTCCCGAGAAACATACTGCATAGAATAATGACCTTTCCAAAATCCGTGAGCATCGCGGAGAGACTGAGCACGCCACCGTTTCCGATGGAAAACCCAACCGTTCCCAATGCGGAGGCCACTTCAAACATGAGAGCCAAAAAAGGCTTATTTTCAATTAAGGCGAGAAAAAAAGTTAACGTGGTGACGGCTCCAATGGCCAGGAACATGATGGCCAGAGCTTGCAAGACGAGATGGAGAGGCATCCGTCGGTAGTGAAACTCCACATCCAGTCGTTTTCGGAAGACGGCCCAGACTGATAGACACACAATGCCGAACGTGGTGGTTTTAATTCCTCCAGCAGTTCCTCCTGGTGATCCCCCGATGATCATCAGCAAAATCAACATATACAACGTGCTGGGGCGGAGGAGGCTCAGGTCCAGCGTATTGAACCCTGCGGTCCGGGCGGCTCCTGAATGAAAGGCGGCGACCATGGCTCCCTCTGCGGAAGTTTGCGAGCCAAGCGTGGCCAGACTATGCATTTCCAACAGATAAAATCCTATCGTTCCAAGCACCCATAAGCTTACCGAAACGAGTAGGGCCAGTCTCGTATGGGTTTGAATTCGATACCGTTTTTTCTGGTAATAACTCAGCAGGTCGCGGAAGACAATGAATCCGATGCCGCCGAGAATGAAAAGGAGACTAGTGGAACCATTGACCAGGACATCGTCACGATAGGGGATCAGATTTTGAGAAAACGTCGAAAATCCCGCATTGTTAAAGGCGGAAACGGCGTGAAATATACCATGTCCGCATGCCTCAACCCAGGGCATATCCCGGGAAAACCGGGCGGCGAGTATCAAAGCGCCCACGCTTTCAAAGGTAAAGGTGATGATCAAAATGGTTTTGACAAAACGAATCGATCCCGCCAAATCCAATGAACTGAGCGCCTCAGCCACCATCATGCGGTTTCGCAGTCCGATGCGCTGTCCCATGGCGATGAGAAGAACGGTTGCCAGCATGGCATACCCTAATCCGGCCAATTGAATGAGTGTCAGAATAACGATTTGTCCGAATAAGGTGAAATCTTTTTCCGTGTCTGCCACAATCAGGCCGGTGACCGTCACGGCCGAAGTTGCCGTAAAGAGGGCGTTGAGAAAACTTAAAGACTTACCAGGTGTGGTGGCCCATGGGGTCTTGAGTAGGGTCGTTCCGATAGTAATCAAGGCCATGCCGCCTAGTGTGACGAGCTGACCGGCTGACAGTGGGCCGTGGGGAGAAAATCTACCGATCGTGGTGGTTGGGTACCACGGGCATGGACGAGTAGAAAGTGGTATTGAAGGCAGCATGCAGGCTGAGAAACGAATGCTCCTACCTTCTCACAGGAGCAGGTCCGAGAAACAATAAAAATTCAAAGTCGCTCAGCGGATTAGTCGCGGGGATCGACCTGAAGTGCGGTTAATACGAGTGCGTGCCTAAATTCGTTGGTTATGGGGGAGATGAGGTGCTAGTTGAACATTGCGGCCATGAAGTCGTTGTGAAGTTCAGACCCCTGCCAGGAATTGGCAGGGGTCGATTTTTCATTATGGGGTAAAAAAACCTACTGATCATTCACTGTTACATGAAATAGTCAAAGTCGCTTTCACGACGAGTCCGGCGGCGGAGTGCGAAAATCGCGGCCGGTTCGTCGTTGGGATCTAATCGAATGGTGTAGTCACCTCCCACGACTTGATGGCGATAATCCTGAATGAGTTCATGCAATTGATAGGTGTCCTGTTCACCAATGCCGCATGCTTCAATCGGAATTCGCAGACGAGCCTCATGGATGGTATAGGGGTCCATATTGATCGCGAACAGAAGAATGTCTGTCTTGTCGGCATTCATTTTTCCATAGAAAAGAATGTGGTCGTTGTCGGATTGGAAAAATTGCAGATTGGTGAAGGTATGAAGGGAAGGGTGATCCCGTCGGATGCGGTTGATGAGGGTGATATAGTCCCGGATGTTTCCGGGACGATCCCAATCCCAGTGCCGGATTTCATATTTTTCCGAATCCTGATATTCCTCGGTTCCGGGAATCGCCTTATTTTCACATAGTTCATAGCTATTGTAGATCCCGTAGGTCGGGGAGAGCGTGGCGGCCAGCACGAGCCGGAATTTAAAGGCCGGCCGACCTCCCTGTTGGAGAATTTCCGGCAGGATGTCCGGTGTATTGGCGAAAAAGTTCGGACGGAAATACTCTTGCATTTGTGTCCGGGTTAATTCGGTCAGGTATTCGGTCATTTCTCCTTTTGAATTTCGCCACGTAAAATACGTGTACGATTGGGTATAGCCGGCTTTGGCCAGGACCCGCATCATTTTTGGACGGGTGAAGGCTTCTGCTAGAAACAACACATCAGGATGCTCCAACTGAATTTCCCGAATGAGCCATTCCCAAAAGATCACGGGTTTGGTGTGGGGATTATCCACTCGAAAAATTTTGACTCCATGCTCAACCCAAAAGAGGAGGACCCGCTTCATTTCCTGCCAGATGTCCTGCCAGGCTTCGGTATAGAAATCAAATCCATAAATGTCCTCATATTTTTTGGGAGGGTTCTCGGCGTATTTGATCGTCCCGTCCGGACGTTGCTTGAACCAGTCAGGATGCTGTGTCACGTAGGGATGATCCGGGGTGGCATTGATGGCGAAATCTATGGCGACTTCCATTCCGTGGTTTCTGACGGCTTGTTGAAAATGGTCAAAATCGTTCATCGTGCCGAGAGCCGGTTCGACCGCATCATGTCCTCCATGTCGACTTCCGATGGCCCATGGACTGCCCGGATCGCCCGGCTTGGCCTTTAAGCTGTTGTTGCGGCCCTTGCGGTTGGTCTCTCCGATGGGATGAATAGGGGTGAGATAGAGGACATCGAATCCCATATCCCTGATGGCCGGAAGGCGTTGTTCACAGTCTTTAAATGTTCCCCCTTTTCCCGGCACGGTTCCTTCTGACCGAGGGAAGATTTCATACCAGGCGCCATACCGGGCACGCTCACGGTCGACAATCACTTCCAATTCCTTCTCATAGGTGGACCAGGCAGCCCGCTGTTCGTGTCGGTCGACGAGTGTTGCCACAATCGGATCCAGGGCGATGGCGATCCGGGCTTCCTGGTCGGAAGACGACTTCCATTTTTCCAACCAGAGTTTCAGCTCCGACTTATCGGGACCTTTCGCCCTGGTCATCGCCTCTTTGACTTGGGCTTCCCCCTCCAATAATTCACTGGAAAGATCCGGAAGCACCCCATGTTTCTTGGTCAGTTCAATTCTCCAGGTTTCAAAACTCCTGACATAGGCTCCCACGGAATATAGATACCGGGTATTTTCTGCAAGGAGAAATGAGCCGGCCCACCGGTCATTATCGACGTGATGCATAGGGGTTTCCGACCATTCCTTCTGCCCCAGCACTTTGTAACGAAGTACGGCCCCGATGGTGTCGTGTCCTTCCTTAAACACGTCGGCTGTGACGTCCAGGTTCTCCCCGACGATCCGTTTGACCGGATAGCGTCCTCCATCCAGTTCCGGCTCGACATGTTCAATGATCAGGGTTTGTAACGTTTTGGGAATAGTAGGCATGACGCACTCCTTCGTGGGTGACTCTTCGGATATTCCGGTAAATGACGATTGGCAATTGTTCCCCGTCAAGAAGGCCTGATATTTCTGGACGGCCATGAGTCCGCCGGACTTCCGGTTCAAGACCCGGTTTCCGACACATCAGTCCACTTCTAAAATTTGGAGAATGCCATCCAGGGGGATACGCACCCAATGGGGCCGGTTATTAAGTTCATAGCCGAGTTCATAGATCGCTTTTTGAAGTAAATATCCATTTAGCAAAATTTGGATGTCGTCCGATGACGGGGGCAGAATGTCTCGGACTTCTTTGATGGATAGGTACGCCTTGAGGTAGCTGACGCTGACCCATATTTGCCAATAGCGAGCCCAAGGTTCAAGCAAAGAAAAGTCTTCCGGTCGAACGCCCTCGACCAATCCAATAGAGGAGGCATGCGCCGCGTAATGAAAGGATCGCAGCATGCCCGCCACGTCGCGCAGGGGGGATTCCTTCAGACGTCTGACATTCAAGGGCCTGGCCGGTTCGCCTTCAAAGTCGATGATGATGAAATCTTTTCCGGTATAGAGCACCTGGCCGAGATGGTAGTCGCCATGGCACCGGATGCGGGTGCAGGTGAGTTTCCGGTCCCGTATGGTTAAGAGCCGTTTGCGTAAGCGGCCTTCTCCTTCCAACACGTGTTTCGCCAGGGTGTGCACGGGGTCCTGGAGCCCTTTAACCTGAGTGCGAAGAAGCGGGAAGTTCATGTTGACCGTTCCCAGCATGCTCTGATACAGACCCCGCCGGTAAAAATCGGTAAACGGTTCTGGTTTAAACTCCGGATCTTCGGAATCGGAGGCGAGGGCGGCGTGCAGTTCCCCTGTTCGAAGGCCCAACAACCGGGCTTCTTCCAGATACGGGCCAATCCATTCGCGGGCGCCGGACGGAATCTCCTCGTCGACTAAGGCCATCAGCGATTTCTGGGGAATGGACGAGGTGGTGATGGCTGTGGGATGGGTGAGCGCTTCTTCCAGATATCGACTCAGTTCATCCAACGTGTATTTCCAGGCGTCTCCTTCGTTTTGAATAAATTTCTGTAAGATACCAAAAGTCAGGAGGTCGCCATTGTCCCGTTGATATTCAATGGATCCTGCCAGGGGGGCGATGTGCGGAAACCCTTTATTGGTTAAAAACCGTCCGATTTCAAAGTCAGGATTCACGCCGACTTCGGCCCTGCGGTAGAGTTTTAAAATGAAGTCATGTCCAAACAAGACCGAGGAGTTGCTTTGTTCACCCTTTAACAGGCTTGGTTCAAGGGTCGGGACCTCTTTCTGAAGCTGCCGCCGAAAGATTTTCGTGGCTTGAGTGGCCAAATCGCCCGCCGGACCAGTAAACCGGCGGTTTCGGGAAATACTCTCCGCCAGCATTTTTTGAAACTCCCGATCCCACATAGCATCGATAAGCAGGCCTTCCTGCTCACCGTCTTTCATTTTGACCCGCACGCGTGCAATGGCTGCCGGAGAGTCCACGAGTGGGGCCATGCGATCGGCCGGAAGATACTGTAAGGGTAAGAGGTACATCTCCGGTTCTCCCTCGGTGTATTCCACGCGGATGAGCGCGAGGACGGCCAAAGGATCTTCCTGCGGAAGGGGGATCGTTTCCGTGATTTCCACGAATTGCATGGTGCGGGCCTTGCCGCCAAACCATCGTCGGCTTTGCAGGTATTGCGGTAATATATTTTCCAGTTTGGCCTTTTCCCGTTTTTGGATGAGGTGATCCCAATCCTTCGCGATGGTGATGGTGGGTAACCCTTGTTCCGCCTTCCCCGCAGCCTCGGGTTTTCCCGATTCAACCGGGTCCAAGGCAAACCAGTAAAAGGCGTGTCCGCTCAGCGTGAGCAGATAAGGCAAATCGCCAATGGCTGGAAATTTACTCCGTCCGAACAAGGTCATGGGACGTCGTCCTTTGAATTCAGCGAGATCAAGTTCGACCCATTGGGCATGGCGGGATAAGTTTACGGCCACAAGAATGGTTTCGTCCTGATACCGCCGGAGGAAGACCAGGACTTTCCGATTGGACGGATGCAGGAATTCAATCGATCCTCGTCCAAAGACCTTATAGCGTTTACGCAAGGAGACGATGCGCTTCATCCACCAGAGGGGAGACTGTGCGTTATTTTGTTGCAGTTCGACGTTGACGGCTTCGTAATGATATTCCGGGTCAATGATAATGGGCAGATACAGTTTCTGCGGATTGCCATAGGAAAATCCGGCATTGCGGTCGGCACTCCATTGCATGGGAGTCCGGACCCCGTTCCGGTCCCCTAAATAAAAATTATCCCCCATCCCGATCTCTTCCCCGTAATAGATGACCGGTGTGCCCGGCATCGAGAATAACAGGCTGTACATCAGTTCAATCTTTTTCCGGTCATTCCCAAGGAGCGGAGTCAATCGCCGCCGGATTCCCAGATTGATCCTGGCCTGCTTATCATGGGCAAAGACGCGGTACATGTAATCCCGTTCTTCATCCGTGACCATTTCAAGGGTCAGTTCATCGTGATTACGTAAAAAGAGTCCCCATTGGCAGGCCTCCGGGATCGCGGGCGTCTGTTCCAAAATATCGATAATCGGAAAGCGATCTTCCATTTGCATCGACATGAACAGGCGGGGCATCAAGGGAAAATGAAAGTTCATGTGACATTCATCGCCCTTCCCGAAATAGGCCGCAGCGTCTTCCGGCCATTGATTGGCTTCCGCGAGAAAGAACCGATTTTTGAATTTTTTATCGACGTGCGTTCGCAGTGTTTTGAGAAACGCATGTGTTTCCGGGAGGTTTTCACAATTGGTCCCTTCCCGCTCGAAGAGATAGGGCACGGCATCCAGTCGCAAGCCGTCCACACCCAGTTCCAGCCAAAAATCCAGGACCTCAAAGATCGCCTTTTGCACCGCAGGGTTGTCGTAATTCAGGTCCGGCTGATGAGAAAAAAAACGATGCCAGAAATACGCCTTGGCCACGGGGTCCCAGGCCCAATTCGAGTGTTCGGTATCTTTAAAAATAATGCGGGTGTCGGAATAGAGATCGGGGTTCTCACTCCACACGTACCAATTCCGCCATTTGCTGTCGGGTGGGGCTTTCCGCGCGCGCTGAAACCAGGGATGTTGATCCGAGGTGTGATTCACCACTAATTCGGTAATCACGCGTAATCCGCGACGATGGGCCTCCCGGACAAATGCCTGAAAGTCCCGCCTGGTTCCATAATGCGGATGAATATTGGTGTAGTCGGAAATGTCATAGCCATCGTCCCGGAGGGGAGACGAACAAAAGGGCAGCAGCCAGATCGCGGTCACACCCAGATCCTGGAGATAATCGAGTTTTTGGGTAAGTCCTTTGAAATCGCCTATGCCATCGGCGTTACTATCGCAAAACGCCCGAACATGGAGTTCATAAATAATGGCGTCTTTGTACCAGAGTGGATCATTCTCGAGTATGTCGACAATCATGGATGTGCCTTTCCTGAATCGGGATATTCAGTTCTTGTCCTCGGCCCTACCCGGTGAGTAGGCCCTCGATGTGAATCGTGAACTCGGCAATGTCTGGATTGATGGCTGTTCAGCGAGGAGGCTGAACGATGAAAACGAGTATCAAGGGTTTACCATACAAACCGGTGGAAAGGCCAATTCACTGCTAATGGGAGGAATGAGATTCCTGTGTAACCAGGCGGGGAGCAAAGGAAAATTCAGCAAGAAATCTTCGAAGGATCGCTTGTTCCAGGCGTGAGGGATATTGAGTCGGACAGGGCACGCGGAGTAATAAATTAATGCGGCCTGGCTCAGGCAACTGAATGGTGACCCGTGGTTCAACGGAGGGGGCATCCAACCACAGCTTGCCTTCGAGTTTTTTGAGATAGGTCCTCGCCTCGTTGATAAACGGGGCGGCCTCTTCTTCTCCGGCTTGCAGCAGGAGACGTTCGGCAGTTTTCCAATCATCATCGGTACTTAAGGGGACGGTCACAATATGGAGGCGGTATTTTTTTGTATAGGTTTCATTGGTTAAGGGGTGATCGAAAATAAAGCTGTTGGGAATGACCATGGCTCGGCCGGTATATTGGTGAGAGGTCTGGCCTGGTCCGATTTCCAAAACCGTGGTGGTCAGGGCGTTGTGGTCGACCACATTTCCCCGAATGCCCCCGATTTCGATGCGATCCCCCAACGAATAGGCTTTGGTCAGCACCCGCAGTCCTGATCCGCTCAAGCAGTCAATGATTTCCTTGGTGGCCAGGACAAAGGCGACAGCGACGGCAAACACGGAGACAGCGAAAGTCTGGAGTTGCGGCGCCCAAATGAAAATCATCCCGAGGATAAAGAGAAAGAGCAGGCCATTTCTGAGGTTGACTGCCCACCGTCTCTGTGTTTCCACGGAAAGCTCGGTTGACCGGAAGAGACTGTGGTGGATCCCCATCCTGACGATGAAAATGATTAAAAAGAGAAAGAACGTACTCAGGCCGTACCGGATGACCATGTCGCCGGTCGTACCTACAATTGGTTCCACGTGTATTTCCCTCTGACCTTTGTGTAAATGAGATGCGTTGATATCAACGGGGGAAGCATGAGAGTCTCAGCCATCATCCGGAATCTGACCGATTGAGAAAAAGGCGTATGGCCAGGAATTGGCAGATAAAGGAGAAAGAGGATCACAATCCCACGGTTCAGGGTAAAAACGAATGAGCACGAATCGTCAATAGACAGATTAGTTTAGAAATGACAACCAACCTTCTCAAATCATACTGTATTTGTTCTCCTAATCAAAGGGGTTGGCAGGATTCACGGAACTTCAGGACCATTTCTCCTTTCGCGGCCCTGGAAGAAGAGGCCCCCGTTGGTCAGCCGAAGCTCCTCGAGGTGGCGGTGGACTGAAAGAAGGAGTGGAGAATCTCTGTTCGACCTAGAAGATTTCTGTTTTTCTTCCTGGGCCAGAGAGAGGGCTTGCTGGGCATCCGTTTTTGCCAACATGATTAATCGGGTGGCCATAGAATAATCTCGAGCCCAGAACATTTTTCTGGATTGTTCATGAAATTCTTCTTCTCCGATCATCAGCTCACTTTCCGCTAAACTGTAGAGATCAGGTGCGAAGGTCAAGGCTCCTTCCCTCCTTGCATGTTCCACCGCTTGACGGGCTTTCTGTAATTCGTGAATCGGCGGGTCCTGACAGCCGGTCAACAGGACACTCAAGCAGAACAGGGCCAGATATATTCCTGCAGGGGGACGCCTCTGAGTCCTGACAACGACTTTCCAGATGGGGAGTGTCTCTTCTGGCAGTGTTGAATAATAAAGATTTTCAAGGGCAGATTTGCCTAGAATTCGATTACTCATCAAAGGCTCCGGGTCGGTTCAAAAAAGCATGCCCTGAGTCTTCCCGAAGGGTCCGCCCAGGAAGGCCGCAGCCGTTTTTACGCGTCTAGCGTACGCTGAGTACGTGAGCACGGAAAAAGGCGAGAACGCCGCTGGCGGCTTTTTTCAACAGACCTTTTCTCGCAAAATGGGACCTTGCTCCTGAACGTTTCCTGGGGGAAGGCCGGGAGTGATTTTCCTTGTAATCACTGGCTGATAAAGCAAATCCTACGCCAATACGGAATGATAAATAAGGGGGGATTTTTCAATTGTTTTTTATGAAAGGGTCCCGGTGGGCGGGACAGTTTGGCTTGTGGTTGGACCCTTTGTCCCGGTCCGGTTTTTGAGGGAGAAGGAACACAGGGTATAGTGGTTATACTTCGGGGATGACCCGGGAGGCGTTGTTTCGTTGGAGCCGAGCTAGTCGACTCCGAGGGAACTTGTGAGCATTTCCCTACCTTGGGGAATTTCGATTAGATTTCCGCAGATCCTTTTGCCAGAATGTGTTTCCCGGTTTGCCGATATCGGACCAATTCAGGAATTGTTGGAAATAAGTGGTATGCACTTATGACGAAAACGATTATTCAGAAAACAGTGCTTATGTCGCTCCTCTTCCTAGCCATCTTCTCCCATGGCGCAACAGGAGGGGAATTGGGGGTGCAGGATCATCGACTGGCCCCGTGCCCCAGCAGTCCCAATTGCGTATCCACTCTTAGTGATTCGGAAACCCATTCGATCGATCCGTTTCGTTATAACAAGACGATGGCTGAGGCCAAAGGGGTATTGAAACAGATCATCGGCGAAATGAGTCGCAGCGAGTTGGTTCAAGAAGAGGAGGGGTATCTTCATTATGAATTCCGCAGTCTCCTGTTCCGCTTTGTTGATGATGTCGAAATTCTGTTTGATGACGGCTCAAAAACCATCCACTTCCGTTCCGCATCACGAGTGGGATATTCCGATTTCGGAGTGAATCGGAGCCGGATGGAGGAAGTCCGAAAGATGGTGCAGGGGAAACTCTAGGTACCATCTTATGGCGAGATCTGGGGTGGTAACAGGACATGGTTTGAAGAGACACGAAATCATCTTTTCTTGACGTTCTCCACGACCGGGTTTTCCCTATCTGCTTCCCAACCCTCTCTTCGATTCAGTGGAGCTAAACATGCAGGCGCCCCTATGACCTCAGGTGTCTGTGGTTGAGTCCCTTTCAACCTAAAAACGGAAGTTGGCCATCTCGGAACCCTTCGACTGCCGCGGAAGGCGCGGCGCTCAGGGCGAACGGACTCTCACCCAACCGGTGACCACTTCGACACTCCGTTCGTGCTGAGGCTCTCGAAGCATGAACGGGCTCGCGGCCCTGTAACTGCCGTTTTTAGGTTCAATCCATTCTATGAGAGGTGTGCCGGCAAACCATGATCAATGAGCGAGTCAAGAATACAAAATATCGTCCTTCCAAGGTGAACTTGGGGAGGGAATGGGAGCAGGGTGATTGGTTATACTTTTTCATAATTCATCTATTCATTCATTTTCCTAATCAAGGGGGAATAGGGCATGAGTAACTATTTTGGTCACCTCTATCGTTTCCTTATAAGGCTGTGGATCGCACCGGCATTCGGCCACTATCTCTTGCCCGTCACCGTTGCAGAAGGGGACTTCAGTGAAAGCCGGAAGCAGCAGCATCCCTTCCAGGCATTCCAGGGCCTGTGTATCGCCATGCTCATGGGCGGGTTTTTAACGGGATGTATTACCGATGCCACGGTTGATTTAACCAAAGCCCCGTTTGATGCCTCCACCGAGTTGACCGACGCCTCGACAGAATCAATCACCAGACTGACCGATGGAACCAGTCAAGCGACAACCGATCTCACCGAGCCCACCAGAGAATTCCTTTCCAGCACGACACCTGGAGCGTGGTTCAATGCGGATGGCATGCTCAATCCTGACCATAAAAAGATCGCGTTTGTAGTCGTGAACTTTGACAATTTGCAAGAGGATATCGCCAGAGGATCCGGAGAATATCTGGTTTCTCTTTCTAAGCTCATGGGTGTCCCACCAAATTCGCGCGACAGTTTCTTACAATCCGCGCAACGCCAACATGCCTATATTTTTGATGAGAGCCAATCCCGTCCGGAATCGTTTAGACGCCTGATCAAAACGTTACGCGTGACGTCATCCTACTCGTAGGGAAGAAAGGGTCTCATCAGACGACCGTTTTCAAAGGTATTTAATGTGGATTGGCGATCGTGTGAAAGCACGATGAACCCGTGATGGACTGTTCAAAAACCCATGACAAAAGGGAAGGGGGGAACAAAATTAGGGTATCGAACCTGCCAGGATTTGCGCATGGAGGATCTCATGCTTGTGAGTCTGGTGGACTTAAAAAACCTACAGCGCGACGACCGCAACGATCTCGCTATCCAGGGTCGTAAATTCTACCTCGTAACCTTTGCCCCTTGGTGAACCGGCACGACGGTTCCAATGTCACCTCGCTGAAGCCCTTCCGGGAAGGGCGAGGGGAGACTGCGTATGCCCATCATAGCGTACCATGCAAAGAAAAAAATTATTTAAGAAGCGGGAAAAATAATATTCCTCTGCTCCGTCATGGCGGCTACCCAGACCAGACCTCCATCATTTTTTTGTGATGCCCTATGGATCCCGCAGGGGATTACATGGAGCACGTCCTGAAAGAAGTTGTCATCCTGAGCAAGTGGCGAAGGATCTAGCCAGGGCGTGACATCCTCAATCCAGCCCCAGACTCTTTACCCTGGTTCCTCCTCTTACTCCGTCATGCCCGCCATTTTTCATCTCGCATCCATCTCTCCACGTTGTCATCCTGAGTGGAACGAAGGATCTCGCCAAGCGATGGCCCCCTCAACCTGCCCCGGACTCCTCATTCTGATTCCTTCTCCCACTTCGTCATCCCGGCGGAAGTCATCGGGGACCCATCTTTTCTGTGAATCTCCACAAGAACCCGCAGATAACAGTGAATCATTCTAAACAAGTCGGAATGTGGGAAGGTGGCCGGGAGTATGTGTGAATAAAAGGCCGGACCTCAAGCATGAACGTTTCGTCTGTAGTCCGACGCCTGCCGGCTGGCTCCAGGGAGGGACGCTCTTCGCATCTAGCGGGCCTTGTGTGAGCCCTGCGAGTTGGTCCGCTCTTCAAAATGTTCGCGTCCCTCCTCTTCAATAAGGCCAGACGGGGCGTCAATGGTTTTGGGTCCTTTTGCCGAAACAAAAGGACCTCGTCGTTCGGGGGCGAATCCCCGGCCTCTAAAAGACAAGTGCCACAAAAACCCACAGAGAAAAGGAAGGCATTCGGTAGGTGAAAAGGACCTGGGAGAATGTGTGAATGCAAGACCTGTCCCCAGCCTCAGACCTATAAAATTTGAAAAACATGTGACCATTTTCGCCAGTAGAGGATAGATAATTCTTTAAAACAGACGTGACTTTGAGGGAAATGGTACCTTAAGAAGTTTTGCTGCGAAAATTCGTGATGTGTTGCATGATAAAACTGACAACAACAGACTAGACCCGTATCCACAACACATTCGAACGACGCATGTATTAGGTTAAGTGTACAGAAGAACTGACCCGATCCATGACGAACATCCTTTTTGACTTCCCGATCACTCAGCTACTCCTCGTGGGAGTCCTGTTTATCTGGACAGGGTTTGTACGCAGCGGGCTTGGGTTCGGTGGTGCTGCGCTCGGACTCCCACTCATGCTGTTTCTCTATGACCAACCACTCTTTTGGTTGCCGGTCATCGGATCGCATCTCCTGTTTTTTTCGGCGCTGACCTTACGTACCGGTATTCACGATGTCGATTGGCCCTATTTGCGGCACGCCACGCTGTTTGTCATCCCCACGACCTTGATTGGTGTGTTCGGCCTGATTACGTTGCCGACTGAGTGGCTGCTCATCTTTATTTATTCCATCTCCCTCGCGTATGGAGTGATGTGGCTTTTGAACCTTGCCATCAATAGCAACAAGAGCTGGAGCGACGTGCTGTTGCTTGCGCTTGGTGGATATGTGGCGGGAACGTCACTGACCGGTGGACCACTGATGGTTGCGGTCACCATGAAAAATGTCGCGACCCATCAACTTCGTAACACGTTGTACGTTCTCTGGTTTACCATCGTCACGATTAAAATGAGTACCTTCGTGATACTCGGAGTCGAGCTGCATCTGCTCACCGCCCTTACGCTCCTCCCCATTGCAGCCATCGGCCATGTGATCGGACTCAAATTTCATGATGCGATTTTGAAAAACGATCAGTGGTTCAAGCAGGTCATAGGAGGAATGCTCGTTCTCATCAGCGGATTGGGATTAATGAACAATCCGGCCTAAGACAGCCTGCTCATGGGTGACCCCGTTCTTTCTGAGCCCTAAGGCTGACGTCGCCGGGAATCCCGCTGCGCCTCATATCGCACAAATTTTTCAGCCAACCGTACGGCCAACGGGTGCTCATTTTCGATCTTTGTCCTGAACCACACCCCGAGCTTGAGAATCCACTGAAATTCCTCTGTGCTGTAAAACCATCTATAGTTATTACAGATACCGTGGGCCGGGAGATAGTTGTCGACGGAATGTTCTCCGCCCTGTGAATGGGCAAAGACATGGTCGGTAGCCCAATTATCAACAATATGGCCACCACAGATGTGACATCGGCCCCCTGTTTTACTCAATACTATTTGGCGTTCTTTCGGAGTTAAAGCTCTTCGCTTCAAGCCCTGAGCGCGGAGTTCAAACTTTCGTTTGCGGCGCTCTTGTCGTAGGAGGTGGAGATGGGTCGCAAACTCTTTTGCACTTTGAAACAAGGCATGGCTCGCAGGCATTCAGTTCCCCTTTCACGTCCTTTCACATAAAAAATGGTTTAGTGAAAATTTTTTCTTTTTACTTTTGGGAATCTCTACAGAAGGCATAGCAGCCGTTATGCCGTCGCCCACTCCGGGCATAACACCTCGGCTTGTTCGAGTACCGTTTTTGTGGCTTGCTCCTGCTTATCGGGAGGGTAGCCGTATTTGCGTAGAATACGTTTCACCAGCACGCGCAGTTGTGCCTGGACATTTTCGCGAAGGGTCCAGTCGATCGTGACGTTTTTCTTCACCGTGGCGACCAACTCGCGGGCAATCATGCGAAGCGTGTCATCGCCCAGAACCTGGACGGCGCTATCGTTGGTTCCCAGCGCATCGTAAAAAGCTACCTCATCCTCGGAAAGCCCGAGCTTTTCCCCACGCGCACTGGCGGCGCGGATTTTTTTTGCTAGCGCGATGAGTTCTTCAATCACCTGCGCCGTCGCAATCGCCCGGTTCTGATATTTCCGTACCGACTGCTCCAGCAGTTCGGCGAACGAGCGGGCCTGAACGACGTTGCGACGCGAGCGGGTCTTAATCTCTCCCTTTAGGAGTTTCTGGAGTAATTCGACCGCCAGATTCCGCTGCGGCATCCCACGCATCTCAGCCAGGAACTCGTCGGAAAGAATCGATATGTCAGGTTTCTTGAGTCCGGCCGCAGAAAAAATGTCGATGACTTCATCGGACATCACGGACTTCGAAATAATTTGCCGGATGGCGTGGTCAAGATCTTCATCCGTCTTGTGTTCGCTAGGGGTGTTCTTGGCCAATACTGCGCGCACGGTCTGAAAGAAACTCACGTCGTCGCGAAGACGCAGGGCCTCCTCGTGCGGGACGGCGAGCGCGAAGGCTTGAGAGAGGTCTGTCACCACCCGAAGGAGCCTGGCCTTCCCGTCATCCTGGGCCAGAATATGCTCCTGCGCCTGAGGCAACACGGACAGGCGAGCCTGTGGTTTCCCGTTGGTCCAGGCCGACCAGTCGAAGCCGTGGAAGAGACCACAACAAATCTCATAGTGCTTGACCAACGCCGCTACAGCCTCGGTTTGATCCAGAGCCGTTTTTCCGGTGCCGCCGCTTTCCGTGTACGTCGCAAGGGCCTTTTTTAGCTCATCGGCCAGGCCGAGGTAATCCACCACGAGCCCACCGGGCTTTTCTTTGAACACGCGGTTGACCCGCGCGATAGCCTGCATCAGTCCGTGGCCGCGCATGGGCTTGTCCACGAACATCGTGTGCAGACTGGGCGCATCGAAGCCCGTTAGCCACATATCCCGCACGATCACAATTTGAAAAGGGTCCTTCGGATTTCGAAACCGGAGCGCCATGTCCTCGCGGCGTTTTTTATTGCGGATATGGCCTTGCCATTCCAGCGGATCGGAGGCCGACCCGGTCATAATGACTTTCATGATTCCCTTTTCATCGGCGATCGCTCCCGGCATCGTGCCTCCCGCGACACCTGCACTTCCTCCTGCATCGTCCCCATGCCACGAAGGGCGTAATGCGGAAATTTCGCGGTATAGCTCAACACAGATCCGGCGGCTCATGCAGACCACCATGGCCTTCCCCGCCATGGCCTCAAGCCGTGTCTCAAAATGCTCTACGAGATCTCGCGCAATCAACTTAATCCGGTTTTCCGATCCCACCACGGCTTCGAGCTGCGCCCACTTCGTCTTGAGTTTTTCCTTGCGGTCGACTTCTTCCCCTTCGGTGGCTTCTTCGAATTCAGAGTCAATCTTAGGGCGCTCGGAGTCTTTGAGGACCAACTTAGCAAGCCGGCTCTCGTAGTAGATGGGGACGGTGGCGCCGTCGATGACCGCCCGTTGAATGTCGTAGATGCTGATGTAGTCGCCGAAGACGGCCCTGGTGTTGGCGTCGGTCTGCTCAATAGGTGTTCCGGTGAAGCCAATAAACGAGGCATTCGGCAGCGCATCGCGCATGTGCCGGGCGAAGCCGTCGATAAAATCATACTGACTGCGGTGCGCCTCGTCCGCAATCACCACGATATTGCGGCGGTCTGAAAGAACGGGATGCCGGTCGCCCTTTTCTTCGGGAAAGAACTTCTGAATGGTGGTAAAGACCACACCCCCGGATGCGACCTTCAGCTTCTCCCGCAGGTCCGCACGATCTTCTGCTTGCACTGGTGGCTGCCGTAATAACGCATGGCAGCGGGCGAAGGTACCGAAAAGCTGGTCGTCCAGGTCGTTGCGATCGGTGAGGACCACAATGGTCGGGTTGGCCATCGCCGGGTGGAGAATAACCCGACCCGCATAAAACGCCATGGTCAAACTCTTGCCTGAGCCTTGTGTATGCCACACCACACCAACCCGTTGGTCCCCCGGTGCTCCGCCTGCTTGATGCCCCGCCGCATAATGTCCCATGGACTCTTCCGACTGCTCCTTGGTAGCCGCCGCGCGGCGGGCTGCCCGCAAGGTTTCTTCCACAGCCACGTTCACTGCGTGGAATTGGTGGTACCCCGCCATCTTTTTGATGAGTTTTCCGCCGCCCCC
The DNA here is from genome assembly GCF_052156535.1 of Nitrospira sp. T9. Lineage (NCBI taxonomy): Bacteria > Pseudomonadati > Nitrospirota > Nitrospiria > Nitrospirales > Nitrospiraceae > Nitrospira > Nitrospira sp. T9. Next base: position 285,278 of record NZ_JBQKUP010000044.1, read on the forward strand.
GTCCTCGAACACGATAAAGTGCCGCACCAGATTGAGAAATCGGCGCTTATCGAATACCCCCTTCAGGAGCACCTCAAGCTGTGTCAATGTCCCTGGGGCATCTTCCCGACCCGAAATCGTGCGCCAGGGTTTAAACCATTCCTTCCCTGCCCCCAGTGAACCAATGCGGGCCTCCATCCCGTCGGAGGCAATAAGGACTGCGTTTGTGGCAAAGAGCGAGGGAATCTGAGCCTGATACGTCTGAAGTTGGTGATATGCTTTCCACACGGTGGCGTTCTCATCAGCCGAGTTTTTAAGTTCGATTACGGCGAGGGGAAGCCCATTTACAAACAAAACCACATCGGGCCGACGTACATATTGACCTTCGCCGACCGTGAACTGATTCACCGCCAGCCAGTCATTGTTTTGGTGGTCCGAAAAGTCCAGGACTTGCGCTTGTGCGCCGGCAATCGATCCATCCGGTCGACGGTATTCCACCGTGACGCCGTTTACGAGTATGTGATGCACGGCACGGTTGCGTTCAACCAGCGATGGAGCATCAGTCCGGGTCAACTTGCGAAAGGCATCCTCAATTCCCTCGTGTGGCAGGTCGGGATTCAAACGCAAAAGCGCTTGCCGCAGTCGGTCTTCTAGAACAACGTCGCGATAATTCGGATCGCTACGTTCGGCGGCAGGCTCTCCGGCGGCAATATCAGGGCCGTGCAGGATGGTATAGCCCAACGCTTCCAGCCAGGCCAGGGCGGCGTCTTCGACAACCGATTCGGTGAAGGATTTCATGTTGCTGGTTCCACCAGCAGATTGATAATCAGCCGGATCATCAAATCTTTGTTTGATGACGCGCTTTCCGCGAGAAGCAGGGTGAGTGCCGTTAAACCTTCTGGGGTAAGCCGGTGCGTCACCCCTTCTTGCCGGAGGTAGAGCAGAAATAAAAAAGAGCCGATGCGTTTGTTGCCATCGGTGAAGGGATGATCTTTGACGATAAAGTAGAGCAGATGGGCCGCCTTCTCTTCGCGTGAGCGGTACAACGCATCGCCGAACATCGTCTGCTCAAGACTGGCGAGGATGCCATCCAAGGCTTCTCCGCGCGGGTTCCCGAATAACGGCGTGGCTTCATTCCGAACCAACAATTCCCTTTTAAAATCAGCAATCGCACGGCTGGCCTGGTCGTAACCCAGCACCCCAGAAGAGGGGCGAACCCCAGGAGGCAGGGGAAGGCGATCTTCGTCATATTCCAAAAGAAGCCGCCAGGTGTCCGCGTAGCTGACGATCAGGTCCAGCACCGCGCGACCGGTTTCGTCCACGAGCGACTGGTTTTGTAGGGTGCGGGCCAGAAGGTCCAGAGTCTGGCGGGCTTCTAACAGGCCCCGTTCGGCCAACCGATGCTCGTTAAACGTGTACCCCCGAACCAAGTGGTCCCGCAGGGTCCGGGTGGCCCAAATGCGAAACTGGGTACCGCGCTTGGAATTCACCCGATAGCCGACCGACAGGATGGCGTCGAGGTTGAAGAACTCGACTTGGTAGGTCTTACCGTCTGCCGCAGTTGTTGCATTTTTTGCAACAACTGCCTCCCGCTCCAGTTCCCCAGAAGCGAACACAGTCCGTAAATGCCGCGAAATCACGGACTTATCGCGTCCGAACAGCTCGGCCATCTGGGTCAGTGACAGCCAGACCGTCTCCCGTTCGAGCCGCACGTCTACCCGCACCTGGCCATCGGGGGCTTCGTAAAGGAGAACCTCACCGCCGGGTGGAGTAGAAGCAGATGGCTCGTTGGACGGCATCGGACGTACTCCGTTAGATCTGGTAAAGGGGGCCAATGGCTTCTCGCAACAGAACTTTCAGGACGGCGTAGCCCAACGCTTCCAGCCAGGCCAGGGCGGCATCCTCAACGACGGATTCAGTGAAGCGCACTATCGGATTTCCTTTATTTGAAGCGCTCCTGCAAATAACTCTTTATTTGGCTCAAGGGGATTTCTTGTGACGAATTCCCGCTACGTACGAAGAATTTCTCAACGGTTTGACCGGTATTATCCTTCAGCTTAATGATCACCGGCTCACTGGCTTGGTTGATTTCAATCTGGCAAATATCTTTACCCTCCAAGGCAGGAAAAGTGATGGCGAGTTTCTTGGCCACGAATGCGACCCCCAGCTGCTGATTGAGGAGATTGCGCAAATGTAACTCAAATTTATCTTTATCAGCATTCAGGGAGGCATAATCGTTCTCTAGACCAAGTACTGCTCCAGAATCATCAACGCCTATCAGCAACGTGCCGCCATCAGCATTCGCAAAGGCTGCCACGGATTTCATAATGACATCTTCCAGCTTCTTGTTGACGCAGCCCTGTTGATAATCCCAGCGGAGGGAGGATTTGAACTCCAACCCATCGCTCTCGCCTTCGGAAATGACCTCTTCAATCTGCGCGGGCGCGGCCACTTCCAGGGTAACGGTAATGCCTTCAATGAATTTGTTCAGGGCTTCCGCGAGTAATTGTCGTCGCTCCTTCAAAAAATCCTCAAACCGGTCTCTCTGCCACAGGTCTTCATTTTCAGGAATGCATTGCAAAGCTAAAGCTTTGGGAAAGCGCTGTTTAACCTCCGCAAGGTAGTCGGCTGCCGTCGTGGCAGATTTCGACCGGTTAGCAACCTGGGTAAGAATGGCACGATTCGTTAGTTCCTGAGCCAATGCGTATTTAAGCCGGTTGCCTTTGCCATATCCCACTTCCTTGAGGCGCGAGTAGGGGAAAATGTGATCTTTTTCTAGTTGATACTTTTCCCCCATATTCATGCGAAGCCCAACCCCTGTGGTTAAACAAATGGCGCCACGACTTTTGAGGAACCAGCGCATCAGCCCAAACAAGGGATGGGAGATTGATCGCCCTTCAAATTCCTCAGGGGTAATCTCCAGTCGGCGTTCTTCCTTGATCACATTTAAGAGCTCATCAAATGGTTGGGCCGACTCAGCAATGATTCGAAGGTCGAAATCCAGTTTCTGCGGAAGCTGACTGACATAACGAGCCCGAATCTGCGAGTAGTAAAACCACTTGACCATTTTCCGAATTTCTGTGTCGGTCAGGGACTTGCCCTTCTTGTCATAGAAGTAGGAAATAATCGGAATTAGGGCATAAATAGAGTTGATCTCATCCGTGTGATCCACATACGCGTGCGTCCGCAAGAGATTGACGACGTAATCCAGAACCTGTTCATCAAGTCGTTGCCAGGCGCTCCGCACGGCGTCGTTATTCTCAGTTCCATGGAGCTTGCGCATTTCCGATCCGACATGGTGGAGACAGGCAAGAAGTGCGTACACGACAAAATCCAGCTTAAAGACAAATCCATCCTCGGCGAGAGCAGCGAGCTTTTTCTTGAATGTATCCCGGGCTTGCGGCCAGTAACCGGATATTTGCGCCAAAGCCAACTCGGCATCGGTCAGCGCCACACCGCTGGCATTTACTTTATAGAAAATATCGATTGCCTCACGAATCTTGGCTTTAATGGGAATCGTCTGTTCCGGGAATTCGCGATTGAGGATGTTCTCAACCGCCCGCATGTTGTCGTCAATTTGGTCGTCACGTTCGCGGCCGACCGGCTCTCCCCGGTTTTCCAACTCCCGCACAATATCCTTTGCGCGGACTTTGCGAAGAAAGATGTCGGTGATGTTATGCCAGAGTGGATTGTTATCCATCCGTTTCCGCATGTAATAGGAAAGCTCCAACGTCTCAATATTGACGTATAAGCCTCTCGTGTCGTTGGTAATCTCCGGGGCGGTATAGTACGGAGGAATTTTCCCGCGAATCAGCATATACAGTGTCGTTACCCGCTGTTGACCGTCCAATAGAATGCGGACTGCCCCCTGCTTTTCATCGTATTTGTGGGGGCCTTTCAATTCAGGTGGATCGGCCGTCTCCCAGGTCAGCATGGTTCCGGTTGGATATTCCTTGATTAAGGAATCGATGAGCTGTTTGGCATCGTCCCGTTTCCAGACGTATTCACGCTGAAACGCGGGGACGAAGAGTTGATTTTCGTCAACCTTGTCGAGAATGGTGGAGATTTTCACAGGGAGCCTCCAAATATATATCAGTAATTTACCTTCGTAGTTTCGTTCAAATGAATTTGGGCAGCAATTTGTGGCGCAGGAAAGCGTCTTTTACAATGGCCTCAATCATATCTTCGCCCGCGGTCAAGTCTTTTTCTTAGAACGTTTTGCCCAAATGTCGTCCACACTCTCCCTTTCAAGGGCCGTCTTTATTTCTCCCAATGCCTTTTGTGAATAGCGCTTGTACAACTGGCTACCGATCTTGAATTCTTTGTAGCAGTCAGGCTTGGCTCTTAACCCAAGGTGTTCGACGACTGCCAGGACTTTTGGCAGGGACGTGTGAAGCTTTTCGGCAAGTTGTTTTGCCCCGAAATTGTAAAAATCCAGTTCGTTCACTCGCTTCACGGCTACAACGGAAGCTCCGGGTGTGCCTTCCGAAACCAGTTGAATTGGGATGCCCTCTTTCTTGGATACACGGAGCGACAGATTTGGACCTGTCCCCTCTGGTCTGATCTCAATCGCCGATACTCCCTTAAATGTATCGGCCCAGGACTTACCCGAAATTATGTCCTTGCCCAGGCTTCTTAATTCAGTATTGCTAGGTTGGCCTTTTTCTCCCTTAATCGTTGAGTCCAGTATTGCAAGCGGTCTTAGTCTTGCCATCGCTTCAACTTGGCGACGTTTTTTGGGGCGTAGCAACTTTTTGATTTCGTCAACCTCGGACTCGAAGAGAGTTTCCAGATTTGTAGGAGGTGAAGTCGATACTGGCAAGATTCGCACGGGGAGGTGGCTCACAAGTGCCTCATCAAAGACTTTTTTCAGAAGGTCTCGAAAGAGAGTGACACCAGACTGAATGTGGACATAAAGCTGCCCTTCGGAAATATCAAGAAGATGGTGTTGTGCTGCGTCACGCAGGCCGTTTATGGTTTGCAGTACCAATGCTTGTTCCTCGCTTACAAATTTGACCGTTCCATCACTGAGCGCCCGGCGTACGCAAGTGTCAAAACCTATCGTTTCTTTAGCCCGCTTTTCCCGAATGCGCCCTCCGCGGTGAAGTAATGCCGACTTTAGCAACATTTCAAAGGAGTGATCGATTTGGATCAGGGTGCCACTGACTCGACCTCGGTCATTGGGTCGGTTAAAAAGCTCAATGCTAAGCACCAATGAATCACATGCCTTATCAAGGAGAAGTTTTGCTTCGCGTTTCATACGCTGTTCTTGTTAAAGAAATTTTCCGTATCTTGCACCCACAACTCACTACGGTGGGGTTTGGGCAGAACCAAGAACCTCAACTTTTTAAGGAAAGGCATTCTAGGGTCTTCAATCTCGAATCCGAGGAAGTGTTTTTGCTCAAGCACTACCTTCAGCCAGGTTCGGGATTGGCGCCGGTTCCTTGTCCTCATCGGTTGGCTCGTAATTGGTCAACAAGTCACGATACGCGTCAAGATCGACTGCGAAAAGAACTTCACTCGGCCGATAGGTCAGCTCAAAGATCTGAACCTCCTCATTTGCTTCATCAAGGTAGGCGTTAAATTCCACATTGTCCCCATACTCAAACCTCTCGGTTGGATGGGTATTTTCCTGCTGCCGGTGGATGCGATGAAGAAATCCGATGATAGCATCTGCGGCTTGCGCTGCAAGCAGGGCCTGAACGGTCTCCATTATTGGTCGGGTCCCTTCACTGCCATGGGAAGCAAATCCGTAGGCATTCCGCAACTTGCAAATTCCTTGCAACGCAGTATGGAGACCATTGAGGGTCTGCATGAGACTCTTCCGCGCCTCGGCCTCGCTGCTTGCGGTGACCGGCAACATGGGAAGATTTGTTGTGACCATTTTGAACAGTCCGGGCAGGTCGTCGTCAGAATTATACCCTACCTTCCGTTCGGTCAATATGGTGCGGCACGTACTTTCTACCACAGTTCTAGCAAGGTCGAAGGCTAATCCGGGGTTTTCCCCAACGGCACGTTCGATGCCATTCACCTGCTCTTTGATGTGCAGCAGACCAGCGGCGATAGCAGTTCTAGCGCCATGCATCACGAAGACATCGGCAGGCGATGAGGAAGCCATTACACATGCCCTCCAAGGAACCGCTCCGCATCCTTCACCCGCAGTTCGCCAGAGGTGAGCTTGGGCAGGAGGGTATCGCGCAGAGCGGCGAGGGTGCGGGATTGCAGGAGGCGCACTTCCATCTGCGCCCTCAGAGGCCGCACCGTGCGCTCAAAGGTCTTTAAAATTTCCCGTGTCGGCCGAATAAAGCGGAGGCTAGGAATGCTCCTGACGTTGAGAGCGTCAAGGATGGTCCCCGTGTCCATCTTGAAACTGATCTCATCTTTCATCCCTTTGGAGATCAAGCATTCAAGGAGCACGGTTGGAAATGGAAACGAAGGTTTACAGCGAATGCCGGTCATGTTTCTTCCTAGTGCTGCTTTTTGTCCAACTGGTATTTGGGCAACAGCACCAACACGACCTACGTTCGTGATAACGCAATCTCCTGGCGAGGCCTCCATCCGCGAAACCCACCTCCGATAGTCAACTTCATCGATGAAGTACGTGTTCTCCATGGCAAGAAGGCCATCATCCCGGATGTTCCAGAGTTGAAGTAGGGGCATGCCTGATTCTTGACGTTCAGGTTTCTTGGAGTGAAGACAATCGACCACATCGGCAATTTCTCCGATGCTTACCACCTGCCAGCCCTTTGGGATTTCGCCGAGGTCGGAGTCTTCGAAGGAGTCGGGGAAAAGGTCGGCGAGGGGTTTGGGAAGGCGAGGGGCCCGGCCTTCAGCCTTGGCGCGGACGGGATCGAAATCCACGAACCAGGATTTGAAGAGTGCCCGCGCCATTTCCTCCAGTGTTTCGTTCACCCGCCGATTCAGTTCGATCTTGTCGTCCAGTGTGCCAAGGATGTGGGCGATGAAGCGTTGTTCGGTATAATCAGGGTACCTCACCGGTATTTTAACCAGGCTATTGATAGGAATCTGTGGTTGGGCCGATCCAGATCCGAATCGAATTAGTATCTCTTTAAATTCTTTACTTGAAAGCAAGAAATACAAGAAACGGTTATGTAATACCTTTTCATCAGCTCTTAAAAGAACTAATTGTGCGTTGATATTTGCATCGTGAAATTCTTGTTCAACAAAGGCCACGTTTCCGATTCCATTGCCACGCGTGACTACAATTACATCTCCTTTGCACAAGTGGCCCTTTCTCAGTTCTTCATGCTGGCGCTTTGAAATGTAGCGAAAGTTGTCGGATCTGATATGGCCGTTGATCATGTCCGAGGCAGTGATAAAAGGCACTCCCATTGGAACGAAGTCGCTGCTTTTCGGGTATTTGGACGAGTAATTACCATCCCCGATGAAAATTGGTGCTTCGCCGATCGTCTTTTCGAACCACTTACTCACCGTACCCAAGTTCCTTCAGATTGGCGGCGATGGCCATGTCCAGCTTGGCGGCTTCGGCTTGTTGCTGGCGCAATGTCGCGGCAAGCCGCAGCATCTTCTCTTCAAAGGGCTCGGCATCTTCTTCGGCCACCTCGGCGCCGACGTAGCGGCCGGGGGTAAGGACGTGCCCGTGTTTGCGGATGTCGTCGAGCGCCACACTTTTGCAAAAGCCGGGAATGTCTTCATATTTGCCAATATCCTTGTCGGCCGCTCCCGGCGTCCTGCCTCTCGCGACGCTAGAACTTCCTTGTGCGTCGCCCCGCCAAGTATGGTAGGTTCCGGCGATTTTGGCGAGGTCGGCGTCAGTTAGTTCTCGATGCACGCGATCTACAAGCGTTCCCATTTTTCGGGCGTCGATGAAGAGCGTTTCGCCGCGCCGGTCTCGGAATCCATGCCCTGAGCCAGTCGAACGGGTTCCATTCTTTTTGTTGCGGGCAAGAAACCAGAGGCAGACGGGGATCTGTGTTGAATAGAACAGTTGTCCGGGAAGCGCCACCATGCAGTCCACCAGGTCGGCCTCGATGATGGCTTTGCGGATATCGCCTTCGCCTGATTGATTGGACGACATCGAGCCATTGGCTAGTACGAAGCCTGCGAGTCCGGTTGGCGACAGATGATGGATAAAGTGTTGGACCCAGGCGTAGTTGGCGTTGCCCGAAGGCGGCACACCGTAGACCCAGCGCTTGTCGTCTTTCAACAAGTCGCCACGCCAATCGCTGTCGTTGAAGGGTGGATTGGCCAGGACATAGTCGGCCTTGAGATCGGGGTGTTTGTCGTTGTGGAAGGTGTCGCCGTGGGCGATCTGCGCGTCGATGCCACGGATGGCCAGATTCATTTTGGCCAGTCGCCAGGTGGTGTAGTTGGACTCCTGGCCGTAGATGGAGATGTCGCCGAGTTTGCCGCTGTGTGCCTCGATGAATTTCTCGCTCTGCACGAACATGCCGCCCGAGCCGCAGCAGGGGTCATACACCCGGCCCTTGTATGGGGCGAGCATTCCGACCAGGATGCGCACGACACTGGATGGCGTGTAGAACTGCCCGCCGCTCTTGCCTTCGGCGCTGGCGAAGCGGGAGAGAAAATATTCATAGACGCGGCCCAAGGTGTCCTTGGCGCGGTCGGCGGTGCTGCCAAGCGCGATGTCGCTCACCAGGTTGATGATCTGCCCGAGTCGCTGTTTGTCGAGGCCTGTACGGGCGAAGTCCTTGGGTAACACCCCTTTGAGCGAAGGGTTATCCCGCTCGATGGCGCTCATGGCGTCGTCCACCAGCGTGCCGATGGTTGGCTGGGGTGCGCTTGCTTTCAGATGTGTCCAGCGGGCTTCCTTGGGTACCCAGAAGATGCTGGCGGCTTTGTACTCGTCCGGATCTTCGGGGTCGGCACCTTGCGCCTTCTGGGCCACCAGTTCGTCGTGTTTCGCTTCGAAGGCATCGGAGATGTATTTGAGGAAGATGAGACCCAGGACAACGTGTTTGTATTCCGCCGCGTCCATGTTGTTGCGCAACGCGTCGGCGGCTTGCCAGAGCTTTTGCTCGAAGCCGACCGTCGCGCCGTTTGATTCTTTTTTGTTTTTTGTTTTTGCTTGTCGTGCCATGTGTTGCCAGGTTGAAATTCCTTTATTTTCAAAAGCGAGAATACCCAACACTTCGATTAAAGTACAGAATTATTGTTCATGAAATTGTGTCGGAGGTGTGGGGGGGTGTTCTGAAGATTTGGTGTGCGGATTTAAATTTGAAGTTGGAATGCCTAATTTAGTATGGCCAGATGACGGATGGGCGTCGCGTGTCGATGTGCGGGGTTAGGCTGGGCACAGATCCTTCGTTTCTCTCAGGATGACCATGCGGGGAGTAAGATGGATGCCCCATAACTACTGGCGAAAATGACGGAGGGGCGTCGCGTGTTGATGTGCGGAGTTGGGCTGGGCTCAGATCCTTCGTCGGAGCTCAGGATGACAATGCAGGGGAGAAGGAATGATTCATAGGAAGATGGATAGCCGAATACTCGCAACGGTATTAACGGAACGAAGAGGAATTATCCCTGATGAAATTGGGAGAAAGAAATTTGAATAGGTTTCCTTTCCGAATTAAAGACAGAGTTTGAATTCACAAATTTTCCGCGAAATTTCGTGGGCGATTGTTCTAGATTCTAATAACTGGAATTGGGAGAAATTCCTTTGAAGTTCCGATGATTTTATGATGGCTCTCTTTTCCCTCACGAGGTGGCCTTGAGATTTCAATGTCGGTGGGTGCCGGGGTCGGCCCGGCAGCCGAGCCACTTTTGTTTCGGCAAAAGTGGCCAAAACCAATGACGCCCCGTCTGGCTTCATTGGAGGGGAGGGACGCCAACCTTTTGAAGAGCGGACCAACTCGCTTTGCTCAAACAAGGTCCGCAAAGGATAAGAGCGTCCCTCCCTGGGGCCAGCCGGTAGGCGTCGGATTACAGAAGACGAACCGTTCAGGACCTTCCAGGAAAAAGCGGAAGCTATCCTTTCTCTATGATTCCAGATACTGAACACGGGCAAGCCGGAGGGGGAGGAAGTCCGGATGAAGCGTCTGTGGCCGGGTTGAGGAGAGGCTTATCGCTTTGCTAGATCCTTCGTTTCTCTCAGGATGACCACAGGGGGGGAGGGATGGGCGAGGAGGGATGGCCAGGATGACGGAGAAATTAGGATGAAGCGTCTGTGGCCGGGTTGAGGAGAGGCCTATGGCTTTGCGAGATCCTTCGTTGGGCCTTGTCCTGAGCGTAGTCGAATGGATCAGGATAACCACAGGGAGAGAGGGATGGGCGAGGGCTGATGGAGATGACGGGGAGGGCGGATTGAGGTTAGCGGAGGCCGTATTCTTTGAGTTTGCGTTGGAGGGTTTTCCTGTGGATGCCCAGGAGTTCCGATGTGCGGTTTTCGTCGCCTTGTTGCGCATCGAGGACTTTGAGTATGTGTTCCCGTTCGAGCTGTCCGAGTGTTTTCCAGTCTGGGTGGGATGGCGATTGGTCGGGTAGCGCGGGAGGCGCGACGAGCGCTAACGGGAGGTCGTGAGACATGATGAGGGAATGCGGGGTCATGACCACGGCTCGTTCAATGGTATGTTCGAGTTCACGCACATTTCCCGGCCACGAATAGTTGGTGAGCAGGGCTAACGCCTGCGGGTGCACTCCGGTGATGACCTTGTTGTTGAGTTGGGTATATTTGGTGAGAAAGTAGTCGATGAGTGTGGGGATGTCTTCGACCCGTTCTTTCAGCGAGGGCAGATGCAGCGTGACCACGTTGAGCCGATAGTACAGGTCTTCCCGGAACTTTCCGGATTCCACTAGTTTTTTGAGGTGTTTGTTGGTGGCGGCAATGATGCGGACATCGACTTTGATCGATTCCATGCCGCCCACACGGCGAATTTCATGCTCTTGTAGGACCCGGAGAAGTTTGCTCTGCAGGTTCGGGGAGATATCGCCGATTTCATCCAGAAAACAGGTGCCTCGATTGGCCGATTCCAGGAGTCCTTTTTTGAGGGTGATGGCTCCCGTGAAGGCCCCGCGCTCGTGACCGAATAATTCACTTTCCAGCAGATTTTCTGTGAGGGTACCGCAATCCACGGCGATAAACGGCCCCTCGCTTCGGAGACTGTTGGCATGCATGGCCCTGGCAATGAGTTCCTTTCCTGTTCCCGTTTCACCATGGATGAGGACGGTGGATTCCGTCGGTGCGACGCGTGCGATGAGTTTGTACACGGCCACCATCGGCGGACTGTTGCCTTGTATCTGGTTGATGCCGTTTCCCTTTGGCAGAAGTGGCTGAATCGATACGCGAGCCTGCTCCAGGGTGTGTTTATGGTCACAGGCCCGTCGGACGACGGAACGAATTTCTTCCAATGCGAACGGCTTGGAGAGGTAATCGAAGGCCCCGGCTTTGATCCCTTCCACCGCGGTCGACAACGATCCATAAGCGGTGAGGAGAATGACCTGGGTGAGGGGACTGCGTTTCCGTGTTTCAGCCAGGAGGGCCAGCCCGTCCATGTGTGGCATTTGAATGTCCGATAACACCACATCCGGCGTTTGATCGACGAAGGTGGCTAAGGCGGCTTGACTACTTGTGGCGGTGTAGACCTGATAGCCTTCTTTTTCCATGATTTCCCGAAGCAGGATCAGTGTGTCCGGTTCATCATCGACGATGAGGATGGTGGCTTTATGCATGATCGGAATTCCTCCAGGCCGGCAGCCGAATGAGAAAACGGGTGCCATGGCCCTCCTCGCTGTGCACGGTGATGTGGCCCTTATGCAATTGAATAATTTCGGTGGTGATGGCCAACCCTAGGCCTGTTCCTGACCCCAAGCTTTTGGTGGTAAAGAAGGGGTCAAAGATTTTTTCTATGTGTTCCCGTGGAATCCCTGGTCCTGAATCGTGAATATCAATGACGACCTCCGGTCCCGCTTGAGCAGTATCTTCGGCGTTTCGGGCCTGAATGGTCAATTGTCCTCCGTCCGGCATGGCATCGATCGCGTTATCGATGAGGTTGTTGATGGCCTCCTGAAGATGAAAGGCATCTCCCTGGACAGACCACAGATCGGGTGAAAAGTGGGTCAGGCCTTGAATGCCGTGCTCTTGAAGCAGTGGGCGGAATAATAGCAACGACTGGTCGATCAGGGTCGGAACCGAGACCTGTTCGACGGAAATGGTGGGTGTTCGCGTAAAGGTGAGTAAGTCCTGGATGCTGTGGGTGAGGCGATCGGTTTGTTTGAGCATGGTTCGCACCCGCTCCAGGACTTCCTGGGGAAGATGCGGATCTTCCTGGAGCAGTTGCAGGTGTCCGAAGATGGCCGTTAAGGGTGTCCCGATCTTGTGGGCGATGGTGGCGACCAGTTGGCCCAAGACCGCCAACCGTTGTTGCCGGAGAATGTCACGTTGCGCAATGGAGAGTCGCTCGTTGACGGCGGCCAGTTCTTCATTCCGTTGGCGTAGCTCTGCCGTCGCATCCTCCACTCTGGTCTGTAGGGCATCCCGGGCCTGGGCTAATGCCTGATTCAATGTTGCATTTTCCCTCATGACCTCTTGGATCTGTTGTGCCATGGAATTGAACTGGCGGGCTAATTCGCCTATTTCGTCTGTTTTTTCGATCGGGACCAGGGTGGCCCATTGGCCCTTTTCGACCTCAGCCAGCCCGGTTTTTAGACGCCCAAGTGGACGGATCACATGCCGGTAGAGAAAGAAGTTTAACGCCACCACGATGCCGAATCCCATGATCAGGCTGATGATGAGCGACCAATTGAGAAAAAATCGCGTGATGGTGGTGAGTTGTCCCGTCCAGTATTCGGCGTAGATGACCCCGGTGGTTTTTCCCTGTATGGCCAGAGGCGTGGAGAGTTTGAGCCGATCGTCACCGGGTTGATTGTGAAAGCGGCCTTGGGGTTCTTCGAATTGGAAGGTGTGGGTGACCATCAACGGGATTTCACTTGAAGCGTCCTTGGTGTCTCCCACTTGCGTCAGCAGGATGGGCGGTTCATCGGGTTTGGCGCCTTTCCCATACACACGGAGGAAGATGAGGTCCGGGTTCCGGCTCATCAAATCTTTTAAATATTTCTCCCGCAATATCGCATTGTGAAAATGCTGTTCTGATTGAAAGCGCGCGCCGATTTGCCGCAGAAGGACAAGAGATTTGGAGTGAATGACATCTTTGGCCAATTCCGCCACATAATATTGATGCAAGAGTTCGGTGACCAGAATGGCCCCGCCCACAATGAGGATGATGATGAGGGAAGCTTTGGCTTGGAGCTTCCAGGGATGGTGCCAGGACATCATTGTTTGAAATTTCAACCGACCTTTATCATACCGCCAAGAATCGTCTGAATACCCAATGCCATAGGGCTGATTGGGTGTGGTGAAGACGTGTGTCGCATGGTTCTATCCTACAACGTCCTTGTCATCCTGAGAGAAACGAAGGATCTCGCTGAGGCGTGGGACTAATCGACCTAGGCACTGCTTCCTCGCCTCCGGCTCAGAATGACCATTTGGTGCGGGCTTGCCGGTTCATTTTGTCAATGGCTCATGCAGTATGAGTGCCTTTTAGATTGTCACATGACACAGCCTGACACTCTTTCCCGTCTCATTTTCTGATTCCTTGCCCGTATTGTTTACGATTTTTTGGGTTGGACAATAAGACGAGTTGAGGGACGATTACGGGTTTCTTGTTCGCTGGTAGTGTTGGCAGGATCGGACGAAGGCCCGCAAGAGCCGTTGTGTGGTTTGGCTGCGGAGTTGTCGTTCCGGATGCCACTGAATGGTAAAAATATGAGGGTATTTGGGATGTTCCATCGCCTCAATGAGTCCGTCGCTGGCGATGGCGGCAGGAATGAAATCGGGAGCGAGTGTCCGGATGCCCTGGTGATGTTCTGTGGCCACCACCTTGCGACCCTTTCCGAGGATTTTAGCCAATCGAGTGCCCTGAATGACTTTGACCGGATGCAGCCCGTTTTTCTTTCCTTCATGATCCACATTGTAGCCCTTCTTGGGTGGATGAATATGTTGATGAAGGGTTCCGCCTTCCAGGACATTGATCAGCTGCATGCCATAGCAGATTCCTAAAATGGGTAACCGACGGGTTTTCCCGGCCTTATATAACCAGGCTTCAAATTTGGACCGGTTTTGAAACGCAACTTTTGTGCGTTTTTTTGGGCGTTCTCCATACCAGGTTGGATCCAGATCATCTCCTCCGACAATGACCAACCCGTCGATGCCTTCCAGGTAGCGGTTGCGAAGGGTTTCCCTATGGTTAATCGGGAGCAACACGGGATGTCCACCCGCTTCGGTGACGGCGGCCGCATAGCGGTGATCACATAACAAGTCGTAGTTGGCGAAGTCCTTCCGTTTAGACACGGCTTCACAGGTGATCCCGATTAACGGGGCGGGATAGCGTTTACTCATCGATGGAGGCTCGTTTCCGGCCCAGCCACACCCGTTCGGTGCTGGGAAAGGGCACTTCGAGTTCTGTGGCAAAATCCTGCAAGGTATTGCCACTGAGCAAATGCCCCAATCCTGAGCGATAGCGTTTGGCGAAACGGCGTTGCCAGGTTTGCGGGTGCTCACGAATGGCCAGAGCCACCGCATCATGAATGAGACGGGCTCCGTTATATCGGCGTTTGAGCAGGCGCAGGACCTCATAAATTTCTTCAGGAATATCCATGGCGTCGAATTCCTCCCGGTGTTCCCATAAGAACTGGTCTAAATAGTCCGGGGCCGGGATCCATTCGCGTTTCCAGGGAAGTCTGGTTTTCATGCCTTTCGTGGCGGCTTCTGTCCGGGCGAGGAGGTAATCGGCATGGCTCATCCGATTGGCCGCGGCTTCTCCCCGCAGCCATCGCAGGCAGACCGCTTTCACCAGGCATAAATTAGCCACGACAAATTCCGGAATGTTGGAATCGAAGACCCGTATTTCCAGAGTGGGCGGTTTGGTTTTCCGGCCTTTGCTATAGACCAGTTCCCTGGTATCGACCGATGTGAGATCCCCTCGTTTTGTGGGGGTGAAGTAGGTGGCATTTCCACGAAGAAACCGGTTGGAGGCTTTGCCCGTAACTTTTTTGTCCCATATGGGAGAATTGGCTCCGGTCGCGATGAGCAACGGAAGCTGGTCATGGAGATGCCAGCTGAGTGAGGTGGCCTCTTGTTTGGTGAGTTTCCGATTGGCGACAGAGATGTGGAGGTGGGTGCCGGCAAACCGGTTCGTCCAGCCTCCCACAAATAACGGCACACGATAGTCCTGTTCGTCTTCTCGACTGCGATACAGACCTCGCAGATATTTTCGCAAACCGGCCTTAAGTAAAAACAAGCTTTCCCGGATAGTCGTGAATGGCCGGCTATTATATTCACTGCCGATGGAGGCATCCCGGGTAAATCGTTCGCCGGATTCAGAAAGACCAGGCCGTGGTTTTGACAGGCGTCTGCCGATCTTGTGATCGGTGACATTGATACTGTAGGCCTCAATTTCGACGCCAATGACGATTCGCTGATGAAACGGAGGGTGTATTAGGCCTGCCATGGCAAGATCATATGTCCTTATCTGTTGTGGTGGTTCAAGAACGGGACTGGTTTTGTGTGTGTCTAATCAGATTCGTGCCACATTCCCTTGGCAGAACCATCCATCAGAGAAGGAGATTTTCCTGCGAATGGGAAAGGGTTGAACTTGGTGAATGTACAGCAGACCACTGCAGAGTATCCCGCTTAAAATTTCGGGAATAACGTGTAAGGTGGAAACACGTTCAAATAGATACCGGAATATTGGAAGGTCAATGGGACAGACACAGGAGCTAATTGTATCCCTCTGGTCAGGAAGAGTCTAGAAGGAAAATATTGTTCCTCGATTGTTTGGGATTGTTCCTGGGGTCCAAGGCAACAGGGTTTGAGATAGGTCTGGGAGTATGTGTACAACCAGGATAACCTTAATCAGGCAGGTGGCACACACCTACATCGGCGAGGCCCTCTCCCAATTTGTCGTCCTGAGCCCGTGGGAAGGATCTGCGACAAGAATGAAAAGGCACAACTGAGACTGAGGGTCTTCGATTGAACTCGGATTGTGCCCATTCGACTGCGCTCAGGGCAGGCTTTTCGAACAGCTCTGGATGACAAGATTGCTCAAAATGACATCGTCTCCCACGGCGTGTTCGCTTTGTTCATGGTTAACTATACCGTGAACATTATCTGACCACTCGCCTACAAAAAACGCGGGAATTAAGCGCCCATGACAGCCGCTTTTCCTCTTTTGACAAAATCGTCAACTGTTTCTTTGGTATTATCTAGCCAGTCTTCCGCTTGATCCAAGGTATCGGAGGCAAGATCCTGTAAGTCTTCCCTGGTTCGTTTCCCGGACTGTGGGGCCCACAACAGCCCTGCTGCGATTCCCAATGTGATTCCGGACACAAAGGCCATCGTCCCGATTGCGCATCCTGAAGACATCCTTTTCATTGCGACCTCCCTATTTTTATACATCTGCTGAAAATGGTGAATGTTGGCCGTCCCGTTCGGTTTGCTTTCTCTCTCTTAACCTTTTCAGAAGCAACTGATGTGCCAGTGGTGGTTGTGTCTATTGATTATAAACGATGGCCAGATTTTGAGCATTATGTGAATTTCCAGTTCGGGTCTGTATTCAAGATGGAACAATTTGTCTTTGTGTGAGACGGTTTGTTTTGGTAAAGGATAGAGGTGCTGGGTTTTGGGGTAAGAGAATTTTCCGGGACATGCACGGCCCTCGCCTGAGGTCTATGGACTCTACAGATTCCGGGAAGACGTCATGTGTTGGATATGGTCTGTTGGCGCGGTTAATGTTTCATGGGGAAGGAGAGGTTGTGGATGTCAGATGACATGTTGAGTGCAGACATATCCGCTTTCATTAAGATTCACCGTGCGACGGTGTACCGAGGCACTCAGCCTGTCCTCCATGATCTGTCTCTGGTGATTGGCCAGGGGTGTTCGACCGTCATCCTGGGTCCCAATGGGTCAGGGAAATCGACATTTATGAAGCTGCTATCGAGGGAACTGTATCCGGTCGTCGGGCCGGATCAATATGTCCGGCTGATGGGGAAGGAGCACTGGAATGTGTGGGACCTACGCGCACAGATCGGGTTAATATCGGTGGACATGCAACAGGCCTATCCCTGTCATACAACCGGGCTGGATATTATTCTTTCGGGGTTTTTCTCTAGTTTCGATGTGTATGAACATCAAGCCATTAGTCTTAGACACCGCACCAGAAGTTTTGAGATGTTGAGCATGCTCGGGATTTCCCATCTTCGGGATCGCCCTTTCGGGGAGATGTCCACAGGAGAACAACGCCGAGCTTTGTTGGGTCGGGCTTTGGTTCACGAGCCTCAAATCCTTGTGTTGGATGAGCCAACCACCGGGCTGGATGTGCAGGCTTGTTTTCAATACCTTCAGATCATTCGAAATTTCATCCGCAAGGGAGGCACGGTAATTCTAGTGACCCACCATGTCCATGAAATTCCTCCGGAGATTGAGCGGGTCGTGTTGTTGAAGCAGGGCCGGATCATGAAAGATGGTCCTAAGGGGGATGTTCTGAATGATCATAGCCTGTCTGCCCTTTTTGAGACCCCGGTTCACCTTCTTCATGACCAGGGATGGTTTCAGTTAGTTCCGGCCTTACCCGGATAAGATCGGGTCATGAAGACCGTTTAATGGGTTGGGGATGACTTTGCCCTCCGGGACGTGTTCTATTCCCTAGCAGGGTGTTGGAAAAGCATGCCCTGAGTCTGGCTGAAGGGTCCACCAGCGGCGTTCCCTGCCTTCGCCGGAGCGGCTTCGCACAGGCAGGTCGCCCCTTGGCCGTGCTCACGTACTTCTCTGTACGCTCCGCCCGTCCAAGCGGCTGCGGCCTTTCCTTCCGGAAGCCCCAGGACAGGACAGGCCTTTTTGAACATCCTGCTTCGCTCATGGAAGATCGTAAAGTTTTGGATCTCGATAAGCACTCAGAAGAATTTTGAATTTTTCAACAGCCTGCTAGAGGATCCTTGTTTATCCGGGATGGCCTGGGCACGAAGTTTTCCATTTTTTTTAATCATGTGTTAAGGAAAGAGAGCGGATATGGTTGACGGGTTTCTCCTCTTTACGGTCTTGGATGTGTGGCGAATGGTGTTGCCGTTAGGGTTGACCTTTCTGCTGCTGATAACAGACCTGCTATGTTGCTGGCAGAGCGATCCCCCACATAAAGGTCTGCGCGACCTTCTCCGCCCACTGGTTTTTCGATTAACGCTCGGTTTATTGGTGTTGTCCGGGATTGTCGGTCTTCTTGTGCCCGCCACCCTTGGTTTTCCGCTGCCCGAATCTCATATTGCCGGGGGACCGTGGAGCTATGAAGAAATACTGGGTTTTGTGTTGGGGGGAATCTGTCTTTGGAAAAGCCAGCCGCAGAAATATCCTGGAGGACATTCAGGCCTTGTCTGGCTGGTCTGTGCAGGTATGCTATTTGGGGTAGCAGGTGTCGTATGGGTTGGGCGATGGGATGCGATGGCTCATGAGGGGTATGTGGGCGGTGGGTGGTTTCTCCTTGGATTATCGACCGTGGATTGGACTCGTGTCATTCCGAAAAGCCTGCACCTCCTTTTTGCCAGCTTGGCGGCAGGGGGGTTGGTGGTGACGTTGCTTGGTCTGCTCGGATGGTCCGGTGCGTCGAATAAATCCGCCTCAACCGTTCTACCCCGCTTCCTTCCTTCCGATGAGTGGGTTCGTTATGGTGTGGGATGGATGTTAACGGGGCTGGTTCCGCAAGTGCTTATCGGACCCTGGTTGTTTCTTGTCTTAGGTGAGGTGCCGAGGGGAGGACTGATTGATGGAGCGGGTTTGCCCTCTGTGTTCTTCTTTGTGGGCGTAACGACTGCGTTACTGGCCATGGTCTTGTTGAATGCGTCATTTATGGTTCCCCAGGTCAAAGGGCTTGTTTGGGGAGGGCTTATTTGTACGGTGATCACGTTGGTGCTGATGGGGATGATCCGGTATGTGATGTTTCTGGGCACCCTGCAGGCACAGGGGATTCCCATTGCGATTGGAAATCTGACCCTGTTTCATCTTCTGACCGTTCTGGTTCTGACAGGTCTTGTTGGCGCGATCCTCGTTCGTTGGTGCGTATGGCCCATTGCTGTTTTTCAAACAGGGACGAACCGCGCTGGAGACTAGACAAATCTTGGTGAGCAATTTAAGGTATGGACATGCATATTTCAGAAGTGTTGCGGACGTATAATCCTGCGATTAGTTTTGAGTTTTTCCCTCCAAAAACGGAGCGGGGGTTTCAAGAACTGTTTGAAGCGATTTCGGCCCTCATGCCGTTAAAACCTGCCTATGTCAGCGTGACCTATGGTGCCGGCGGATCTACCCGTGAACGCACGCATGATTTGGTGGTAAAGCTCCAACGGGAAACCGATTTGACCATTGTGTCGCATTTAACCTGCGTGGGGTCCAGGCGTGACGAAATTCATCATATACTCTCGAAATATCAGGAGAGCGGTATTCATAACATTATGGCTTTGAGGGGAGATCCTCCCAAGGGAAGCACGGATGTCCAGATTCCCGAAGACGGCTTTCAGTTTGCGTCTGACCTTGTGCGGTTTATTAAGCAGCAGTTTCCTGAAATGGGCGTGGGCGTGGCAGGATTTCCCGAGGGACATCCCGGTACACCCAACCGTTTACAGGAAATGGATAATTTGAAGCGAAAAGTCGATGCGGGAGCTGATTATATCTGCACCCAATTATTTTTTGATAATCGGGACTTTTACGATTTTTGTGAACGTTGCGAAGTTGTGGGCATTAAAGTGCCCATTATTGCCGGCATTATGCCGATAGTTTCCCGAAAGGGCATGGCTCGCATGTCTGAGTTGGCGCTTGGCGCCCGTATTCCTGCCAAACTCTTACGTGCTATGGATCGAGCTGAGAATGATACGTATGCGGAAGGGGTTGGCATTCATTGGGCGACCGAACAGGTGGTGGATCTTGTGGATCATAAAGTGAAAGGAATTCATTTTTATACTTTGAATAAATCAAAAGCGACCTTGAAAATCTATGAGTCTCTCGGTATTCAAAGTTCGGAAAGTTTGCAGCAACCGGTTGAATAAGTCCTGCCTCAGTAATCCTGTATTTTCCTCCATTCATCAATGATGGGCGTTCGGCTTCTCGGCTCTCGTGGCTTGGTCACCTGTTTCCCTCTTCCTGTGTTTTGTGGTGGGGGTGCGCTATGTAATTGGGTGGGCCAGGGGATTGGGGATTTTACTCTTTCCCCTTGTGGTGGATGTTGGGTAAGATGTTCTGGGTTCTAAAGGAGGATACTCATGACGAAGAATGCAGGGTTTCAAGTAACAGTTGATTTGGATGGCCGCCAGTGTATGGTGATTGGTGGTGATGAGGAAGCCGTGGAGAAGGTGCATCGCTTGTTGGATGCCGGAGCGAAAATTACCGTGGTCAATCCCACCCTTCATGGTGATTTGCGGAAATTGACCGCTTCAGGAAAAATTATCCACCGGGGACGGACATTTCGATCTGGCGATGCTCAAGGGGTTGTGCTGATTATGAATGTGTTGAAGGATGATTTGGACTTGGCCAAGTCCTTGTTTGAGCTGGCGAAAACCGAACGCTTCCTGGTGTGGTCGATGGATTTGCCTGAATACTCCACGATCATGATGCCTGCGCTGGTCAAACGCGGGAATCTTCGAATAGCGATTAGTACGAGTGGGACCGCTCCGGCTCTGGCCAAGGTGCTTCGTCACAATCTTGAATTGCTGTTTGATGAAGAATTCGACCAGTTTCTGGATTGGCTAGGGGCCCTGCGCGAAGAGCTAAAGAGCACGGAAGTGAGCGATCTGCGGCGTCGGGAGCGTTTGGCGGAAGCGGTCAATGGCTTTCAATTGTCCGGGGAATTGCAGTATCCCAATAGTTGGAAGTTGTCCGGTGAGGAGCAGGTGGAACCCGTTGGAAAGGAAGGTGGGTAATGGTGCTGTTGGAATTTAGCATGTCACCTCTTGGTAAGGGTGAAAGTGTCGGAAAATATGTGTCCCGGTCACTGGACCTGATTGATAAAAGCGGGGTGGAGTACCGCCTCAATCCCATGGGAACGGTGTTGGAAGGGGAGTGGGATGATGTGTTTCGTGTCGTAAAGCAATGCTATACCAGGATGAAAAAGGATTGTCCGCGGATTTCTTGTGTCATTAAGGTTGATTACCGGCGTGGCCACAAAGGCCGGTTGGCCGGCAAGGTGGCCAGCGTGGAGAAACGTTTGAAGCGTAAGCTGAAAACGGCATGATCCTGAAGCGGTTTGAACGAGCCAGGGTGGTCGTGTTGTGAAGGCACCGGTGTGTTATTCCAATATTTTTTTGGCTGACTGGGTTGAGGTGTGGAAAGGAGAGGAGTCGAGTGTAGGGGGAAGATAAATCCGGTTCGCTTTTCCTCCGATTCCGCACAACACTTCATAAGGAATCGTGTTCAACCATCCGGCATGATCTTTAGCTGTTATTTCCCGTGTTCCCTGTTTTCCAAGTAACACGACCTCGTCTCCAACCGTTGGATGGGGAATGTCTGTGACATCCACCATCATCATATCCATGCAAATTTTTCCAATGATGGGGGCCTGTTCTCCTTTGAGGAGGACATGTCCGACTCCTGTGAGGTGTCTGGGAAATCCATGGGTATACCCCACCGGCAGGACCGCGATTTGAGATGGCCTCCGAGTTCGGAATAGGGCGTTATATCCCACAATTTCACCAGGCTGGAGAGACCGGAGATGGGCCACGTATGTGGTGGCTTGCATCACCGGTTCAAGAGTGAGGGATTGGGGCGAACTTTCCTGCCGTGGTGCGTATCCATACAACATTAATCCAGGTCTGACCATTCCCAAGTGGGCGGTTGGATGAAACAGGATTCCTGCGCTATTGGCCATATGTAGTATGGGTGATTGAACTCCCAATTGCTTTGCTTGGTCGAAAAAGGCCAAAAATTTTTGGATTTGAAGATTGGTTAAGGTGTGATCCTGATTGTCGGCATCAGCAAAATGGCTTAAGAGGCCCTCTATTTCAATGAGGGGGGTCGAGGTCGATAGCTTGCTAAGAAGGGAGAGGGCTTCATCTTCCTCGAAGCCGAGTCGGTGTAATCCGGTGTCGACTTTGAGATGAATGGGAAATGGGGTGGCGCGAGGAAAAAGGAGTTCGATAAGTTGTTGAACGATTTCTGCACGAGAAATCACGGGAGTAAGCTGATGGCGAATAATTTCGTTTAGATGCTGAGGGAGGATGGGCCCCATGACCAGGATGGGGCAGTGAATGTGGTGTTCTCGAAGGGTTATCCCTTCCATAACGGATGCCACACCAAATCCAAAAATTCCCAGGTGTTCCAGAGTCTGAGCCACAGGAATCGCTCCATGGCCATACGCATCAGCTTTAATGACGGCCAGAATTTTTGTAGACGGATCGATCCATTGCCGGATTTGTTGGAAATTCCTGGTTAACGCATCAAGACTGATAGTAACGGTAATCGGGGATGAGACGTGTCGGAGGTCGGAGGGTGAAGGTGGCCTGATCGGTATCACAAATATTCCTTAAATCGCGAGTATTTCCTCCTCCTTTTTCTTGGTGAGGTCATCGACGATCTGTATAAATTTATCTGTGAGTTTTTGGATTTCAGCCTCTAGCCGGTGCTGGGTATCTTCTGTCAGTGAGCCTTCTTTGTGAAGGTGTTTGAGTTCGTCATTGCCTTCCCGACGAAATCCACGAATCTGTACCTTGGTCTCTTCCCCATATTTTTTGCTGAGTTTGACCAAATCCTTCCGTCGTTCTTCACTCAGTGGGGGAATGGGGAGCCGGATGAGTTTGCCATCATTGGATGGAGTGAGGCCAAGTTCTGAACTAATGATGGCCCGTTCAATTTCTCTGATTTGGGAGGTATCCCAGGGCTGAATGGTGATCAGTCGGCTCTCAGGAATCGCGAGGTTGGCGACTTGCTTGAGTGGAGTGGGCGTCCCGTAATAATCAACGGTAATATGGTCGAGTAATCCCAAGGAGGCGCGACCAGTTCGAAGGGACATGAATTCTCTCTTGAGGTGCTCAATGGCTCCCTCCATTCGCTGCGTGGTTTTAAGAATGGTTGGATCGTTCATGATCATTCCCCACGTTAAGTGACAAGCGCATTTTTGGAAACAATGGTGCCGACAGGTTCCCCTTCAAGGATTTTTCTGATATTTCCTGATGAAGTCAGATCGAACACAATGATAGGCAGATCGTTATCCATGCAGAGTGTAATGGCTGTGGCATCCATGACTTTCAAGCTTTTATTGAGCACCGATAAAAATGGTAATTCCGTGAAGCGTTTGGCCGAGGGTGTCGTCATAGGGTCCGCGTCGTAGATGCCATCAACCTTAGTGCCTTTCATGATAACATCCGCACCAATTTCCATGGCTCGGAGCGCCGCAGCGGTGTCGGTGGTAAAGTAGGGATTCCCGGTACCGGCGGCGAAAATCACCACGCGCTTTTTTTCCAAATGCCGAATAGCTCGACGACGGATGTAACTTTCGGCTAACTGCCGCATTTCTATTGCCGACAAGACGCGGGTGGGGATATCTTTGCTCTCCAAAGCATTTTGTAAAGCCAGAGCATTCAACAAGGTGGCGAGCATGCCCATGTAATCGGCCGAAGCTCGTTCCATGCCAGAGGCACTGGCAGCAAGACCTCTGAAAATGTTCCCACCTCCAATTACAATGGCGATTTCGACCTTCAGGGTCAGTACGTCGGCAATTTCGGCTGCGAGATTATGTAAAATGGAAGGTTGGATGCCGTAGGTTTGCTCTCCGGCGAGCATTTCTCCACTAATTTTCAAGAGGACCCGACGATATTTGAGGGGCATTAGTCCTGGCCGAGTTGGTAGCGCGTAAAGCGACTGATCGTGAGGTTTTCTCCTAACTTCGCGATTTTCTGCGATAGGAGATCTTGAATGCTGATGCTGGGATCCTTAATAAAGGCTTGTTCCAAAAGGCACTGCTCTTGATAATATTTTTCGAGCTTCCCCTTAATGATTTTCTCCCAGGTCCCTTCGGGTTTTCCGGACTCTTTCATCTGTGCGAGATAAATATTCCTTTCCCGTTCGATCAAGTCCACCGGAATGTCTTCCCGTTTAATGTACAGAGGATGAGAGGCAGCGATTTGTAAAGCCACTTCCTTAACGAAAGCTTGAAATTCTTCATTGCGTGCGACAAAGTCTGTTTCACAATTGACTTCAATCAGGACTCCAATTTTTGATCCTGAATGAATATACGAGGAAATAATACCTTCTTTGGTTTCTCGGCCTGCTTTCTTTTGTGCAGCGGCCAACCCTTTTTGACGCAACAGATCGATGGCTTTTTCGACATCATTTCCTGTGTCTTGAAGGGCTTTTTGGCAATCAAGGATTCCTGCCCCTGTTTTGCCTCGCAACTCCTTCACCAAGGCACTCAAACTAGACATGTGCATGCTCTCCTACTGACAGTAATATAAATTTCAGTTTAATTAGATGAACCCAGGATCCTTAAACAGGTTGGGTATTCTTGTTTGGCACACCCGATGGATGACCTTGCTCGGTGTTGTCGGGAAGAAACCCTTCGCCATTCGCCACTGACTCCTGGCGCTTCCGGCGAAGTTCCGTACCTTCTATGCAGGCGTCGGCAATCTGTCCGGTAAATAATTTGAGGGAACGAATGGCATCGTCATTGCCGGGTATAGGAAAGTCCACGCCTTCAGGGTCACAGTTGGTGTCTACTAAAGCAATAACCGGAATGCCAAGGCGATTAGCTTCCTTGACCGTAATGTGCTGGATCCTGGTGTCCAATATGTAAATGCACCCAGGAATATCATTCATGCCTTTGATGCCGCTCAAATATTTTTCCAGTTTGGCTTGCTCTTTTTTCATGCGAACGATTTCCTTCTTTTTGAGTCGTTCGTATGTGCCATCGGTTTCCGCAGCTTCAAGTTTTTTAAGTTGGTTGATGCTGCGGCGGAGTGTCTGGAAATTCGTTAACATCCCACCCAACCATCGCTGGTTAACAAAAAACATTCCACAACGATTGGCTTCTTCCTCCACAATACCCATGGCTTGTCGCTTGGTTCCCACGAATAAGACGGATTCCCCGGCAGCCACTGTATCACGGGTAAATTCGTAGGCTTTTTGAAAGCATTGGAGAGAAATTTGGAGGTCAATAATATAAATGCCGTTTTTTTCCCCGAAGATATAGCGTTTCATCTTCGGGTTCCATCGATTGGTTTGATGCCCGAAGTGAACCCCAGCTTCTAATAACGATTTAATCGTGACCATAACGGACCTTCCCACCCCCTTTCAGAGATATACTGATTAACACAAAAGCGTGGATTTTTTAAAGAAACACAAAACGGTAATTTGGCTCAAATGGGACCGGCAGGAGACAATAGATGTGGATTGTCTTATCAGGCAGGCTGTTCCAAGTGAAGATACATTCATGCAATTAAGTGATGTTCAATATTTTTCCATTAAACCAATGGAGATTAGCATAGGTGAAAATTATAATTCAACCCTGGCTATCTTTTATGGGTATGCGACGCGTTTTTAGCTTCGGAGAGGGATCGTGGAATAAACAGAAAGTGTTCCGAGGAAAACCTTTTTTGAATCAATGCTATTTTTGACTATGTGAGCCTTCATGGCTATAGTCAGTCCCGCATTCAGAAATTTTTATGATGAAGGAGTGGGAAGGATGGTTGAAGTACCTCTCAAGTTATACGTGCAAGCTCTTTTGAAAGGAGCAAAGGAGGCTGCTCGCCCCATGGCGTGCCTGTCCTCCAGTGTGAAAAATCAGGTCTTAAAGGCGATGGCCGAGAGTTTAATCGATCATACTCAGGAAATTTTGGAGGCCAATGCAAAAGATCTGGCTGGCATTTCTAAGGAAACCGATCAACAAGCCCATCGTGAGGCGTCAGAGCGGATTCGAATTTCAGAAGACACGATTCGCCTCATGCACCAAGGGTTGTTAGATTTAGAAGCTCTTCCTGATCCAATCGGAGAGGCGAGTCATGCCTGGCTCACTCCAGATGGAATGCAGGTTCATACTGTCCATTCTCCGCTGGGTATTGTCGCTGTGGTGTCGGATATGGGACCTTTGATGACGGCTGAATCGTTTGGAATGTGCCTGAAGACCAACAATGTCTGTGTCTTTCGTGGGGGAACCGAGTGGTTTCATACAAATAGTGCGATTGTTCACTATCTCCAAGCGGCGGCGGTGTTCAATGGTGTTCCTAATGGGGGGCTGACATTTCTCGACCGGAGTTCCCCAGAGGCGGCCCTGGAAATGGTGCGATATCCTCAGTATGTCCAAGCCGTCATTGCACGAGGGAGCGCTGGTTTGCGAAATGGGATCTTGGAGCATTCGAGAGTTCCTGTCATTGGATTTGAGGGAGGCCTGTGTCATGTTTATGTCGATCAGGATGTCGATATCCCATTAGCTCAAACCATTGCGGTGAATGCCAAGCTTCAATCGCCATCTGCAGCAAATGCCATGGACACTCTCTTGGTTCATCAGGGGGTTTGTCGGCATTTATTGCCAGGGTTAACACGAAGACTTCTTCAGGAGTATCGTGTGACTTTGCGTGGCTGTCCTAAAACGGTTTCCATGATGGGTATTTTAGAAATGACCGGGCATTTAGGGATTAAAGCGGCGGAGGAAGCGGATTGGGGGAGAAAATATCAATCCTTAACTCTGAATATTAAAGTGGTGAAAGATAGTCAAGAAGCTATCGATCATATTGGGACCTATGCCCCAGGGCATACCGATACTATTGTCACTCGAGACTACCAGTTAGCCATGCGCTTTGTTCGAGAAGTCGATTCGAGCGCCGTTATGGTGAATGCTTCGACCCGTCTTCATGGCGGACCCCAGTTTGGTCTTGGTCCGGATATCGGGAGTAATAGCACTCGGATGCATGGGCGAGGTCCTCTTATTCTCTCGAAGCTCACGATTGAAAAATATATGGTATTGGGAACTGGACAACTTCAACAGCCACATCCAGTTCCTCAGATCTACCAGGATGCGATGATGTTATCTGCCAAGTTCTAGCTTTTCAGATGAAGCATTAATGGCCGGCCCCTTTGTGTCGGCTGTGCCTATACCCAGGTCTCCGTTACCCACTCCTGTTATTGGTCTTTCTTCTATCCCTGTGTTTTTTGTGTTTCCCAACATTTTCTGAATTCATTTTTTAGAGGAATTATCTTAATCTGGTTTATTATGGGATATAAAAGGGAAGAAATTTCTAATTACCATGCGGAGCTTTTCCCGTATTTGCTGTCATGGGGATTGCGAGAGTTTCATGATGAGGCGTTATATTATGACTGGCAACGAGAGACTCTTTCCAAAGAGGAATTGTGCGATTTCCAACGATTAATCGAACATCGATACGGTGGTGAAGACGCAAAAGGCGACATTGATTTTTATGATGAATTGGCGCGTCAGGATTTTATCCCTGTTCTGTATTCCCAACGGTTCCATTATTTTTTGACGGTTGGAACCTCTGTGTGTGGCAGGATTGCTCCAGCAAACCAGGTATTGGACTTTGGTTGTGGGGTTGGCATTCTAACCAATTTTTTTGCCCAACAGCATCCTGACATTGAATTTGTAGGAATCGATCGGTCCTCTCGATCGATTGAAGTAGCTTGTTTCGAGGCAGAAAAACGACGAATCAGGAATGTTCGCTTCGAGGTCTCTCAGGTGCCACAACAGCAGATCTCGGGAAGCTACGATCTTATTCTTTCGACGCATGCGTTGTTTCAGGCGGAACGGGAGCCAGGGCTTCCAAGCCAAACCTGGAAAACGTTTCAACGTGCATGTGACCTTCAACGACAGGAGCAACTGGAAGTTCTGACGGGGATACCGGAACGTTTAGATGTCTTGTTGCGGATTTTAGGGCCAATGGGACGAATGATCCTTTTCGAGAAAACATGGAATCTTGGTCGACGAATTTTCTTTCAACGAGCGTTAGATGCCAGAGGTGTGTTTCCCATATCTTCTCCGGTTTTCTGCCGATATCGGTCAATTGATGAAGAAGTGATCGATGGACCTCTGTATGAGGTTGCCCCGCTCTCACATGGCGTGAAACCTTTTGAGTGGAATGAGGAACCGTATCGGGAACCAGGCGAAACACTTTATCGTTGTATCGGAATTGCTGCCGAGCGAATGGGGCAGGTGCTGGTTAAGGGTAAAGTGAATGCCAGCATTACTGGTGTTCATTCCGATTTGGGCTCCTGGATGTTTCGTTTTGGACTATGGAAGGAGATCTTTACTTGGGGTTTGTGCGAGCATTCTTCTGGTCTGACAGGGTTGGTTATTGGGGGTGAGGCAGATCGGGATTTATTGAATCAATTAGTTGAAACTGTGACGCACATAACCGAATCTGATTTTCAACAATTGGTTCATGACTTTTGGGGAAATATGATTCACGCTGCTGAGGATCCATCTTTGCCTTGTTATGAAAATCACCATTCCTCTGCTCAATTCATTTACGAGGGCCTCCCCTCCAAATGCATTCAACAGGAGACGACTTGCCAGGATGGTGGGGGGAGAGAAATGCATATCGAGTTAGGGACCACAACCGATTTAACATATCTGTATTGCGCCAATACGTTCGATCAACGCCAGCTCGTTCTTATTGATGAAGGACGGGCTCAAGTTCTATATGAATATTATCGAGAATCTCTCCAGCGCCCACATGGTCTACCTGCCTGAGTTCCTTCAACTTGAGTCGTTAGTCAGGTTCTTTATTGCGTTTCAATAACCTGTAGTATGCGCTGTTGTGTTTTGGCATAGCAGGCGACTTCTTCATATGTCTCTTGCTGAACGTCTGAGGGGAGGGATGCCCAATCAGGGGGAAGGCCAACAGTGAGCATGTGCCCATTATCCCTTATCCCCTTAATCCTACCTATGTATAGATAATCCAGTAGGACTTCTCCATTGGCTTCTCCGGAACAGGCTTGAGCCGTGGAAGTGGTGCTGGGATTTCGATTCCCATACTCAATCGAGATGGTCATTGACCAGAAAAGAAGACTTGACAAAAAAATAAGGAGAAATCGCATATGACTAGATCTCCATGCTGCGAGGAGTCTGTCTAACCTACCCCTACCGGTAAATACCTCAAAGGTAGGACCCTGGAAAAAACCGCATGTCATGGCAGCAGGGTCGTGAAAAGGAAATTGGACTGAAGTTAACTGTCAAGGCAAAGAGCCTACGTCAAAGTGCCTGGGCATCCGTTTTCTTAAGATGCCTTGGGAAATTTCCGACAAAGAAAATGAGGCTATGAAATACACCAGGCAAGGGTTGTATATTTCGTGGCTTGATCCGTTCTTGCCATAGCCAACATCTTTGGATTTCACGAAATTAGATTTCACGAAACATAGTGAACAGAGAATGGCTCATACAAGGTGAAGAAGGAATGTCCAGGTATCACGAGGGAAGGATGTCTTAGGTAGATGGATGGTGGAAGCTTCTTGTTTTGGGTATTGATCGCAACCTGCCTGATGCATTGGTTGACTGTTTTTTTGCTCCTTCGTCGGGTACGTTCGACTGAAAACCCCCTTGTGTGGAAACTCTTAAGTGCGGCAGTTGGGCTCCTGGCCATTCAAAAAACCTATGGGGTATCTATTCCATTTCTTGAAAACAATCCTCCTCCATTGAATTTTGTGAGCATATGGCTTGGTTTTGTTATCGCGGGATTATTGCTAGGCGGAATCGTACAGTTGTCTCCATTTTTGTATCTTTATCAACGCAATAAGGAGTTATTAGCCGTCATTGAAGAACGAAATGTTATTATTCTGCATTTTCATGAACGAATAGCCCGCGCCTTGCATAAAATTCAAATGGCTATGGAAATAGGGCGTCCCACCACCTTCATTATTGAGCAAGTGGCGGAAATGTCAGAAATGCTCCAGGTGTTTTTGGAGAATCTCAAGGCAGGAGTCCTGCTCGGAAACAAATTTGAGGTGGCACTTAAGACCCTGGTTGAGGATTTGAGTCGAGAATCATCATTCCCGATATTGGTCTATGTTGATCCTTCTTGTGAGGATCATCTGTCACGGGAGCAGGGTGCCCAACTGTTACATATTGTCCGAGAAGCCGTTCGGAATAGCGTACAATATTCGCACGCCAAACGAGGGCAAGTGTCTGCAAAGACGACGCCTACAGACACAATTATTGAGGTGTCAGATAATGGAAAGGGCTTTGAGGTTGATCTTGTCGGAGCTCAGGGACATGGATTGGGAATTATGGTCAACCGGGCAAAAAAGATAGGGGGTCGTCTAAAAATTCACAGCCAACCTTCCAAGGGGGCTTCCGTAATCATTGAAGTGCCATTTAATGAAGCGTCGTCTGGTAGAAGTCATTCCGCTTCAATAGAAGATGCCTCATTGAAAGCAAACAAAAACGTTCCTGTCGGGTGAGGTAGTGTCCGATGCCTCCGACGGGGGCTTCGGCTTCTTTTGGAATGAGAGAGGCAAGGGGGAAGAAGGAATTTGGTGGCGGTGGAGGGATTTGAACCCCCGGCCCGCGGCTTATGAGTCCGCTGCTCTACCACCTGAGCTACACCGCCGTCATTCACCTTGAACGAAAAGATCTATACCATAGCTAGAGAACTTGGGACAATTCTTTTTCTGAAAAATGATCAGGTTTTAGGTGGATTTCTTAGCCCTAGCATCCTGGATTGCCTTTACTTGATCCTTGCAGGTCCTAGGGATCGTGGAGATACTTTTAAAACTCTTATTATTTACCCTGGAAGATTTTTATGACTTCAACGGCTGCTCCAAACATCAAGCAATCCGTACTGGTTGGCCGGCAAGCTATTTTTGATCGTCAAAATGGAGTTTTTGGGTATGAACTCCTGTATCGAGATGGTCAAGCCAATAGTGCGCAAGTAGTTGACGGGGATGAGGCCACTGCCAGGGTCATGGTGAATACGTTTTTAGAGATGGGAATTGACCAAATAGCTGGAACGAGTCAGGCGTTCATCAACCTGACAGCGAATTTCTTTTTAAGCCAACATTATGAAGTCCTGCCAAGTCACAATGTGGTTCTTGAGGTATTGGAGTCCATTGAGCCGACGCCCATCGTTATCCAATCGCTTCTCAGGGCTAGGCAACTTGGCTACAAAATTGCGTTGGATGACTTTATCGTTCGGGATTCTCATCGAGCATTATTAGATGTTGCGGACTTTGTGAAGGTGGATATATTAGCATTAACGAGTGAACAGCTCCTTGAACAAATTGATGTGTTGAAGCAATACCCGGTTCGATTGCTTGCAGAAAAAGTCGAAGATCAAGAAGTCTATACCATGTGTTATGAAAAAGGGTTTGAATATTTTCAAGGATACTTTTTCTGTAAACCGCAAATCATGGAGGGAGTCAAGCTTTCCGGTAACCGCATGGCGATTGTGCTTTTATTGGCCAAATTGCAGGATCCTGATATTCAAATAAAAGATCTTGAGGAATTAGTCGAAAATGACCTGTCACTCAGCCTTAAGCTTCTTCGTTTTGTGAACTCTGCGTCTGTGGGCCTTCCCCGAGTGGTTAATTCAATTGGACAAGCCGTAGGGATGGTAGGCACCGAACGTATGCGACAATGGGCATCCTTACTGGTGCTGGCTCATACTGGTGGAAAGCCAAGCGAGCTGATGCGCATTGCCCTCATCCGGGGGCGAATGTGCCAAGGTTTGAGCCGGTTGCAAGGAGAGTCTACCAGCCAAGGCTTCACCGTTGGGCTCTTTTCTGTATTGGATGCCTACTTTGATTGTGAGATGAAGCAACTTCTCGCAGACCTTCCTCTTGCTCCTGAAATTCTGCTTGCTCTGACCGAAGGGCAGGGATGTTTAGGGGAAATTTTAAAATGCGTGATGTCCTACGAACGAGGGGAGTGGGATCAAATTGAGAATAGTCTTTTTGAACCTCATGTGGTGAGACAAGAGTTTTTTCTCAGTACGGAATGGGCCAACGAGGTCATGAAGACAACTCTTGCGGGGAATGAAAAATAGCGGAGAAGGATGAGATTGCAGGTTTGGAGTCGACGATTATCCCCTTCGTTTGTCGTCTGGTTCTCCTACGAAATAATTCAGCACACCTAAGCCCTTCTCGCTAAGCTCAATAGGTTTATCATCGGATTCAGGGGCCAGTTGGTCATCAGGAAGTTGTGGGTAAATTTTGATCCGTAGGTTTTCTTCCAACCCTTCATTTGAAAAATCCATATCATTGAGCAGAGCGTGTAATCGTTGGAAAGCTAAAATAGAGCGAGCATGGGATTTCCATGTTCCTGAGAATTCCGTGTCATTTACTTTGGTAATGCTTGTCCAAAACTTTGATTCTTCAGGCTCTGACATACTTCCGTCGACGAATGCTCGCAATTTATCAAGTAACGCCTCTTCTGTTTTTTCCAAACCATCATATTCAACCATTGACCTTTCAATGGGACGTTGGGATAAGAGAGCAAGAGTTTCTTGCCAGAGGTTAATTGGTTGCAACGACTCATTCGATGGGGAGAGGTTTTCCTGGTGTTTTTGTAATTCAGTCAGAAAGTGTTGAAGGGCCTTGACCTTCCTGGCAACTAGGCTGCCTAAAGGAATTCCCCAGACATGGGCAATCTCGTGATCCTTTAACGGGGAGTTTCCGGAAGCAATAAATTCGTTTTGAGCGAACTTCAATCGGCGTCTGAAGATCCCACGTCGACGCAATAAGGCCTGATATTCCAGGAGCAGTCGCTGTATTTGATACTCCTTCGTAGAAAGTTCCTGGTTATCCCATGTACGCTGTAATTTCCGGAGTTCCTGTCGAAGTAGAATCGAGGGTGCTTGGGTTTTGGCATCCTGCAAGGCATTCTGGGACAATCCAAATTCTGAAATGAGCAACCGTTCTGCGATCTGAATGGATTTATCAATGTTTTTCAATGCTTGAGTCAGGAATTCAATGTGCATTCCTGGGCGTTCTCGTTTTTGTCGGTAGTAATCTTTGTACTGGTTCGCCCGGGATGTGATATTTCTTTCGGCTTCAAGAGAGAGCGGGTTTCCTTTTGGCTGATTGCCTGCCAGGAAGCGGGAATCGGGTTGATCGCTGACCATATAGTCGATGGCTTCAGAACTCAGGTTCATGTACTGCAACAAAAGAAGCTGTAGCATGGTGCGGCCTTGAGTTGGAAGTGCCTGAATGGCTGATTCAATGTGTTCTAAACGCAGTGTTGAAGACATAATTTTTATGTAGTTTTATGGAGTGCCATTATCAAGAGATTCGAGGCATGTGGCTGCGTATTCTCTTAGTTGCTGTACTGTTCCATTGGCATAGAGTTCTCGCGGAATTTCAATTTTGACTAATTGCGACGGATCGACCCCTCGTTCTGCGGCCCAATCTTCGTCAATATATAAAGTTACCGCGCCATCTTTGTCCCGGCGCACAAAAAGAATATCTTTTTCGCCTTCCATTCTCTGACACTCCCAAATGAAAAATAGACTTTGATTTTCTTGATAACACACCTCTTTGAGGCCTGTCAAAATGGTCGAGTGCCTTGGTTGGGGGGTTAACCGGAGGTTTTAAAATCCAATGCATTTTAGAAGAAATTTGTTGCTGCATGTGGGAGATCCGGTAAGGCAAGATGTCGCTGTTGCAACTGATGAAGTTATCCGTACGCACTGTCGGGCAGGAACACCTTAAAGCGTCAGCCCTATCTAGGATTGAAAAAAGTTTGAATCTATCGTGAAAATTGGAACTAATAAGCACATACAGATACCCTTTAATTGAAGGGTATCTGTTAAAAAGCTTATTTTTAAATGAAGTCTGTGGGCTGTTCTAAAGTAGGTTACAAGAATGATTGAGAGGAGATTACCCTCCGAGAGTTTCAACAGCTTCTTTGAGACTTTTCATAATACAGGTAAAAATTGGAATATCACGTTTGACATACCGGCTGCCTTCGGTAGAGCGTAATTCCATGACGAGGTCTAGAAAGTCCTGTGGGGAGTCGGTTTCAAAGGCGACCACAAATTCCTGGTCATCCAACCCAAATGAATAGGTGGTATTGAGTTTGACTGAGGGGTACTTATGCCCAATTGCGATATGTTCATCCATCATGCCTTGTCGGGCGGCTTTGGTGAGCAGGTACCACTCTCTGGTTTTTTCAAATGGATATACAAATATATATTTCGCACGGCCAGGAGAAATTTTCAATCTTCGACTTTCTTGGCCCTCATGCACGTGATGATCGACGTATATGGATCGTTTCGTCATGGAAAGATAAGAGTACGGCGTGGTAAGGTACCGTCCCAAGCCTGTAGCTAAAAGCTTTGAACTCATTTCTTGAAACATTTCGAGATCATAGCTAATCCGCCACAACATAAAGTCGCAATCACCTCGTATGCCTGTTGTGGTGTAAGGCACGACAATGACTTTGCCGGAATATTCTTCCGCTGCGCGGATAAATTCTTGCTTGCCGAGGTCTCGCTCTTCTTTAGGAAGACGTCTCCACAAAGGGTCGACTTTATAGAAAGCAAAATTGACAAATTGTTGTTTGGCAGCCTCTTCGGCACCAGCCATAATCATACCTCCCCTGGAAAGAAAACCCGTGTTTTTTTAATCACTTAAAAAAATAGGTCTTAACATCGCTACTGCAATATTGTCAATGAGCAGGTGGCGTGATGGCTGTTAAGATCCATTCGGAATAGGAGGAGGCAGGAATAAGACTTTAATCTTGAGAGGGGGAGAACCTTTTTAGTTCATAGCCAATGAATCAAATTTTGTTTTTTCAACTATTGTCCCAACGTGTGGGGTCTTTGCCGAGGTTGGTAAGAGATGCCGGTTTTTGGTTTCTTTTGGAAGCGGGGCTGGTCATGTTGGTTTCCTCTCCGGTGTGGGGTATTGTTCCACATCCCTCGGAATTGCAAATTCTTGAAGCCATCAAAAATGGTCAGGAGGGAGCGCGAAGCCGAACTCCACCCAATAGGCTGTATTGGCATTTCGGTATATCTTCTGAAGATGTTCCTCAAGCCCATGGATTTCTTATGACGAAATTAAATGGAATTGCGGTGATGTCCAGTCATTTTGCTCTTCGAGGAGAACGTCTCGCATCCCAGGATATTCAGCGAGTCCTGGATGAAAAGTCCCTTCAAGTCGTGGTGATAGTTTTTGGGGATTCACCAAGTTTTGCCAAAGATAGTTATCTTTTGCTTAAACAGGGAGATCGGTTGATCAAGCCTGATCGTGTTCGGTTTGATGCCAGAGCGACGCTGTTCACCCCAAGCCAAGGACCCTCCACGTATCGTGCAAAGATTGTGGCGTCCTTTAACTATGACGTTTTTGATCCCTTGGCTCAAACCACCGTCAAAGTCTTCCCAGGAACCGGAGGCCAAGTGACCTTTGATCTAGATTTTGCTTCCATTCCCTAAGGGTCATGGGGATGGGTGAACGACTGTGTTTGATGCAATTGGGCAGAATTTCTTGAACATGAAGTCCCTTCATGCTGACATCATTGCTGTGGGTTCAGAATTGCTTCTGGGCGGACGCCTCGATAGTAATTCGATATTTGTCGCACATCTTCTCGCTGAGTGTGGCATTGAGGTTCGAAAAAAAATCTCCGTTGGTGATCAAAAAAGTGATATTCAAGAAACCCTTCGCGCCTCGCTGAAGCGCGCTCATGTGATCGTCTTGACGGGTGGGCTTGGTTCAACGTTCGATGATTGTACCCGTGAGGCTGTTGCCGCGACACTTCAATGTCCACTGATCAAACGAAAAAAAGCCTATGACAATCTCAAGGCTTGCTATCGACGATTTGGAAGACCGGTCACACGGCTATTGGCCAGGCAGGCTTTTCTTCCTTTTCGAGCCATGATGTTGGCGAATACTGTCGGCACGGCGCCCGGTTTTTTGATGCGTAGCGGGCAATCAGTCATTATCGCATTACCGGGTGTGCCTCGTGAGGCCAAAGTCATGATGGTTTCTCAGGTTCAGCCGATACTTCGGAAGTTATTTCACACCAATAGACACTATTGGCAGCATACGTTTCAAACATTTGGGTTGCCTGAAACCGATGTTCAAAGACAATTGAATCCAGTTTTGAAGGATTATGGAAGCATTCAGTTCGGTATTTTGGCTTCCCTCAGGGGAGTGATGGTGACGGTGAGTTGTTGGGTGTTCGGCGGCCCACTCTCTTCTGTGAAGGAGATGTCCCCGTTCTTTCCGGAATGGGATCACCTGATCCTTCGGATCCGTGAATGTTTAGGTCCCTGGCTCTTTGCGGAAGGTGAACGTACCATGGAAGAAGTCGTCGGGGAAGCCTTACGAGGTCGTTCCTGGACGGTGGCACTTGCCGAATCCTGTACCGGAGGATTAGTGGCTCATCGCCTGACGGGTGTGCCCGGCAGTTCGCGGTATGTGGACCGGGGAGTCGTGTCTTATAGTAATGAGGCGAAACGAGAACTCGTGGGAGTTCCCGCCTCGACGCTTCGTCGGTATGGGGCCGTGAGCGCACAGGTTGCCATGGCTATGGCCAAAGGAATTCGAATGCGGAGTCGAGTTGATGTGGGAGTTGGAGTCACAGGAATTGCGGGTCCTGGAGGAGGGACTCCGAACAAGCCAGTGGGGCTGGTGTATGGAGCAATTGATGGTCCGCAAGGGCTTCAGAGGCAATGTTGGAGGTTTCATGGGGATCGAGGAGAAATTACATTGAAGACATCTCAGGCTGTTTTGGATTTGATCCGACGATACGCCGATGAAGCTGCATTCTAATCAGAAGAGCCTGAGAGTCTTTTTGGCCGTTGAACTTTCCTTGGATTTGCGCCGAAAGGTGGTCGAACTTCAACGTCAGCTGCGAGAAAGCTTACCAATGGTCAATTGGGTTCGCCCTGAGTCGATACACCTCACACTGAAATTTCTTGGATATGTGGAGGCTTCCATGGTGGAACCGGTATTGACTGCCATTGAGCCTATCCGGACAAGTCAGCCTCCTCTCACCTTAGAAGTTCAGGGGCTGGGGGTATTTCCGCATCTTCGACGTCCACGGATACTGTGGATCGGATGTACCGGGGACACTCCTGCCTTGCTCAATCTTGTTTCACGAATCGAAGGTGCGTTGGAACCATTAGGCTTTCCCCCTGAGGACAAGTCCTATTTCCCTCATTTGACCCTGGCCAGGATTAAACATGACCAATCTCAGGTTGGTGGCGAGCTGACTCATTCCGGCTTACTGGAGCAACCTCAGAACCTTGGGATACTCTATGTTGACCGGATCACACTTTTTCGCAGTGAGGTGAGCCAATCCGGTGCGGAATATACGGTTTTGAGGACGGTGCCATTAAATGAGCCTGGATGACATCTTTCAATCTAGGTTAGGCATTTACCTGTTAAAGAGTGTGGGGTAAGATAGCCGCCACTTTGCATGCTCAGGAATATTGAACAAAAGGATACCCAATGGCAGAACGCGTAGCTCCTCAAAAAGAGACCCAAAAAGACGGAAAAAAACGAGCGCTGGATTTGGCTCTGACCCAAATTGAAAAGCAATTTGGCAAAGGGGCAATTATGAAGCTAGGGACGGAAGACGTTCCTCGTGATATTCCGGCCATTTCGACCGGGTCTCTCGGGCTTGATATGGCCTTGGGCATCGGAGGGTTGCCGCGAGGTCGAATCATTGAGGTGTTCGGGCCGGAGTCCTCTGGAAAAACCACGTTGTGCCTGCATGCCATTGCCGAAGCGCAGAAAGCCGGGGGGGCAGCAGCCTTTATCGATGCCGAGCATGCGTTGGATATCTCCTATGCTAAAAAGCTTGGGGTCCACACCGATGATCTGCTGGTGGCCCAGCCGGATACTGGCGAACAGGCTCTGGAAATTGCCGAAACGCTGGTCCGAAGCGGAGCGTTGGATATCATTGTCGTTGATTCCGTTGCAGCCCTGGTCCCTCGTGCCGAAATCGAAGGGGAAATGGGAGATTCCCATATGGGGCTTCAGGCGAGATTAATGTCCCAGGCCTTGCGAAAATTAACCGGGGCCATTTCCAAGTCTCAAGCTTCGGTGGTATTTATCAATCAGATTCGCATGAAAATTGGGGTGATGTTTGGAAATCCCGAGACCACGACCGGCGGCAACGCGTTGAAATTTTATTCTTCAGTGCGGTTGGATATTCGCCGGATTGAATCGATTAAAGAGGGCCAGGAAGTGATGGGTAGTCGGGTGCGGGTGAAAGTGGTCAAAAATAAAATGGCGCCGCCCTTCAAA
Organism: Nitrospira sp. T9; assembly: GCF_052156535.1. Taxonomy (NCBI): domain Bacteria; kingdom Pseudomonadati; phylum Nitrospirota; class Nitrospiria; order Nitrospirales; family Nitrospiraceae; genus Nitrospira; species Nitrospira sp. T9. Next base: position 323,475 of record NZ_JBQKUP010000044.1, read on the forward strand.
CAAGCCGAATTTGATGTCATGTTCGCCGAAGGCATTTCCAAAGTCGGGGAATTAGTGGACTTAGGCGTTGAGCGTCGAATCGTAGATAAAGCCGGAGCATGGTATTCTTATAAGGAGGAACGGCTCGGTCAGGGCCGGGAGGCGGTCAAAACCTTTCTGAAAAGTAATCCGGATATTGCCCAGGATATCGACATGCAATTACGTACCAGCTATGGCCTCTCCGGGGAGCCTCAAAAAAAAGAGGAATCATCTCCGCCTGTCATTTCAAACTCAAAAAAATCAGCAGGGGACCGTGACTGACCTGGCCGGGAGGCACAATCATCTTGAGCGAACATCATTGATATGATTGCAACATCACTTGAACTTCGGCAGGCGTTTGTAAGGTACTTCTCGAGTCGTGGGCATACGGTGGTGCCAAGCGGGCCACTCATTCCGCAAGCAGATCCTACTCTCCTGTTTACCAACGCGGGTATGAATCAATTTAAAAGTGTGTTCTTGGGTGAGGAATCCCGACCCTATAGCCGGGCCGTCTCCATTCAAAAATGTCTGCGGGCAGGGGGAAAACATAATGATTTGGAGAATGTAGGTTTTACCCGCCGCCATCACACGTTTTTTGAAATGCTGGGCAATTTTTCCTTTGGAGATTATTTTAAAGAGGAAGCGATTGCGTTTGGGTGGGAATTTCTCACTCAAATTGCCGGACTGCCGGCTGATCGATTGTGGGTGACCGTGTTTCGTGAGGATCAGGAAGCCTATGATCTATGGCATACACGAATGGGGATTCCAAGGAGTCGCCTTGTTCGTCTGGGTGAAAAGGACAATTTTTGGCAAATGGGAGAGACGGGTCCCTGTGGTCCTTGCAGCGAAATTCTCATTGATCAGGGTGAGGCATTCGGGTGTGGGCGGTCGACCTGTGCCGTTGGGTGTGACTGTGATCGATATCTCGAGATTTGGAATTTGGTGTTTATGCAATTTGATCGGGATTCTGTTGGCACGCTCAATCCTCTACCCAGGCCCAGTATTGACACCGGAATGGGATTAGAGCGGTTGGCGGCGGTGACCCAGGGAGTCGCGTCAAATTATGATAGCGATGTGTTCAGCCCTATTTTGGACCGCATAGGGAAGAGCACTGGACAGGTGTATGGTGCCTCCCCACCGGCTGACCGGTCGATGCGGGTGATTGCGGACCATCTCCGGGCGATGACCTTTTTAATCACTGAAGGGGTGTTGCCCTCCAATGAGGGGCGTGGCTATGTCCTGCGACGGATAATGCGTCGAGCCTCACGGCATGGTCGATTATTGGGGGTGGAGCGAGAATTTTTATATGACCTCGTAACCTCTGTGGTTGATCTCATGGATTCGGTCTATCCGGACCTTCGTTCGATGAAAGATACGGTTTCTGAGATTGTTCAGGGTGAGGAAACACGCTTTATTGGAACCTTAGAACAGGCCTTGCCTCTCCTTAATCAAATCCTGGAGGAAGCCAAGCAACAGGGGAGCCAAATCTTAGAAGGGGAAGCGGTTTTTAAGTTGTATGATACCTATGGGTTCCCCCTTGATCTGGTGGAAGATGCTGCCCGAGAAGAAGGGTTGGCCGTCGATCATGTCGGTTATGAGCAAGCGCTAGAGGCGCAACGTGATCGAGCCAGAAAAACTGCGAGGTTTTGCCAGGCGGATTCTCGAAGCGACCTGGTTAATGCTCTCGGGCAGTTCCCTTTGACCAAATTTGTGGGTTATGCCAGCCAGGAAAATAGAGGGAAGCTACTCGCCTTGGTGAAGGACGACCATGTCATCAAGGAAGCCAAGCAAGGGGAGATGGTGGAGTGTGTCCTGGATACCACGCCATTTTATCCCGAAGGGGGTGGACAAGTCGGGGATCAGGGAACCTTGGTGGGTCCGTCGGCAAGGATTGTCGTTCAAGATACCACAAAGCTGGCAAAGGGGTGGTTTCTCCACAAGGGCCAGGTCATCGAAGGATCTGTTCACGTTGGCGATGTTCTCACCGCCACGGTACAGGGTCATCTAAGGCAGAGTGCGGCACGGAATCATACGGCGACCCATCTTCTTCATGCCGCATTGCGGGAAATTTTAGGTCCTCATGTGAAGCAACATGGATCTTTGGTGGCCCCCAATCGATTGCGGTTTGATTTTTCACATTTCAAAGGATTGACCCCCAGAAATATTGAAGAAATTGAAGGACTGGTGAACGAACAAATCCGTCAGAACCTGTCTGTAAAGGTTGAAGAAATGGAAATTCAGGATGCTCTGAGTCGAGGAGCTCTGGCTTTTTTTGGTGATAAGTATGGTGAACAGGTTCGGGTCGTAGAAATGGGTTCGTTTAGTCAGGAATTGTGCGGAGGAACCCATTGTGCTCGAACCGGAGATGTCGGTCTGTTTCGTATCATGTCCGAAGGAGGTATTGCGGCAGGTGTCCGGCGTATTGAGGCGCTCACGGGCGAGGGGGCTGTGGCCCAAATTCAGGATCAGGAGGCCGAATGGCGAGAATTGGCCGCCGTGTTGAAAGCCGGTCCCAATGAAGTCGTTGAAAAAGTCAAGAAACTTGTTGGAACCCTCCGTGATACCGAACGCGAATTAGAGCGTGCGAAACAAAAATTGCTTGATCAGCAAGGTGCTGGTCAGGAAGCGTCGATTCGGGACATAGGCGGGATGCCGATCCTTATCCAGCGGATCGATGGTTTGACTATCCAAGAATTGCGAACCTTCTCTGATAAGCTCCGCCACAAAGTGCCTTCCGGTCTTTTGGTTTTGGGGTCGGTCAAAGAAGGAAAAGTTTCGTTATTGGTTATTGTGGCCAAAGAACAGGCTCACAAAATCCCTGCAGGAAAAGTCGCTCAACATGTGGCTCAACTCGTTGGGGGTTCTGGAGGCGGCCGACCGGATATGGCTCAGGCGGGTGGTAATCAACCAGAACAGTTAGATGAGGCCTTGCGGAGCGTATATGACTATGTTGCCTCTTACATAGGTACCTTGAAGGAGGAGTAAACTCCCTCAGCATGATGATGTGGCTGCATTGTCCCCCCACTTGGACCGACGGGGAGCAATAGGGAAGGGGACGTCGTGACGTGATCCTTGTTCGCCGGACCGTAGTAAGTCTTTTAACGGTGGTAGTTCTGGTCATGGGTGGTTTTGTGTGGATGAATCAACCCGTGGGTGGATCAACCCAACCGGTTCTTGTCGAAATCCCACCCGGTACTCCATTCACGCACGTTTCCCGCATTCTCGATCACCATCACCTTATCGGATCAGAATGGTTTTTTACTCTTTTGGGGCGTGTGCAGCGGGTCGATCGAAATATCATTCCAGGCGAATATGAACTGGATGCGGGAATGCGACCCACCGAATTACTGCACAAACTTGTGAAAGGTGAAGTCTATCAATATGCCATTACCATTCCCGAAGGCTATACCGTGGCACAAATTGCAGACATCCTTGATCAAAAACGTCTTGCCCTCAAGCAGGATATTTTTCGATTAAGCCATGACCCGGTATTTATTCAGAGCCTGAATATCCAGGCCCCTACATTAGAGGGTTATCTTTTTCCCGATACCTACCATTTTTCTCGCTTTACTCCGCCAGAATCCATTATTCGAACATTTGTTCATCGGTTTCATCATGTGATGATTCCAGAATTCAAAGACCGGGCAATGGTGATGGGCATGACTCTTCAAGAAGTGTTGACCCTAGCCTCTGTGGTGGAAAAGGAAACGGGGCTGGCAGCCGAACGACCCTTGGTTTCCGGAGTATTTCATAATCGTCTCCGGCTGGGCATTCCCTTGCAGAGCGACCCCACTGTCATCTACGCCCTCGAATCGTTTGATGGAAATATTCGGAAAGCCGATCTGTCGGTAGATAGTCCCTACAACACCTACAAGGTACGCGGGCTTCCTCCTGGACCCATTGCCAATCCGGGTTTGGCGGCAATTCATGCTGCGCTCTATCCTACGACAACCGATTTTGTCTATTTTGTGGCACGGAACGACGGGAGTCATCAATTTTCTGTGACATTAGCGGATCATAATAAGGCGGTAGACCTTTATCAACGACGATCGATTAGTAAACGTGCTTCGTAAGTGAGTGATTGTGTAATATCCGCTATGGGTGTTCATGAAGCATTAAGCCGACTGGGATTAAAGCTGCCGGCGGCACCTTGTCCTGTCGGATCATATGTTCCGGCTCGTCAGGCAGGAGGGTTAATCTTTGTGAGTGGGGTGCTGCCTTTTCGTGACGGGGTCATTGTGCAACCTGGAAAACTCGGGCGAGAGCTGACGGTAGAGGAAGGAGCTGCCGCTGCTCAATTAGCCATGCTAAATGGGTTAGCCATCCTTCAAGAGATAATGGGAGATCTCGCCTGTCTCAAACAGGTGGTGCGGCTGACGGGGCATGTAGCGTGCGTGGAAGGTTTTGTGGATCAGCCTGCGGTAATTAACGGGGCCTCTGATTTGTTGGTCAAGCTGTTTGGAGATGCCGGCCGTCATGCCAGATTGGCTCTTGGGGCTTTTGAATTACCTCTTCATGCTCCAATTGAGCTTGAATTGATCGTTCAAGTGTCCCCCCCTTAAGCCGGTTCGTACTCCGTAATCATCCCTTCAGCATGTGCAAAACCGGCTTCTGCTTTTCGTAAGGATTCACTTCTCTTGGTCTTGTAGCCGCTTCATTTATGATTTCAGGCCTTCTTGCTATGGCTCGTTTCAGCGATGCTGCTTTCATTTTGGTTTGTTCAAATCGAAAGATTTCATAGAAGTGACTGGAGATCTTTTTTCTGTGGTGTGGGACTTTTTTCTCTTCCACTTGGTTTGGTCCTAAAATGGCATTTGGTAAACGAAGAGTTTTGCTGAGAATCTATGATAGGAAATGGGTGTGAATGTTCATCTTTCTGTCGGTCCAGTTCTTCTAAATTGACGCATGAAAAGATCGCTTGATATAGTCATTTTGGACACCCGCTCTGACTTGGTTCCATCCCCTGTGTTGGTAGCCACGAAGTTGGGTTGGCTCCTCTTCCCAGTTCGATTTAATGAAGAAGTCCATTGTTCGTACCTCATTCATTTTTTGAATCACATAAGCAAGGTTTGTTACCTATGAAACGAGTTCGAAGTCTCATGAGCGTTGCCTTAGGTTTTTTTCTTTTTTCATCAGTGGCCCATGCTGAAATGTTCCCTTCCGAGGGACCTCCGGGCACGACAGTGACCATAAGTGGGGAAGGGTTTGGTGAATTCCAAAATACGCAGGCTAATCGAGTGGAATTTCAGGGGGTCTCGGCGCTCATTCAATCCTGGGAACCTGATTTCATTCTGGTTAAGGTGCCTTTGCAGGCTCGTTCCGGCACGGTTATGGTTATCAACGGATCGGCCAAAAGAGAAGCCGGAATTTTTTCTGTTACCAATGTCCGTATTGACAGCTTGAATCCTGCGAAAGCCGAAGCGGGTTCCTTGCTTACGATTGTTGGTGAACATTTCGGCAATACGGCTGGGTCTCGTGATCCCAATACCATGTTCGGGGTCAATCAAGTCATCATCAATGGGATTCGGGCTGAGGTGCGACGGTGGCGGCCTACCAAAATTGAAGTTCTCATTCCGGCTAATGCCAAGTCCGGGGATGTGGAAGTCCGCTTAGCGTCAAGCGACCCACTACCGGATGGATCATGTTGTGCTCCTGTTGAGTATGCGGTCAGTAATTCCGTCCCTTTGGCCATAATTCCTTCTATTGCCTTTGATCCTACTGAGGGCCCAATCGGGAGTAAGGTCATACTGTCGGGTCAGGGGTTTGGAGAAAGCCGACCTGAGGATGGACGAATATATTTTGGGGGAAAGCCTGCGATCATTGCGCAGTGGTCCGATCGAACCATCGTGGCCCATGTGCCGTTAAATGCCAAATCAGGTTCCCTGATGCTCCATCGAGAAGGAAAGGAGCGGGAGATTGGAACATTTACCATATTGACTAGTCAGATATCAGGAATGATCCCCCCTCAAGGACCAATTGGGACACTCGTGACAATTAAGGGGAAAAATTTTGGTGTGTATTCAGAAGCTGGCGGCACTGCCTATGCCTTTGATTTTCTTTCCGGGGGCAACGGGGTAGAGATTGGGGGAGTGCCTGCTGTCATTCACCGTTGGCTTGATGAACAAATCGATGTATGGGTGCCCTTCAGCGCAAAAAGCGGGCCCGTGATTGTGAAACGTGGAGGAGCTACTCCTAAAATTGATGGCACCTGTTGTGACCGACAAGAGATTGTGACACTAAAGGCTGGAGATTTTACTGTTGTTCAGCCAGAAATTCACTCCTATTCCCCCAAAGAAGCCGGCTTGGACGAAGTCGTGACTATTACTGGTAAGGGATTTGGTGAATTTCTAAAAATCTCCGAAGCCACTCGTTTATCTCTCAATCAGGATGCCCATGACTGGCATAACTATAGATTAGGGCAGGATGTGTCTCGCAGTGAGGTGCTGGTGAACGGCATTGCAACCCATGTCGAATCATGGACCGATACGGAGATTAGGATCCGTGTCCCTCGCCGTCCGGCCTTTGGTTTTGGAAACCCCGAAGGTTTTGAGCCTGACCTTACTAAAGGGGAACTGATTTTGAAGCGAGGGTCATGGGATATGCTCGATACCGGCGAATGCTGTACCCCAAAAAAGTATATCACGATCGTGGGTGGGCCATTTACGATTTTACAGCGAGGACTTCCTGACAAAGATTATTGGAATGAAAAAGGGCGGGCACAGTAATGAATTCTGGCATAATTGGGAAACATGATCTAATGAAAAATCTCCCTGACTGGAATCGAATGGTGAAAGGTCTGTGTGTGTTGGGAGTCCTTGCTGGTATAGTCTTAGTTGTGAACCCTCAGCCAACCTTTCCTCAAACCACTCCGTCTGCTCTCACACTCCAGGCCAGTCCTACCAAGGTGACTTTTCTTGGTGTGCATTTTCTGGATGCCAGGAAGGGATGGATCGTTGGAGCAGGAGGAACGATTCTTCACACCGACGACGGTGGAGCTACCTGGAATTCGAGCCCTCGACGCACCAATGCGTTATTAACTGCGGTGACTTTTGCGGATGCAACGCACGGATGGATTCTTGGACAAAACGGAACGATATTGCATACTGGAAATGGTGGAAAAAAGTGGATCCCGCAGGAGAGTGGGACAAATGGAACGCTCTACGCGGCTGATTTTCTTACACCTGAACATGGATGGGTGGTCGGTTCCCGTGGTGTCATTTTACACACTGAGGACGGGGGAGAGAGCTGGGCTGATCAGGTCAGTGGGACGACAGCAGATCTCTTTGGTGTTCATTTTCTTAATGAAAAACATGGTTGGGCCGTTGGTGCCCTTGGTGTCATCTTGGCGACTACTGACGGGGGAAAGAGTTGGGGGCTTCAGACCACCAATAATCCCGCCACATTTTTTGATATTGTGTTTACGGATAATGTGGCTGGATGGGTTGTTGGGACGCAGGGAACTATGTTTCAAACGCTGAATGGAGGCGAAGTATGGGTTGATCACACTCGACCCTGTGGAAGTCCATGCATTAAACCAGCCGATTTGGTAAATATTAGTTTTATAAATTCACTGGTTGGTCGAATTGTTGGTGAGCGGGGGACCATTTTAGAGACTCATGACGCCGGCTTTACATGGCAGGAAATTGAACCCCTAAACTCTGAAACCCTGTACGCTCAATCATTCCTTGAACTTTCCAATGGGTTTGCTGTGGGAGACCATGGGACGATCATTCGTTTGAATTCTTCGCCATCTCATCCCTAGTGCTGGGCGCTTCCGTTTTACTCCTCACAAATAGTTGAGTCGGCCCTGTAGAATGACTAGTGAAGCCAGGCTGGCTGTTTCTGCTCGTAAAATTCCCTGGCCCAACGTGGCAAAAACGACATTCATGTTTTTGGCCATCTCTCGTTCCTCCTTCGTCCAACCTCCTTCTGGGCCGATGAGCACCGTAATGCCATTCGGATCATCAGATGGTAAGGGTATGGTCGATAGTGAAGCCTTCTCCTGCCGCTCGGCCAACATAATTTGTAACCCTTTATTTTTCTGCCGTAGGAAATCCTGGAAGGTCTGTATGGGAAGAATTTTTGGGATGCTCCATCGCTCACTTTGCTGTGCCGCTTCCAGGGCAATGCGATCCCATCGTTCCTGATAATTCGTGGCCTGCGCTGGAGACAGGCGTGGAATGACTCTTTCGGTATTCAGTGGTGCCAGCGCATGGACGCCAAGTTCAGTGGCTTTTTGTATGACCCAGGCCATTTTCTCTCCTTTTAAAATAGCTTGTGCCAGGGTGATAGGGGTAGTGGAGGAGAGCGGGGATTCTTGAATGCTCAGAACCGTCGAGTAGATAGCCTGCTTGGTTATTTGAAGAATTGTTGTATGGTATCGACAATTTTGCTCATCATTAAGAATCAGCTGGTCTCCAGGTCTCATTCGTAAACTTTTTGAAAGATGGCTGAATAAGGGATCGGAGATCGTGATTCTTCCATCATCAACCTGGGTTGAATGGATGAAAAAGACGGGCATCTGTTTCCGTGGGGAGGGAGAGGCAGTAAAAGAGGCTGGTTAATCAAACATGTTTTTAACTTTATCGAACAGGCCTTCTCCTTGCGTGTCCGTAGATATTCCGCACTCCTCCGCATAGGCGGAAAGTAGTTCGTGTTGTTTTGGGGTTAGTTTTGTAGGAATTTGAATTTTCGTCCGAATCAGTTGATCGCCACGAGTTTGGGACTTAAGCCCAGGAGCGCCCAACCCTTTGAGGCGGAGAATTTGATCGTGTTGGGTCCCTCCAGGGATTTTTACCATGGTGGTCCCACTTAATGTAGGCACTTCGACTTTTCCCCCAAGTGTCGCTGTAACAAAATCCAAGCGAAGGTCATAGAGGATCTCTTGGCCTTTCCGTTGAAAGTGGGGATGAGGCCGTACATTGAGCGCCACATACAAATCTCCAGGAGGTCCGCCGTTCATACCATGTTCGCCTTCATGGGAAAGTCGAAGTCTCATGCCGGATTCGACTCCAGCTGGAATGGTGACTGCTAAAAGCCGTTCCTTGTGAACGCGTCTTTGTCCTCTACATGTCTTGCACGGGTCAGCGATGACTTGACCTGATCCTTGGCATTGTCCACAGGTTCGATTAATAGTGAAAAAACCCTGTTGTAACCGTATTTGTCCCGCCCCACGGCATGCGGAACAGGGTTTGACGGCTTGATCGGATTTGGCGCCAGTTCCATGGCAGGTTTCACAGACTTCCCAACGAGGAATTTTGAGTTTGGCTTCCTTGCCGTTAATGGCCTCTTCAAAGGAAATTTCTAAGTTATATTGAAGATCATTGCCCTGTTCAGCTCTATTATGCCCTCTGCCTCCACCGAAAAAGTCTTCAAAGATATCCCCAAACATATCTCCGAAGCCGCCACCTCCAAACCCGAATCCATCGGCTCCTCCCTGGCCAGCCGCCGCATGACCAAACATGTCATATTTTTTTCGGCGATCTGGATCGCTGAGCACTTCATAGGCTTCCCCGGCTTCCTTAAACTTTTCCTCAGCCGCTTTTTTCTGAACTGGGTCGGCATGCAAATCCGGGTGATGTTGCCTGGCAAGTTTTCTAAAGCCTTTTTTAATGTCTTCTTCCGAGGCATTGCGGTCCACCCCGAGAATTTCATAATAATCTCGTTTTTGGGTCTGTGCCATCAGCGTTTTCCAAAGGTGGAATAATGTATGCCCATGCTCATCAATCTGTTCAAAAGTTTTTAATTTTTGCCTTTATCAACTTCTTCAAATTCTGCATCTACAACTTTTTCCTCACTACCAGCGCTTTCACCGCCAGTGGTTCCAGGGCCGTCTTCTGGTCCAGAGCCGCTGGCAGAGGCATCCGTAGAAGCCTTTTTGTACATTTCCTCTGCTAATTTGTGAGAGGAGGTGGTGAGGTTTTGCATGGCGGTTTTAATCGCTTCGAGGTCCGTTCCCTCCATAGCTTTACGAAGTGCGTCTACCGCCTCGGTGATGTTGGACTTCTCCGTTTCCTCAATCTTGTCTCCATGTTCGCTCAAATTCTTTTCTGTACTATAAATAAGGGTGTCGGCTTGATTTTTGACTTCGACCAATTCCCGTTTCTTTTTGTCTTCTTCGGTATGACTTTGAGCTTCCTTAACCAAACGCTCAACTTCTTCCTTACTTAATCCGCTAGATGCCGTGATCTTGATTGATTGTTCTTTTTGCGTGGCCATATCTTTGGCTGAGACATGCACAATGCCATTAGCGTCGATATCAAATGTGACTTCAACTTGCGGAACACCTCTTGGTGCCATCGGAAGACCCACTAAATCAAACTGTCCCAATAGTTTATTGTCATTGGCCATTTCCCGCTCACCTTGGAAAACTCTGATGGTCACGGCAGTTTGATTGTCGGCGGCGGTTGAAAAAATTTGACTCTTTTTGGTGGGGATGGTGGTGTTGCGTTCGATGAGTTTCGTGAAGATTCCCCCCAAGGTTTCGATGCCGAGTGAAAGCGGGGTGACATCCAATAACAGGACATCCTTCACATCTCCCTTGAGGACTCCACCCTGAATGGCCGCACCGATTGCCACGACTTCATCAGGATTCACTCCACGGTGGGGTTCCTTTCCAAAGAATTGCTTAACTCGCTCAATCACTTTCGGCATCCGAGTCATTCCACCTACCAAGACAATTTCATTGATGTCGCTGGTGGTCATGTCAGCATCGGCAAGAGCTTTTTTGCAAGGTTCGATTGTTCGCTCAATTAAATCATTCACCAATTGCTCATATTTTGACCTGGTGAGTTTAAGTACCAAATGTTTTGGTCCACTGGCATCGGCGGTGATGAAGGGTAAGTTTATTTCGGTTTCTTGGGAGGAGGAAAGCTCGATTTTTGCCCGTTCGGCTGCTTCTTTCAGTCGTTGAAGGGCCATTCGATCATTCCGTAAATCGATTCCTTGATCTTTTTTGAATTCTTCAACCAACCAATCCATGACCCGAAGATCAAAGTCGTCTCCCCCCAAAAAGGTATCCCCATTTGTGGATTTGACTTCAAAGACTCCTTCTCCGATTTCTAGAATGGAAACGTCAAAGGTTCCACCACCGAGATCGTAGACCGCGATACGTTCATCTTTTTTCTTGTCGAGTCCATAGGCGAGTGATGCTGCAGTCGGCTCATTAATAATGCGCAAGACATTTAAGCCCGCGATCTTCCCTGCGTCCTTGGTAGCCTGGCGTTGGCTATCATCAAAATAGGCTGGGACCGTAATGACAGCATCCGTCACTTTTTCTCCTAAATAATCTTCAGCGGTTTGCTTCATTTTTTGAAGGATCATGGCTGAAACTTCTGCTGGACTATAGCTTTTCCCTCGAATGATGACGTGGGCATCCCCATTAGCACCTTCGGCCGTTTTATAGGATAGCCGGTTTGCGGCATTTTTGACCTCGGAAGAAGAATACTTTCTTCCCATCAGCCGTTTCACCGAATAAATAGTGTTTTCCGGATTGGTTATGGCTTGCCGTTTGGCAATCTGTCCGACCAATCGTTCGTCCTTATCGGTCAAAGCCACAACCGAAGGGGTGGTTCGTCCGCCTTCTGAATTGGCAATGACCGTTGGGTCTCCACCGCTCATTACGGCCACGCAAGAATTTGTTGTTCCTAAGTCAATTCCAATAATTTTGCTCATACGTGTATTCCTCCCTCTTCACCAGATTCTTCAGTCGAACCAGGTTCTGTCAGTTCTGATTTTTCTTTCGCCACGCTTACCATAGCCGGACGTAAAATGCGATCGTGCAATAAATATCCTTTTTGAAATTCCTCGATGACCGTGTTCGGCTCCATGTTTTCCGATTCCACCTGGGTCACTGCTTGATGAATAGCAGGATCAAAGGAGTTTCCTGTGGTGCTTAGTTGTCGAACGCCAACTTTGGCGACGGTTTCCAGAAATTGTTTGTGGGTAAGCTCTACCCCCTCTAGTAATGGGCCACTCGTTCCTGCATCTTTCGCGCATTGAATGGCTCGCTCAAGGTTATCAATAATAGGAAGTAAATTTTTCAATAATGATTCATTGCCAAATCGAATAGAATCGTTCTGATCCCGCTGGGCCCGGCGTTTGTAGTTTTCAAATTCTGCGGCCAGGCGCAAATATTTATCTTGAAAAATTTGAAGTTCTTCTTCTGGCGTTCCGCCGTTTTCAGAAGCACTTTCTGATGTGTCCCCGGTCGAATGTTCTTGAGGACTGACTTCTTCTGTAGTCACTTCTCCAGTAGTTTCCTCTGTTGAGGACATGGTTTTACCTTTTCCCGATTGTTGCGTCATAAATGACCAGTAAGAAGAGAGAGACATTTCAAATTGCTTATGGCAAGTTAGATAGTCACTTCATCTGGCAAGTCAACCCATCTTCTTAAATTTCTTATGATTTTTGGTTAAGCTAAAGTAATTAGAATCCGGAATAAGTTATCCACAGGAATGGTTCATGCGATCATAGAGGAGCTTTAAGCCTTCTAGTGTGAGGTGGGGTCTAACCTCCTGAATAGTGTGCGAAATTGGAACAATTGTTTGGGCCAACCCGCCAGTCGCGATGACAAGTGGGGATTCTCCGATTTCCTGCTGAATTCTCCTCACGATTTCATCAACCAATCCAGCATATCCATACATGATTCCTGCCTGCATACTGGAAGTCGTGTCTTTGCCAATCACAGATGCTGGGATGACCAAATCAACTTTTGGAAGCTTTGCTGTTTTGGTATGGAGGGTATCTGCTGCGCTTTTTAAGCCGGGGGCAATGGTTCCACCTAGGTACTCGCCTTGTTGAGTGACGATACAAAATGTGGTCGCAGTCCCAAAATCCACAATAATCAGATATCGTCTATAGCGGGCAAATGCTGCAGCCGCATTGACGAGACGGTCTGTGCCAATTTCCTCTGGATTACTGTATCGGAGGATGAGACCATGAGGACATGCGCTAGTGACGATTAAAGGTTGTTGTCCGAATAATGATTGGGCCAACATGTCGAAAATATGTGTGAGAGGGGGGACCACACTAGTGACAATACAGCCTAAAATGTCTCCTGGCAGGATTTTATGAAATTGAAGGAGGGAGCGAAGAATAATGCTATATTCATCAGGAGTCTTGGAATGGTCGGTGGATAAGCGCCAGTGTGAGATCAGTATGCTGTCTTGAAAAACGCCACAGACAATCTGTGAGTTTCCAATGTCGATGGCTAGCAGCATAAAAAAGGTCACTCCTTTTGAGCAGTTCTTCAGAGATGGGTCATGGTTGTGCGGCTGTACGAAGATGAAGGATTTCGCCGGAATGAATATCTCGAATCCTAGCTGATTGATCGTTTGAGTCGGAAGGGGAGGGAATGACTCGGAGTTGGCCGTGTTCTCCTATGGAATGAGCCAGCCCTTGAAGTTGGCTTCCATCAGGAAACTGAACCTGAATTGTTTGTCCAATGGTGACACACCAATGTGTGTATTCCACAAGATAAGACAGAGGCCCGTTGGCCCTCAGGTTTTCCCAGTTTTTTTCCAGTGATGCGATCACCTTCATGATGAGCTCTTCTCTGTCCACAGCACAATGACAATGGATCTGCAGAGAAGTCGCGCTCGTTTGAAGTTCTGAAGGAAATTCCGGTGGCGTGAGGTTAACGTTAATCCCAAATCCGATTACCACGCAGAAATGGTGTTTTGGATTCCGAAAGGAATCACATAAAATGCCACCCAATTTACGTCCTCCAATTAATAAGTCATTGGGCCACTTTAGATCGATACGAAGAGATGTCTGTTGTTCGAGTGCCTGGGCAATGGCCACCCCGGCCATGAGAGGAACCCATCCTAAATATTGAATGGGTGTCTCATGGACAAAAAGGAGAGATCCGTAAATATTGGACTTGCCTGGGGAAAACCAAGACCGATCTAATCGACCTCGTCCCGCGATTTGTCTGTCGGCCAGAATGACAGTTCCAGAAAGTGCTTGGGTCTTGGCTTTTTCCACGGCAAACGCATTGGTTGAGGCTAATTCATCAAAAATATAAAGGGTATCGCCAAATTTTTTTGAGGGAAGAAGGGCGGCTAGTTTTGTGGAGGATAGCACTGATTAGTCAGGGGGTTAGAGGAAAACCAGTCTCATGATTGGCGCTTTTGAGAACGTCTTTTTGTTCGGAGAGGAACGATCTCCATGGAGAGGTCCATGGATGGGGCGGAATGTGTGAGTGCCCCAATAGAGATGAAATCCGGTCCGGCTTTCGCCATATCTCGAACATTGTCCAAGGTCATACCTCCTGATACTTCCACCAGGGCCTGCTTTTGGATGATGTCAATGGCCTGTCTGACACGATCGGGGGTCATGTTATCCAATAAAAGGACATCGGCTTTTCCCTTCAAGGCCTGTCGGACCTGAGCAATTGTTTCGACTTCCACGCAAATTTGAAGGCCATGCGGGGCATGTTGCTTGGCCCATAAACAAGTCTGGGTGATGTTCATCCGTTGGGATGCCATAACCATCAAGTGATTATCTTTAATGAGAATGCCGTCATGGAGTGAGAAGCGATGATTTTTACCCCCGCCAAGGCGGACGGCCCATTTTTCTAAGGCCCGGAGTCCCGGCGTTGTTTTTCGTGTGTCCACTAAAGCGACTGGAAAATCACGAACAGCCTCACAGAACCGATGGGTGAGCGTGCTAATTCCCGAAAGCCGTTGGAGGAAATTCAGGGCGATTCGTTCGCCTTGAAGGAGCGATTGCGCCTTTCCTTTCATGCTCAGGATAGTGGTTGACGGGCGCACCATGTTTCCATCGCCAGCATGAGTGGTAAGTTCAAGGGTTGAATCGACTGACTGAAAAACCTCCCTGGCAACGGCCACACCTGCCACGATCATGTGGGTTTTCGCGATGATGTCGGCGCGAGCTAATAGAGTTGGTGGAATGAGAAGGGTTGAGGTCAGGTCTCCGTAGGCAAGGTCCTCTTCCAGCGCAGCGCTGATTACGCGCCGGATGGAGAAAAGGGGAGGAGGCGAGGCGAGAGAAGATGCACCCATCAGGTCGTCATCGAAACCAGTTGTTGTTCCGTCATATTCAGAATTTCCAACTCATCGATCAGCTTGGTACGGCGGTCTTCTGATTCCTGGATCACGGAAGGCTCCGCTTTCTGCCTGAATTCAGAAGAGGATAACCGACTGCCAAGGCGCTGCACTTCCTTCTCTTTTTCTCCTATTTGTTTCTGAATTTTTTTAACTACTTCATGAAGGTCAACCTCATTGGGAACAGGGATGCCAATGGTGCTGAAATGACCAGAAGGCAATTGTAATGTACGGAGAGAAGGAATGCCCTGGTCTGTGATGACCGATGAGCGGAGAATTGACTCGATATAGGGCGCAAGAAAGGTCAGAATGGCCGTGTCATTGACCTCGGTGCTCGCTCCATAGATCGAAGGGGTTTGAGCGGAGGAAATATTCAGGAAGGCTCGCCCGGTTCTCGCCGTGTTGACAAACGCTTGGAGAAATAAAAAAGCCTGTTCGGCTTCAGCATTGACCCATTCCGGCTTTTCAGCAGGAAAGGGTTGGGTCATGATTGATCGCCCTTCGTGCGGGAAGGATTGCCATATTTCTTCGGTAATAAATGGCATCACGGGGTGTAACAGCCGTTGGATGATTTCAAAAGATTCCAAGAGTGTCTGGCGGGTGGCAGGCGCATCAGGATGATTTTCCTGTTGGAGGCAGGGTTTGGCGAGTTCTATGAACCAATCACAATATTCATGCCATATGAATTGATACAGAGCAGAGGCGGCTTGGTCAAAGCGATAGTCTTCAAAGGCTTTGCTCACTTCACGGATCGTATGGTTCAGTCGGCTGAGAATCCATCGATCTGGAAAAGGTCGGAACTCTGGTGCGAGCGATGTCCGTGGTCCGTCCGCATAGAGATGAATAAATCGTGCGGCATTCCAGAGTTTTGTGACAAAATTTCGATACCCTTCAATGCGCTCCTCGGCCAGTTTAATGTCCCGGCCAGGAGAGGCCATTGAGGCCAGAGTAAACCGCAGGGCATCCGTTCCATATTGTCGCATTTTGGTTAGGGGATCAATCACATTTCCTTTGGATTTGCTCATCTTCTGACCCTCGGCGTCTCGAACCAGGGCATGAATGTACACATCACGGAATGGGACCTGCCCCGTAAATTTCAGACCCATCATGATCATTCTGGCAACCCAAAAAAAGAGAATGTCCAGTCCGGTGACTAAGGTTGCTGTTGGGTAAAATGATTTAAAGTCTTCTGTGTCTTCCGGCCACCCGAGTGTAGAAAATGGCCAGAGGGACGATGAAAACCAGGTATCCAATACATCAGGGTCTTGAAAAAGGTTGGTCCCGCCGCATGTTGGACAGGATTGTGGTGGAGTTCTCGAGACAATGGGTTGTGCATCGGGGGTGATAAAGCAGCTCATTGTGAGGTCGGAAGGAATCATTTTGTCGCTATGAGCTTCGCCAACCTGGCTAGTTTGGAGGAACTTGTCCTTGTTGCAGGTTCGACAGTACCAGGCGGGAATTTGATGTCCCCACCAGATTTGGCGGGAAATGCACCAATCTTTGATCTGGCGCATCCAGCCCAGATAATTGTTTTTCCATCCATCGGGAATAATTCGAATGTGTCCGGTTTCGACCGCTTGGATGGCAGGAGTTGCCAAAGGTTGGATTTTGACGAACCATTGCGGTGAAAGATAGGGTTCGACAACAGTTTTACATCGATAACATTTCCCGATGGCCATGGCATGATCTTCAACCTTTAAGAGGAGTTCTTGCTTCTCCAGGGCTTCTATCACCATGTTGCGGGCTTCCTGGACTGTCTTAAGGTTGAGTATGGTTTGAAGTCTGGAGTCTGCTTGAGCTTCCTGAAGTCCTGATGGGCTCATTCGAGCTTGGAAATCGAGTATGGAAAGGCGCGGAAGACCGTGTCGCTCGCCTGCTTCAAAGTCATTAAAGTCATGTGCAGGTGTAATTTTGACGGCTCCGGTTCCAAATTCCCGGTCAACTAAAATCGGATCAGCTAAAATGGGAATGGTTCGGGTCGTCAAAGGGACGCGAACTTCTTTTCCAATATACTGCTGGTAGCGAGGATCCTCAGGGTGGACAGCCACTGCGGTATCTCCCAGAACGGTCTCTGGTCTGGTAGTGGCCACCATGAGGAATTGTGTTGGATCGTCAGCGAGAAAATACTGAATGTGATAGAGCTTTCCCTTAATTGGTTCGTGCTCGACTTCAATGTCGGACAGGGCTGTCAGGCAGCGCGGGCACCAATTTATTAAGCGTTCCCCTCGGTAAATAAGTCCTTCCTCGTACAGACGAACAAACACCTCTCGAACAGCCTGGGAAAGTCCTTCGTCCATGGTAAACCGGAGACGAGACCAATCGCAGGAGGCTCCTAACTGTTTTAATTGTTCGATAATAGTATCTCCCGATTGGTGTCTCCACTTCCAGACCCGGTCGATGAAGGCCAAGCGCCCGACGTGTTCTCGTGACTGACCTTCCTGCGCGAGTTGCCGCTCGACTACATTTTGGGTCGCAATCCCCGCATGGTCTGTTCCAGGAACCCAAAGAGTCTTTAGTCCCTGCATGCGTCGCCATCGAGCGATGATGTCCTGGATGGTCGTATTGAGGGCATGGCCGATGTGGAGTGATCCGGTGACATTTGGCGGAGGAATGACCAGGCAAAATGATTGAGATTGGTTGCCAAGGTCAGGCTGGAAGAGATGGTGCTCTATCCAATAGGACCCCCACCGCTGCTCAACTTCATTAGGATTATAGGTTTTTTCTAACTGTGAAGATGACATACTATCGTTAGATAGGGTGTTTTGGAATTGGCAAAAAAAGTCTCCGATGTTATCACGGGCCCTACAGGCCCGCAATACGACTCTTGTTCCCTCTATGATGCCTGTGGTAAAACAAATTCTATTAAATTTCCTAAAATTTTCAATTCACTCAGGAGAATCACCCATGCCACGTGGTCGGCAAAAAGATCGTGATCTGCGAAGAAAACATCGAAAAAATCAACAGCGGGTAAAAGGTTTAGAAGTGACCAGGCGTGAAAAGGGCAAAAAGAAATAGGAACCGGTTTTATTGAGGCCGTGGCCTTCATTCCATAGAGCCTCATTTCTCTTCTCAAATTTCCATCCTTATGGTTTTCGTTTGATCGAACGACCCTACAAGGCTATTTTGGGGCGGAGGACAGTTCATCGGTCCCTACGCCCTTGATCCTCTTCCCTCCCCCTTTATAATTGTATGAGTTCCTCCCCCATAAAAGTCATTTTTTTTGATGCCGTAGGGACTTTATTCGATGTGAAGGGATCGGTAGGGGAGGTCTATTTAACATATGCCAAAAAATACGGGGTCCCGGACACCGAACACACCCAACATGCATTGAATGCAGCATTCAAGCAAACCATGAAAGACATGCCTCTTCCGATTTTCTCGGTGGAGCGGCCGGAAAAACTCAAACAGTGCGAACGGTTGTGGTGGTTTGATGTTGTGCATGCCGTTTTTTATCGGGTAGGGATGTTCGAAGGATTTGACGAGTTTTTTGAGGAGGTATTCGAGGCGTTTGGGAAGCCTATTCATTGGGAGCTGTTTCCTGAAACGCTCGAAATATTAGCTGAACTGAAGGGGAAGGGCTTTGAACTCGGAATTATTTCCAATTTTGATAGTCGGTTTTTTCAAGTTTCGCGTGGGCTTGGTCTCAACACGTTTTTTGATTCTGTGACCATTTCCGGTTTGGTCGGGTCCGCCAAGCCAGCCAAAAATATTTTTGCTCATGCCCTTGATGAACATATGGTGATCCCTCAAGAAGCACTTCATGTGGGAGATCATCCTATTGAGGATTTTGAAGGGGCTCGACAGGCTGGTCTCCATGCCGTCTTGATTGATCGTTCAACAAATAGCCTCCCTCATCATTCACAGACCCTTTCAAATTTAAATCAACTGTCTTCATACAATCTCTTGCATCTCTAAAACCCCACCCTGCATTCAAACTTTTTCACAACCTTCTCGCGTGCGAATTGAAAATCAGGCTCCCATTGCCTTTCCCTAACCGATGGGTAAGTAAGAGGGTGAAACTTGAAATGCCGAATGGCGGCCAGTGGTCAGGCACCAAGATCGCAAGGCAATCCTTTACGATACTAGGGAGCCTAAGAAGCCCAAATAAAATCAAAATGGGAATACTTGACCATTTTGGCCATTCAGGTTACGGTTCACAATCAAAGTAGACCCCTTCAAGGCTGGTGCGGCCTTTTTACCATGATGAACTCTTTCCAGGTGTGGAATCCGTAAGTTAATACTCCTTCGTCAAAAACACGAAACCCGTGGAATTCTTTGCCATCAGTGGATTGTTGAATGGGTTGGCCGCTAGCGGGTTGGCGTCCTTTGTCTACTTCCGCGCTCCAAAGGATCCCAGGCATTGGACGTTTGGTTTATTTGGGATCGCCACTGCTTTATGGAGTTTTGGTTATTTTGCCTGGCAAGTCGCGGATTCCGAGTTTTTTGCGCTCCTCAATCTTCGCATATTAATGGCCGGGGCTATCTTTATTCCCATTACATTTCTGCATCATGTTTTGTATTTACTTGGGAAGGAGAATATTTATAACACTACGATTAAATGGAATTACCTTGTGGGAGGCGTATTCCTTTTTGCCGATTTTACACCTTTCTTTATTCAAGGTGTTCGCCAAATTTCCGTTTTTCCGTTTTGGGGTGTGCCTGGCCTGGTCTTTCATTTTTGTTTGATTTGGTGGATCGGTCTTGTAATCTTTGCCCATCTTCTTCTTATTCAAGCCTATGCGAAGGAAAGGGGATTGCGTCGAAGGCAATTTTTGTATCTCCTCATAGGGTCTGCAATCGGATACATAGGTGGGGCTACTAATTATCCCTTGTGGTATGGGATTGAAATATTACCCTACGGGACTATTGGCTTTGCGGTATATATTTCAATCGT
This sequence comes from Nitrospira sp. T9, assembly GCF_052156535.1. Lineage (NCBI taxonomy): Bacteria > Pseudomonadati > Nitrospirota > Nitrospiria > Nitrospirales > Nitrospiraceae > Nitrospira > Nitrospira sp. T9. Next base: position 343,455 of record NZ_JBQKUP010000044.1, read on the forward strand.
AGCCTATACCTTGTTGCGATTTCACTGGTTGGAATTTTCAGTGTATGTTGAAAAGGGATTGTCCTATTTTGCTATTTTATTGTTTGTCTCACAGCCAGTGTATCCGATGCTGCTACTGGCCCAGAAATCTCTCCTGGGTGCCATTAATGTCCGGTTTTCCTTCGTGCAGCTTGTGCTCCATCTCATGACGGTTGTGGGAGTTTATCAGATGAAAGTGGGAACGAAGGGCGCGGTGGCGAGAACCATACTCAAAGGCCGGGAATTGAGGACTCAAGCTCTCTCCAGATTTTCTTCAAAAGTCGCTAGCATGCATACTATTCAGGATTTGGGCCAGGCGATTCTAGAAACGGTTGGAAGGAGTGCTGGAGCATCGAAGGCCGCAATTTTTGTTTTGCAAGTTGAAGAAAATCGGTATAGGGCCGTTTCAAATTTCGGATTTTCTCCTGATCATCCTGTTATCCAGAATGGATGGGCTATCTCCGATAATCTGCCACAATTATTACTATTTACGCAGGCAAAAGTCTCCATTGGGGAATTAAAAGGTTTAGATTCCAATGAAGGCGAGAGGCGTATAGCCGAAATATTAGAAGATGCCGGATTAGAGTTGTTCTATCCGATCTTTGGGAATAACCAATTATTAGGTGTTTTGGCGCTTGGCCCTACGTCAAGTGAAGCGATTCGGATGATGGGTGGAAAAACATTTTGGAATACAATTATTCAGGAATCTGCCTTAGCTTTAGAAAATGCTATTTTGCGCGAAGAAATTCACCGGTCCCAAAATTTACTTTGCCAAGTGGATCGCCTACGGTCGCTTGAAGCCATGGCCAATGGATTGACTCAGGAACTTCATAGTCCATTAGTCTCAATTAAAGCTTTTGTTCAAGTAGCTGAAATGCGACGGCATGACGGGGAATTTATGGATAGGCTTCATCGTATAGTCGGAGAAGATCTTGCGAAGATCGAAGCCTTAACAAAAGAGATCAGGGAATATGTCAAGCCCTTATCGGGATCATTGAATGCAAAAGCCCATATCCACGATATCATTGATTCCTGTCTTTTGTTTGTAGCGAGCAATCCTTCTTACCACAAGACGATGATTGAGAAGATATTTAGTCCAGATGTTCCGATGGTCTCTGTAGATCGCCAAGGGCTCATGCAGGCCATTTTCAATGGCCTGTTATTTCTCTTAAAGGACCCCTCGCATTTGTCAGGAACTTTGAGAATTGAAACAGAAGCTGATCGACAGGTTTTGGGGCAAAATTGGCTTCAAGTTTCGATGTGGTGGAAAGCTGAAAAAACGTCAATGGATTCAAAGCTAGTTTCAATAGAGGAGTGGGACTTTGATAATTGCTTAATTGATGAACCTGACCCTTCCGCCACGCAAGGATTAATCCTTGCACATCAAATTATTCAACGTCATTCTGGACGCCTTCAGCTTTTGACCAATGAGCGTGGCATTCTTGGATTTCAAATCCAACTGCCCCTCAGTCTACCCTATGGCAATGAGTATTCCTTAACTTCTTTTCGTAACCCCGCCATTCCTCTTAAGCAGGTGAAGGTAACCCCAGACGCTGGTCATCCTTTTTCGTAGGAAAAATTGGTAGAATCCTGGAGATTGGGTACGGACTCCCTCTGAGTCAGGTCGGTAGTTGAATTGCGTCATTCTTCCTCTATGAATAGTTTCTCTCAAAATGAGCGTTCCGTTTTTGACCATGTACCACTGGTTGTTTATCAGTGCATTCAACGGGGGATTGATCGGAATTTTGAGTTTGTGAGTCCCTACGTTTATTCATTGCTAAGCCTAACTCCTGAGCAACTCACACAAGATTCTAAATCGTTTTTTTGTCGGATTCATCCGGAAGATCGGAGTCTGTTTTTGAGAGCTTGGGAGAAGCACACCCGTTTGCCTGTAACCATTCGGTTAGAATATCGGATGCTCGGTGAAGGAAATCGGGTTGTTTGGGTTCAAGAAAATAGTGTGATGTCTCAGGGGAGCATCGAAAATGAAATGATCTGCCATGGGGCGTTAATCGAGATCCCTGATCACCAACATATCAAAGAGGAATTGCAGCGCTGGGACCGGGAGCTTCAATCCTTGACGGGTAATCTTCCCGATATTATTGGACGATTTGATCGCAAGAACCGTGTTATGTATTTAAATCGGTGGTGGGACAGCGTTGATCCAATTCCCCCAGAAAAGTATTTGGGGAAGGAACTCATTGAGTTGGGAGTCTCTCAAAAGGTCGCAGGTGTGTTTGAAGAGAAAATTCAATCGGTTTGTAAAAAGGGTATATCAGAATCCCTGGAGATTTCCCATCCTACTGGAAAAGGACTGAAAAATTTTGAAATACGATTTTGTCCGGAGCCAACTATCGGTGGACAAATTTTAACCGTCTTGTTGATCTGTCGTGATGTGACAGACGTTCGAATGGCTGAGTTGGCTTTTAGAGACAGTGATGAAAAATTTCGCCAACTGGCCGAAACGGTAGATAGTGTGTTTTGGATCTGGGATGTAGACCTACAGCAAATAGTCTATGTGAGTCCTGCTTACCAACGACTTTGGGGCGGGGATCCCCAAAAACTCATGAATAATCCCTTTGATTGGTTGAGCATCGTTTTTCAGGAAGATCAGGCCAAGGTGGAAAATTTGTTTTTAAAAAGAATTGATGCGAAAGGCCTTGATATTGAATATCGAATCGTCACTGGTCACCAAGAGCTACGCTGGATCCACAACCGAACCTTTCCGGTGAAGGATTCATCAGGGAGGATTCATCGGATTATTGGGATAGCCCAGGATGTGACGGAAAGAAAGAAATGGGAGGAAGAGCGGTTGAAGGGCGCAAAGCTCGAATCACTTGGGCTCTTGGCCGGAGGACTTGCCCATGACTTCAATAATCTACTCACAGCTATTTTAGGCCAACTGTCATTGGCGAAATATACACTGGACTCATCCAACCCGTTATTTACTCGGATTTCTGAGGCCGAACATGCCTCTTTGAGAGCACAAGATATTGCGAGACAACTCCTGACTTTTTCTAAGGGAGGGGCCCCGGTAAAAAAGACTGTTTTCTTAAAAGAGATCTTGTATGAAAATGTCCGGTTGGTGCTCGCGGGCTCTAATGTCCGTCCAATCTTTAACATTTCCAATGATTTGTGGCCGGTCACAATTGATGCAGGCCAAATTTGCCAGGTGATTCATAATCTTGTGATCAATGCGAGGCAAGCGATGGAGGAGGGAGGGGAATGTATCATTCAAGCTCAAAATGTTACAGGAGATGGGGCTGAACCATCGGGTTTGGAAGCAATGGCTTCGCATGCTCAGGATTGGGTTGAAATCCGCTTCATTGATAATGGGATTGGAATTTCAAAGGACAATCTAGAAAAAATATTTGATCCCTATTTTACGACCAAGTCCACCGGGTCAGGGTTAGGACTTGCAACGTCTTATTCCATTGTGAGGAATCATGGCGGATTGTTGGCTGTGAAGTCCGCACTCGGTGAAGGTAGTACCTTTTCTTTATTTCTACCCGCTATCCCCATTCAAGAAATGCCTCAAGAATTGCCGGAGCGAAGCGTGAAGGTAGGACAAGGCAAAATTTTGATCATGGATGATGAAATCCAAATTCGAAACGTTCTTGGTGAGATGGTGGAAACCTGTGGTTATAGCTACCAAACAGCCAAAGACGGAGACGAAGCCTTGAGGAATTTTTGTGAGGCAAGAGAAATTGGTTCCCCATTTTCAGCCGTCATTCTTGATCTAACCATACCTGGCGGGCTAGGAGGAAAAGAAGTCATCAGCCGGCTCTTAACTATAGACCCCCAAGTTAAAGCTATTGTGGTAAGTGGTTATTCGAATGATCCTGTCCTTGCCAATTATCAGGAATACGGTTTCAAGGGTAGAGTAGCCAAGCCTTTTAACCTTGTGGATCTCAGTGTGGTACTTTATTCTGTTTTAGAAAAGACGACATCATAAGGTTTGGCCAAAGTGGGTGCCTTTGCATTTCCATAAATGTTCGTTAAGAACGGGGGAATCCTCTTGGGGACGGATTCCCCCGTTTTCTATTTCTATGACCACTGTCCCTGAAAATGCCATGGTTCCGGGAGATGTGAAAGGGAGGAATGGCCTTTCATTTCTGGTTAATTCTTTGTGATTACCAAAAATAGGTTGACCCCTTCCGGTTCTTGTTCAATACGGATTTGATTCTCAGTAAACCCGCATTCCTGGGCAAGCCTGCGAAGGTGCATTTGGCTTCGATGAAATAAATCCCATTTAAAAAGTTCCATATAGCCGCGACTCGGATTCTCAGTGGTGAAGTTCCCAATCACCATTTTTCCATTTGGTTTGAGAAGAGTAAAGAACCTTTTTAAGGTTCGCTTAAAGATATTGTCATTGAAATAATCAAATAATCCCGCCGACCAAATCAGATGGTAGGTTTTGGTCGGGGAAAAACGAAACACGTTTTTGTGCGTAAACTGAATATGAGAAAGAAAGTCACGGCAAAGGTCCTTGGCATAATCGATGGCATGTGCGTCCTGATCCACGCAATCAATCTCGAGTTCGGATGTCCCAAGAACCTTGAGCGCTTCATACATATCACGCCCAGGACCGGAGGCTAAGTTGAGAATATGGCTGGTTGACGGAGTTTCCATTTTGGTTTTCCATAATTGGTCCAGGAAAAAAGATAATCGGTTTCTGACTGCCTTAGGTGCTTTTTGGGTATGAAAAAAATCGTCCCACTTAGATAAATGAGGGTTCGAGGATGTGTCATAATTGTAGATTTTTTCAATAATTTGGTAATCGCCTGCATAACCTAACGGTTTATGGTACGCCCAACCCTGAATGGTTGCGGGTGAAAGGGCTTCTCCAAAAGCCGCTCGAATCAACCCTAATTGATCAGCGGAAAAGATCTTGTGTATATTTTCTCGGGAAAACTGTTGAAGGAGTGTATTCAGCAAAGGATAATCTGTTAGGTTTGGTCCTCCTTTTTTTGAGAATCCAGAAATGAGTTCAGCCGTGCTTAGGGCAAGTTTTTGAATCTCTGTGGCTCCACTTGGATAAAATTGGGAAAGTGGGATAGTGTGTGGGAGCATAAGAAACCTCCTGTTTGTTGTTAGGGAGAAATATAATGTTGAACATTGAACATATCCCTACACATCAAAGACGGTAGGGACTGGAAGGCACGGAATGAAAAAGGTAAAAAAATGTGAACGGAAAAATATCTTAATGTTCCCCTGAGAGGGGGCAGGGGAGGAGCAGTTCCTGGTCCGGAATTCGTCCGCATAGTAGGACAAAGACCCGGGGATTCCTGAAGGGTGGCCGCTAAGAAAGATTTTGAGAAATCATAGGACCTCGTCTATTCCCTCAGTTTTTCAAATAGTAGGAACATGTGAATGGGGGGACACATGAAAAGGAACAAAACGGTCCTGATTAGTGTGCGGGACATTACCCGATCTTAGAGATCCCTGTCTAGAAAATTTATGTAACGGTTTCATGGAATCTCGTGTAATGGATTAAAATTTTATTGCCTGTTGGGATAAAGTAATGTTTTGGTTTAATTTTTAATCCTTGAGAATGTACTGCGAATGTGGTGAAGCCCTGGCCTGTTTTGGCTAGGATCAAAACTAAAAAAATTCTGCTTGATGGCGAAGATAATAAAACATCAGAGTAAAAAAAAATCCAGGCCTCATGTAAAGGCTATTCAGGGCATTCCAAAATCTAAAAAAACGCAATTTCAAAAACGCCTCCTGACATGGTATGGAGAATTCGGGCGGGATCTTCCATGGAGGAGAACCAGTGATCCGTATAAAATTCTGGTTTCTGAGGTCATGTTGCAACAGACACAGGTGGATCGGGTTATACCTAAGTTCCATGAATTTCTTGGGAAATATCCCACTCTGCAGGATCTAGCGGTCGCTCACCCTGATGATATTCGCAGGACGTGGTATCCCCTCGGGTACAATGTTCGACCATACCGTCTGCATGGCATTGCCTGTGAGACGATTGAGCGTTATGGCGGAAATATACCCAGTAAGGCAGAAGAGCTGCTTTCTCTAAAGGGCATTGGTCGTTATACCGCAGGAGCCATCAGATCATTTGCGTTTAATAAAGATGCGCCAATTCTAGACACAAACGTGATGCGGGTTTTGCACCGGATATTTATTGGGAAAGGGGAGGCCAAGAAGCAGAAGACTGAGTTATGGGTTCTCTCTGAAACACTGATTCCCAGAGGCAAAGGGTATGATTTTAATCAGGCGTTAATGGATTTTGGGGCCATGATGTGTACGGCCAGAAAACCCACGTGTTTATTGTGTCCAATGAGGAATATTTGCCTCACCGTTTCTTTGGACGAAAGGTAGGGTTTTGCAGCAGTCGTTGACAATTGTTGTGGCTGCCGCCATTATCTGCCGGAAAGATATGATTCTTTTGGCAAGGAGAAAGCCGGAATCCCATTTAGGGGGACTTTGGGAATTTCCAGGAGGAAAAAAGGAAGTTGGAGAAACTCTGGAAGATTGCTTGCGCAGGGAGGTGAGAGAGGAGTTAGGGGTGGATATTAGTGAGCCTCTTCCGTTCCATGCTCTCCATTATCAGTATCCAGAAAAAGTGGTGGAGTTGAATTTTTTTACCTGTTCCATCATTCAGGGCATTCCTCAAGCGTTAGAGTGCGCTGAGATCACCTGGGTTTACAAGCATGAATTGAATTCCTTTGCTTTTCCTCCTGCAGATATCCCTGTTGTACACAAAATCCTTCAATCTGGGTACCTGGCCGAATGAGTTTCTCTTGCTTTCTCAAGGACGTATCCATACAGAAAATTAAGATTTGACGCTTTCAATTTGATCGAGGCCCCGGTCAATTTGTGATCATTAGAACCGTGGGTTTCTCAGATGCCATGGTTCCCCAATTGGCAATTTTTACGCTTCCCCAATAAGCAAACCGTTCGTATTTAGAGTGGTTGGCTGTTTGACGGTCGTGAAACCTCCCGGAACTTGAGCGCGCCATGATGGATATGCTGTGCCTTTCTGCAGTCCGGCTTGAGATGCCTGTTCGGCCAACTCCTGGGGCGTGAGATTCCTTCGTGACCAATGCGCCCGGTGTTCATTGTCGTTTCCGCCTCGGCTTCTCCGCCTCGCGCTCGGCTGCCATTCATCCCCATACAAAGCAAGGAACTGTTTGGCAGGTTTAGGTAAACTGCTGTTTGAAATCAATCTGGAAAATTTCGGACTGAACTCATGTACGAGATGGTGCCATTTGGAGTAATTGGGATATGCGGGAATGGGAAATGAACGTACATTACTAATACAATGCCCTGAATGTGGAGAAAAGGCCGAACATGTCGGATAAAAGTGGTAAGGAAAAAAATGAAACAGCCAAATATTGTTTTTGGAATACCTATGTAATCGATGTTTGCCAGTGCCAATGACGTTTCGATAATTATATGGCCGGAATGAGGTCTTCCAGGTAATCAATCTACGGAGGTAGGATCATGATTTATCATTGACCGGAGGTGTCTTGAAGGCGACGAATTTCTTCAGCCTGTTGGTCTACGATTTTTTGAAGCTCTCGCAACTGGGAGTTCAGTGAATCTATGGTCATGGGTGGTTCAATATTTTTATGAGGGGTCGTTCGTGTGCGAGGCTGGGTTCGTTTATTCTCTTTCTTGACTGGGTTTAGAGGTTCGAGATTTTGATAGTTGATGATAATCCCATGGGACGTCGAGGGAATTGTCATGAAGTTTTGGACCTCTTCTGTCCTTATGCTAGCTTCCTGATGGGTAAAGACCAGAGAGGTTGGCCGGAAACTTCGAGGAGTATTTTGCATTTTTTGAGATACCCCAGGGTAGGATTTTAAATTTTCCAAAGTCAACAGAAGAGTGGATGGAGGAAAAGCGGCGAGCATTCCCTGGGTCGGAAAATGCTGCGCATTAGTCGGTGGACACTTAAAATGGATAACTTCTTCTGGTGTGACCTGAGAAAATGCCCTGGATACGTGTGGTGCCAAAAAAATTATTTGAGATTGAGAGAATGCTGGAACGGGGTGGTGATTTGAAAGCAGTAATTGTTGGAGTATGCCTTCCTCTTGGCTGATGGTCATGCCATTTAAAATCTTGGCAATAAGAGTTTCAGACAGAAATGCCGGATGCGTTGGAGCCTGCTTTAGAGCATGAGATGTTGTGAGGGAAATAACGCACTCAGGCCCCTCATAGAGAACCGTTTCGACTTCAGGAGTCCAGGAGCACTGCAAATTGAAGATTGCCAGGGTAGCGATAATCAAGCATCGTTTAGTGAATTCTAGCGGTTTGAAATGACTTAAAGACGGCGTGAATGAATGTGGCAGTGCTTGAGTCACTTCGCCAGGTGTTCAGGAGACAAGAGCCAGAATTTTCGTGACGGCAATGGAGGCCAGAAGCAAATGTAAATGATTAGGCTTGTCGAATACCACAGGCACGGGCAATTCCCTCTTGATATCGTGACCACAAGTTCAATGCCTCTTCTAATAGCGAGAGTACCTTGATCTGATCACCGCTTTCATCGGTATGATGCGTCACCATGTCATATACCGTTTTCCGAGATCCTGCGGAAAACATATGTTGGGCACGAATATAATCCATAAATGCCGGTGATAAGCCTTGGTGCTGACTGAGATAATGTTTCCGGACAATATCTTCAATCTCATCCTGGTTTTGTGCTTGCTTGGGATATAGCACTTCTTCCGGATCGTTGGCCGTTCCTTTTATGAAAATTGAAAGAACCGCCGCTCCCACCGACCACTCTTCTTCCTGGCATATTTGATTTAACCATTCTCGATATCCACGGCTTGATGCCAACAGTTCCACATCTCGAAATCCAGCCCTATCAAAACCCAATCCATTCATCATGTGAAGAAATAGTTCTTGGTGAGGCTGTCCAAGGGAGAATCCTCCGGTTTCCTCTTCGTAGATAATAGTGGCAAGCAGCCGACGTGCCTCCCATGGAGGATTTTTCCCAAGAATCTGAGCGAGGAGTACAGAGAAATCGCGAACATAGACGACGTATTCCTGATGAAAAAAAATATTCAATTTTTCTTTAGTAATCGTGCTACCTTCAAGAAAGGGAGTGGCCCAATGATGTTTTCGACGCAGCACATCAAATATTCGGTCACGAAATTGTTCTGGTGAAAGTTTTCTCATACGGAGGGGTTATCCCTTATTACGGTCTATTTGCTTGAAATGAAAAGGTGGGCTTTTTAGTAAATATGGGATTATGATAGACATCCTACGTGCCTATGTATTGATATCACATTATCACATATCAAAGGAGTCAGTAACAATGCAACCTATTAACCTGGCCGATCCAGATGCCATTTTAGAATTTTTAGCGAACGTAACTCTACGGGGCGAAGGGGTCACAGCCGAAAATTTAATGGAATATGTTATGGATGAGGGATTCACCGAGCCCACCTACTTAAGTGCCAAAGGCGAAGATCCTCTGGCATTTTACCAGGGACAACCCAATGCCTGGGGGATTTATCAAATCCGCGAATGGAAACGGGTTTTAATTATTTCTGGAGGAACAGGAAAGGTAAGACGAGCCCAGATTACCGAAACTCCTTAAGCATATCCAAACTTTGAGTAAGGTTTAGGTTTAGTGAGGAATGGCCCAATTTTTCTGATGAGTCGCGTTTCACTCCAATTTTTTGTTGGAACAAAAAGCTTCTCAATACCAGCCTCCTATTAATTTCCCTTCTTCAAAGTAGAGATATCTGTGCTTAATCGTGCTTGAGTCAAGCCAGTCTTCATAGATCCATTCTTCTCGTCGTATCCCTTTTTCCGTATAGCTGACATTCATTTGATAAGGGGAACCCCAGGCATCCATCACTTGCTCGCGACTCATCCCAGCCATGACAGATTTATCTTGTAGGTGCTGTTCAAAGGTTGGGTCAAGTAATCGTGGTACAACGCCCCATCCGACCATCCAGAGCCCAAAAGCTACCAAAAAACCATATATTGTGAGCCGAACCGGGCGTCGACAGATCCATGGGGTGATTTGAGATTCGTGGCCTGTCGGCTGGGAGAGCTGTTCAGTCTCCGGGCGTGAAACGTTTCTCTCTGCAGATAGTGAGGGTGAAGACATTTTTAGATTTTCGTGTGTTATCATAATTAAGGTAATTTACTCAGTAATCTAACAGTGGATTTCCAGGCGGGTCAAGGTAGAATTGTATGTTTCTGGAAGTTGAACAGAACCCGAATTTTGAGGGTTCATATTTCATAAGGTTTAAGGAGTTAGGTCCTCCCCGGCGGGTGTCCCATATAAAATCCTATGATCGGATTTCCCAGGGGGAATGGTGTGTGGTGACGGGGTGGTGTGATGATCCTGATCAACCACTTTGTCCTGCTTATGCGCAAAGGGTAGAAGATTCAGGTGCAGGTTCAGCTTTTATTGTTTTTGGGGGAAATTGGGGTATTCGACTAAAACTCGCAACCGATGCCAATGATTGGAATATTGAGGACGCCAATCAATGGGGCGAGGGCTATTTATCATTAGGAGAAGAACGGGATCTTAGATTTGAGTAAGGTCGACGAAGGGTCAAACTCTAAACAAAACTTGGGCAGAAGATCAATCCTCATAGTGGGGTTGAGGAACGGATTTGATCGGTGCCGATGGAGCAGGAAGACGTTTCTGGAATTCTGGTGAAAAGGGGTTGAGGATGGGTTCATGAGTTAATCGTTGCTGAGTCCTGACGAGTTGAAGGCTTTGAGTCGAGATTTCCAGCCGGTCAATCGGAATGTCGACAGAGAGGATATTGGGAATTCCATTAATGGCAAACATTTGGTAGGCCAGCGACCAGGTAAGCTTTTCTTTCCTTTGTTCTTTGACAATGAAATCGGCTTCCGGTGAAGGAGACCCCTTAAACAGCAGGACCCAGAGATTGGATCGGAAGGTTGGCGCTGACGGTTCTGTCGGAGGAACAAATTCAGGGACAAGGGAAGGAATATCTTGTAAGGGAACCGCAGGGGAAAATTCCACCTCGCATCGCTGAACATACAAGGTCGGAATGTTCTTGCCTTCATTTAAATCGGGAATATAGGAGAAGGAATAGCGAACTTGTATGCCATCCCGGGCATAGGTGTAAACATCTTCGCCATTTCCTGGTGAAACCAAATTTTTGAAATATTTTTCCCAATCGGGGAAGGTATAGTAGCTGAAAACGCGGAGGGCGGCTTTTCGGGATCGAACCGCCATCGGAGTTCCTAGTGTTTGACGTAGCTCTTCTTGTGTTAAACCTAAATAGCCGTCTTCAAAATAGGGTTTGGCTGAACCGGGGGTAGGCCACAAGATTCCCCCTATGCTACAAAGTATTGTAACTAATACGGCAAAAGCCACACATAAAAGTGGCCTTTTACAAAGTGGGAAGGAAAATGTCATAAAAAGATAGTGAATTTCGTAATCCTATTTCTTGAAATTCCTAGAAGTCAAGAATGGGGGGATGAGAAAGGGCTGATAAGCCTTGAGTTGTTGACCGTGAGTTGGGATGATTTTTGAATGATGAGGGGGTAAGAATGAGCACATTAGAAGCGGCTTTAGAATCTCGAATCCTTGTGCTGGATGGAGCCATGGGTACCATGATTCAGGCCCATAGTCTGAGTGAAGGGGATTTTCGCGGGACGCGTTTCGTGGATCATGCCTGTGATGTCAAAGGCAATAATGACCTGCTAAGCCTGACCCAACCAAAAATTATTGAAGATATCCATGTACAATACCTTCAGGCTGGCGCCGATATCATCGAGACAAATACCTTTAATTCCAATGCCATTTCTCTAACCGATTATCAGATGGAGGATTTGGCCTATGATTTAAATCTGGCAGGGGCACAATTGGCCAAGCGTGCGGTGAATCGGGTACAGGCAGAGAGGCCAGGTCGGACTTGTTGGGTCGCCGGGGCCTTAGGCCCCACCAATCGAACTGCATCGATGTCGCCTGATGTGAATAATCCGGCATTTCGAGCGGTCACCTTCGATGACTTAGCCGCAGCGTATTATGATCAGGTTCGGGGTTTGGTGGAAGGTGGCGCCGACCTTCTTCTGGTCGAAACCATTTTTGATACGTTGAATGCGAAAGCCGCTTTTTATGCTATTGCCCAGTACAGCGAAGAAGTGCACCGCCAATTCCCTATTATGGCGTCAGTCACGATTACGGATCTCAGTGGCCGGACGTTATCAGGCCAACTGATCGAGGCGTTTTGGAATTCCATTTCTCATGCCAATCTTTTGAGTGTGGGGATTAATTGCGCGCTAGGGGCCAAACAAATGCGCCCCTATATTGAAGAGCTTTCCAAAGTGGCGCCTGTCTATATCAGTTGTTATCCCAATGCGGGATTGCCTAATGCCTTCGGGGGGTTCGATGAGACGCCAGAGCGAATGGGGGGAGATCTTCGCGATTTTGCCAGCCAAGGGTGGGTCAATATTGTGGGCGGATGCTGCGGGAGTACGCCCGAGCATATTCGAGCGATTGCGGGAGGGGTCAAAGATTATGCCCCGCACAAAAAAACCCATGTTCCCCGTCTCACCCGGTTGAGCGGATTTGAACCACTAACAATTAGACCAGAAGGGAATTTTGTCAATATTGGTGAACGGACCAATGTGACGGGTTCACCGAAATTTGCCAAATTGATTCTCAACGGGAAACTTGAGGAAGCCTTGGCTGTGGCGCGCCAGCAAGTCGAAGGAGGAGCGCAAATCATCGATGTGAATATGGATGAAGGGCTCTTGGATTCCCAAAAAGCCATGGTAGAATTTTTAAATTTGATCGGATCCGAGCCGGATATTGCTCGTGTTCCCATTATGATTGATAGCTCAAAGTGGTCGGTCATTGAGGCGGGACTCAAGTGTATTCAAGGCAAGGGTGTCGTCAATTCCATTAGTCTCAAGGAAGGCGAGGACCAATTCCTGGAGCAGGCTCGGGAGATTCGCCGCTTTGGTGCTGCCGTGGTGGTAATGGCATTCGACGAAACAGGTCAAGCAGACACGCTTGACCGAAAAGTGGAGATCTGTACGAGGGCCTATCGTCTCCTGACGGAGAAGGTGAACTTTCCGCCTGAGGACATTATTTTCGATCCCAACATTTTGACGGTCGCAACTGGCATGGAGGAACACAATGCCTATGCCGTGAATTACATTGAGGCCACGAGGCAAATCAAAGCCACGTTACCTTTCTGCAAAGTCAGCGGTGGAGTCAGCAATATTTCCTTTTCCTTCCGGGGAAATAATACGGTGCGCGAAGCCATCCATTCCGCCTTTCTCTACCATGCCATCAAGGCGGGGATGGACATGGGAATTGTGAATGCCGGCCAATTGGGAGTGTATGAAGAAATTCCCAAAGACCTCCTCAAATTAGTAGAGGATGTCTTGTTGAATCGTCGGCCGGAAGCTACTGAGGAATTGGTTACCTTCGCGGAGACGGTCAAACAACAGGGCAAAGCAGCTGTGATTGATGATGTGTGGCGCCAGGGCACGGTAGAAGAACGTCTCTCGCATGCGTTAGTGAAGGGGCTTGTCGAATTCATTGATGCCGATGTGGAGGAAGCCCGTCAGAAATACCCTAAGCCTCTGGATGTCATTGAGGGGCCTTTAATGGATGGGATGAATGTGATCGGCGAGTTGTTTGGCGCAGGGAAAATGTTTTTGCCTCAGGTGGTCAAAAGCGCGCGAGTCATGAAAAAAGCTGTGGCGTATTTGTTGCCGTTTATGGATGCGGAAAAAGTTGAAGGTGAGAGTCGAAGCCAGGGTAAGATTCTGCTCGCGACAGTAAAGGGCGACGTGCATGACATTGGGAAAAACATCGTCGGTGTCGTGCTGGCCTGCAATAACTATGAAGTTCTCGATCTGGGCGTGATGGTTTCCTGCGACAAAATACTGCAAACTGCTCGACAGGAAAAAGTGGATCTGATTGGCCTGAGTGGACTGATTACTCCTTCCTTGGATGAAATGGTTCATAATGCACGAGAGATGGCTCGAGAAGGTTTTTCCATTCCTCTGCTAATTGGCGGAGCCACCACAAGCAAGGCCCATACCGCGGTGAAGATTGCGCCTGGGTATACCAGCCCAGTCGTGCATGTATTAGATGCGTCTTTAGCGGTTAATGTCGTGCGCAAGTTAATGAGCCCGGAAGATAAAACCGCTTTTGTGCAGGATGTGCAGGCGAAACAACAGAAAACGCGGGAAGCCTATCTATCCAAGACAACGGCCAAAAAATTTGTATCATTGGAGGAAGCGAGAACGCGGCGGTTTGACATTGATTGGGAGGCGACGTCCATTGCCAAACCCAGGGTCCTTGGTCCCAAAGTTCTTGAGCATGTATCACTTGAAACGCTTGTTCCTATCATTGACTGGTCCCCCTTTTTTCACGCCTGGCAATTGCGCGGGAAATTTCCGAAAATTTTTGAAGACCCCGTGGTTGGGCCAAAAGCCAAAGAACTCTTTGACGATGCTCAAAAGCTCTTGCAGGAAATCATTGATCGAAACTTGCTTGCGGCCAAAGGTGTCTATGGATTGTTTCCAGCCAATAGTCAGGGCGATGACATTATCATCTACAAAGATGAGACGCGTTCCGAGGGTGTGTCAGTCTTTCATACTTTGCGCCAGCAAATAGAAAAGCCTCAAGGGGATTTTTATTATGCATTGGCTGATTTTGTGGCCCCGCAGTTCAGCGGAAAGGCGGACTATATCGGTGGTTTTGCCGTCACGGCCGGCCTCGGGATCGAAGCCCTCTGTCAGCGTTTTGAACAGGATCATGATGACTATAACGCTATTATGGCTAAGTCTTTGGCCGATCGATTAGCCGAAGCCTTTGCGGAATGGCTCCACCGTGAAGTACGGCAGGAATGGGGATTTGGCCAAGATGAGCAATTGACCAACGAGGAGCTGATTCAAGAAAAGTATCGTGGAATTCGCCCCGCGCCGGGGTATCCGGCCTGTCCGGACCATACTGAGAAACAGCATTTGTTTGAGTTATTGCATGTTGAGAAAACCGTAGGTATTCAGCTGACAGAATCCTTTGCCATGTATCCGGCTGCGTCAGTCAGTGGTTTCTATTTTGCGCATCCCCAAGCCAAATACTTTTCCGTTGGAAAAGTGCAGCAGGATCAAATCCAAGATTATGCCAAGCGGAAAGGGATGGATGTCTCGGTGGTGGAACGCTGGCTTTCCCCAAACTTGTCCTATGACCCTACTTGAGGATATGGAGAATTTTGACTTTCTATTTTTGAGAGTGGGGGGATCCCTCTATTAAACCTTTGGGAGAGGGACAGGAGGAGTGTTATGAAGCTGGTCTGAAATCTATGAGTGCTAATCCGGATCAGAGTATCGTTGGCCACTTTCACCCGACCAACGGCTGATCCCGATTTCTTGAGATTCCCATAAGGCCTGAATTTCTTGAGCTGCCAAATCCGCTTCCTTTGTCCGCTCTTCACCTTCAGGTAATTCCTGAATTTCTTTTAAGAGGGCCTGGCTTGGCTCTGGACCGCGCCCTCGCGGGGAGTTTTTGAGTAACACATTGATTGGCATAGTTACCTCATGTTGTATCGTAATGCTTCATGGATAGCGCCTCGTCACGTGGACTGTCAAGTCTGATAAAGGAAAGAAATTGTCTGGCTAGAATGGCCGATTGTAAATGTCCCATCTACGTGAGAATTTCTTTGTTCATTTGGACAGCCTACTTCAAATGAAATCTATGAAAATTTTTGTCCCTGGCTGGTAGCGTTTTATTAGGCAAGGCTTCTTTAGTGTCCCAATAGTGGAGAAAATTCTGTCAACTCCGCTCTACCGTCTATGTCCTGATAAGCATGCTTTAGGCTAGACCAAAATCGGTTGGAGGTTGTCGGGGCATTCAAGCATTGAAGATTTAATTGGGTGGCTAATGCTCTGAAGGGCTTTCACGATCCATTGATATCGTTCTTCAGCCCAACTATCGAATGCAGAAGAATTTTCAAATACCAAGTCCCAGGCGGGGACCGAGTCCAATAGCAATAATTGATGGGGAGCGTTTTGTCCTGGAAAATACACCACCAAGACTGCCGATTTCCCCATGAGACTGATATCCGTAAACATATGAATCATGGCTTGGGCAGGAAGCTCAACTGTGCGGGAGGCGGCTTCAACGATTGGACCATAAATACGATGGAGGAGTTGTTGGGTCGTTTCATAAGGCGATTTGCTCTGATGGAGGTGAGGATTTGGAGCCTCACCTAGGAGGTTCGTCACCAGATATTGGAGGGCTTCCCATGAGGGCATTGACCCGGAATTGACTAGCGAATCCATTAAGTAGGACATCCAATTGCGGCATTCAGGCATGATTGTATTGCTCATGGTTATTTCCTCACAGCCATTTCTTAGGGATCCTAAGAAATTTTAGAGTTGTTGATGAAGAGTACGCTACCAGACAAGGAAGGAATTCCAAGGGCAGATGGGTAATTTTAATATGAAGATATTATTCGGTCAAATATTAATTTCTTTCAATACTGTTTGACCGTGCAATTGGCCTTGACCATGGTTTTTTCAAGGACTTAGAATGGGGCATCTATCTAATGAAAAAAACTAATAAAAATCAATGAGTTATTTTAGGATAAGAAATAGGGATGAATTAGGTCGTTCATGGTTTCGATTTGAAAATGCGAATAAATAATTTTACCTAAGGTGTTAAAATGAGGATAAATTATGATAAAGGTGGGTTGATTCGCCCCTCTAAGATTCAATTTCCAAGAGCGGCTGATTCCAAAGAGTCCATTAATAAGGCCAAAATCCTGTTGGTCTTTCCCCCAGACTGGTACCCCTCAGAACCCTATCTGAGCCTTCCGACCTTAACGGCCTTTCTTCGATCTGCCGGCCATGACGTAGTCCAAAAAGATGTCAATCTAGAAATGTACGACTGGTATTTTAGCCGGGACTTCCTCCGTCGCATTCTTAAAAAAGTTCCCCAGCAACTTGATCGTCTCAAAAAAATTAGAAAGAGTCGTGAGTTAACGGATGAGGAAGTGGACCTTCAGTTAGCTCTCTGCAATTGTACCCGAGGCTACATCAACGACTTAGCTGAAAGAGCCGAAAAAGCAAAGGAAATTGTTCGAAGCCAAGAGTTTTACGAGAGTGACAAGCTGGAATGGGTGATGAACACATTCAGGGAAGTGACGGCCACGATATCCTTGGTGTATGCCCCGGCAAGAATCTGCATGCCTCCAATGGAAACCGATTTATCCTATAAACTGTTTATGTCGTCTGAAGTGCTTGAGGCCGTTGAGGATACCCAAGTCAATATTTATCGGGATGTATTTGAGGAAATTCTGAAGCCGGCCATACTGGCCGAAAAGCCTGATGTCATTGGGATTTCAATTGTTCTTCGCCAGCAATTGTTTTCCTCTATGACATTTTGTGCACTCATTAAGGAGCAATTTCCCGATATTCATGTAACCATCGGAGGCAATACTGTCACCCGCCTGAGAGAAGTGCTTCCAGATATCCCCAATCTCTTCGCATTATTTGATAGTGCGATTGTCTATGAAGGTGAAACGGCCCTGTTGCGATTAGTGGAAGCCATAGGCTCGGATGGGGATTTATCACATGTTCCTAATTTACTGTTCAGAGATGCAGCGGGGATTCATGTGAATTCCGAATCCTACGCGGAAAATATGGGCGAGTTACCTCCTCCAGATTTCGACGGATTGCCATTAGAGAAATACTTTGTACCTGAGCCGATTCTTCCCTATTTAGCCACTCGCGGATGTTACTGGGGGCGGTGTGAGTTTTGTGATCATGGTGAGGGTTATACAGCAGGGTATCGGACCAAAAGGGATTGGCAGATTATTGAAGAACTCACTTATTTGAAAAATAAGTATCAGGCCAGAAATTTTCATTTTACCGATGAGTCCTATCCCCCTGCCTTATTTCGGAAGCTCACCAAGAAATTGATTGAGTCAAATTTAGATATTGCCTGGACCACACATATCCGTTTCGAAAAGAGCCTTCTTGAGGACCAAGTTTGGGCCGATGCCAAGACATCGGGATGTAAATTCCTTCATATGGGCTATGAATCCGGAAGTGAGCGGGTGCTTCAACTCATGGATAAGGCGACTACGACGGAGGTGATCCAGCGAAGCTTGGAGTTGTCCTCTAAGCATGGGGTTTGGAATCATGTCATGGGATTTTTTGGATTCCCAGGGGAAACGTACCAGGAGGCTAAATTTTCTATTCAATTTTTAGAAGATAATCGGGAACACGTCCATTCGATTGGATTTGGGACCTTTGATTTGAGCAAACATACTCCCGTCGCGAAGAATCCTGAAAAATTTGGCATCACCTATTATAAAAACCCGGAATGGGATTTGGCCTTGGATTATTATTTTACAGTGAAAGAAGGATTGAGTATTGAGGATGCCGAAAGGGTATTCGAGGAATTTGAGCAAAATCATTATGCCGGGTGGGATTTGAAAATTTTCGTGCGGGAGTATGTGTTTTTATACGTGGCCCATTTCGGGACCAATAAGTTACCTTCGCTGCAATTTCGGCTCGACTTGCACGATTCCTCAACCAAATTAGCCTCTGTCTAATGTCAGGAGCGTTGACCCTATGACTGATACCCTAATTGAAATCGAGCGAGGTGGTTCGACCGATAAATCCAGACGGACGTTTAAAACGATGTTGCTCTTTCCTCCGGAATGGGTTCCTACCGCTCCATACCTTGCTTTACCCAGTCTGACCGCCGTACTTCGGTCCTATGGCCACGAGGTGGTACAGAAAGATGTCAATATTGAAATGTACGACTGGTTTTTCAGTGATACCTTTTTAATCTGGGTAAAGCTTCGAATGGATCAGCAGCGGCGAGGTTTGAACGAACGGAAAGCCCGCAATGAATTGACCGATTTGGAACGAGACCGACTGGCGTGCTTGACGTCGCAAGATGCTATAGATGTGATGGAATTGGCTGAACGAGCTATAGAGGCCAAAGCCATTGTGCGAGGCGAGTCATTTTATGATGCAGGAAAACTGGAATGGGCCTTACAAACATTTCGCGATGTTATGCAGTTTATTTCTGCCGCCTATTTCCCCGCTTCCCTCGTATTCTATCCCATGGAAAGTAATCTGGGGTATCGCTCGGGAGTTTCGACTGAAGTGTTGGCATGCCTGGATGACGATCTTGTTAACGTGTATCGGGATGTGTGTCGTCAGTTAGTGCTTCCTGCTATTCAGAGGGAACAACCGGAAGTGATAGGAGTTTCCGTCGGAACCCAAATGCAACTCCTGGCGGGTATGACCTTTTGTAAAATGATTAAAGAGGAATTTCCTGACATTCATGTGACCGTGGGTGGCAATGTGATTACCCGGTTAAAAGATGATCTCCCAAAACGGAAGCAATTTTTCACACAAGTCTTTGATTCGGCCATATTGTACGAAGGTGAGCATGCGTTGGTTTGGTTGTTGGAAGCGCTGGCGGGGGAACGAGACTGGGGCAAGGTCCCTAACTTGATGTGGCCTCAAGAGGGCGAGGTTCGTGTGAATGATGAAATATATACTGAAAAGACGACGGCCTTGCCTCTTCCGGATTTTGAGGGGTTACCCTTGGATGCCTATTTTGTCCCGGTTCGAATTTTACCTTACTTGGCCACTCGAGGGTGTTACTGGGGACGATGTACCTTTTGTGATCATGGGCAGGGATATTTCGATCAATACCGTGGAAAACCAGCGCATGATGTAGTCCGAGAAATCAAAGCCTTGAAGGAGAAATACCAGGCCGACCACTTTTTATTTTCAGATGAATCCTATCCTCCCGCGTTATTAAAAAAGGTTTCGCAGTTGCTGATTGAGGAGCAGGTAGGGATAAAATGGACGACCTTGATCCGGTTTGAAGAATCATTGCAGGACCCCGAAATATGGAAACAAGCCGTTCGAGCTGGCTGTTGCACGCTGTATTATGGGATGGAGTCGGCAAATGAGCGTGTATTGGAACTTATGGATAAGCATGCGAAAAAGGCGGTGATTGAAAATAATTTACGGGAAGCTGCCAAAGCCGGAATCTGGAATCATGTGATGGCTTTCTATGGGTTTCCGGGCGAAACACGGGAAGAAGCCGAGGAGACACGGGAATTTCTCCTGGAAAATAAACGGTATATTCATTCGGTGGAATTGTTTTATTTTGTGGCCTACCGACACACACCAATGGTTCGAAATCCTGATAAGTTTGGTATCACCATTCATAAGCAGGAAGAGTATGATATGCCTCTCGATTACTATTACACGTTGAAAGAACCAGGCGGGATTACTTGTTTAGAGGCGATGCAATTAGCAGAGGAGTTTTATCAGAAGGATTTTGAGCCATGGGCTGTGAGAGTTAATGCCCGTGAACATGTATTCCTCTATATTTCAAAATTTGGTACGAATTACCTGCCTCAGATCTATGCGATGAAAGCCGGACAGGATGAGCCACGAACTGATGGGGTTCAAGGTTTGATTACCTGGCCCGTGGCTAATGCGCCTTCCGAGAAAAATTCAAAAGGTGAGTCAGGAATGTCCCGTGTGGTTAGTCATGCTGCTCCGTGATCATCCTGTGTCAAGAGGGACGGCTATTCTGCAGATGATTGGATAGAATTTGATAGGCTGCATGTATTTCTTTAGTTTTGGCCTCTCCCTTTTTATACATTTCCATATACTTGGCTGGATTATTGGTGAGGCCTGCATAACGTGACGGATACCAGACTCGCCTGGCTTCCTCATATCGTTGCTGTAAGGCATCAGGCGAAAATGGCTCTGTTAGATTTAGGAGCAGCAGTGCCCGTTCAACGGTCATCGAGTTTGGGTCGCTTGAGGAGATCATGAATCTTTCATCAGAAGGTTTTATGCTGCTCAGCAGCTTGATTGATATGCTCAAGTGTTTCAAAAGAGCAGTGATACTGTCAATTGGATTTCAGATTTAACCACAGCCGGTCTTTTTCTTATAAAATTTTGTCGATGCTCCGTGAACTCCCCATCTTAGAACCTCCAAAGTTATTTGGCAGCCAGGATTACCGCGATGTGTTGAAGCGGGAAATGGATGCAGGGAAAATTCCGTTGAGCCTGGGGAAAGAATGTCCCGTCAAATGTGCATTCTGTTATGAATTAGATCATTCTTACCGAGAAACGCTTGATCCACCAAAAACCTCCCAGGAAGACTGGGAGTTTATGTTGAACTATATTAACTCCAAGCCAACGGATCCTCTTCAGTTCTGGTGTTTGGGCGGTAATGAATACATGGAATGGACCGATTTGTTTCTTCATCCAAAAGCCATGGAATGGATCGAAGATTTTTTGAAATTTACCGATAAAAGCATTCAATTTTTCACAGTTGGTTTTGTCCATGTTCCCAAGATTCATCGATTGGTCGAACAATATCCCGGGAGAATAAATTTTGAGTTATCCGTTATTACCCTTGGGGAGTATCGACAAAAACTGATGCCGCATGCTCCATCAGTTAAACATCTGATGAAGGTCTTGGATGGCCCTGCAGTTTCCTCTGCAAATTTTTATGCCTTTGATGAAAACACGATGTCGGCAGATGCGAAAACGATTTCCAGAATCAATTCTCGGTGTGTATTGTGGATGGGATGTTTGACGCCGGTGGGCGGAATTCAAGAGGCAACCAGTCGTGTGATGAGGCAAGGTCGAAAATATCTTGCTGTTGAGGCGGAAAAGATATACGATGCCGGCCTTCCAAATCTTACGACGATTCATACTGAAGCCTATGTGACCGCTTTTTTGAACCGAAAGCGAATTCTTAGTTTATTTGACTCTTTGGAATTAGGAAAACGGGATTCGGTCGTTATGGCGGGAAGTGTGTATCGGATATTGTCTATGTTTAGGAAGAATCGAGCAAGGTTTCTCCATGTGCCGAATACCACCCTTGGAGGGGATTCTGATTGTACGGTTTTGTTGACCTTGAATGACATTGCCAAACGGCTGACAAAAGAGAAATATATTTATGTCCCCCAATGTATTGTGGAGTCTGGAAGAGGTCCCAATCGCGATATTGCCGGGGTTCATGTTGACGACTTTGTAAATAAGACCGGAGTGAAGGTGAGGATTTTGCCAAAAATTAGCACGAAGTTTGCTAATAATCGATTATATCGAAATGGGTCACTACAAAATTATGTAAAGGATTATGTGCGTAATCCCTTGGCACGTTCTTATGAAGCGACCCCATTAATAGCGTAAAGTTGATGGGGAAATGGGTGATCCAGAACTACTGAACCAATCATGAGTTGGAGTTTATATTGGTGAAAAGAGTAAGAGGATTGTTCTTTTTTTTGTTATTAGTGGGGGCTATAGGGTGTTCCGGAAATTTGGAAAGCCAAGAGACATTCAGTCTACAAAAAAAAGAAAACGATTCGTTAATGTGTGAAAAAATCACTGATGGAAGAATGGGGGGTAGAGGAGTTCCTGGCTGGCAAAAAGCTTATGAGGAATGCATGGTGACGGGAGGTCAGTAAAATTTCCCTCCATAGATGAAATCCCTCCTATGGTTTTGTGATGTTGAGATGCGTCTAAGATATTTTTAATCCCACCTGAAATGTTTTCCTGTTGATTATGGATTCTACTAAAAACTGGCTTCAATTTTATCAGGTTGATGTATTTACAAGTGAGCCGTTTGGCGGCAATCCTTTGGCAGTATTTCCGTCACCAGGAGAGCTTAGCGAGCGGGAGTTTCAGCAAATTGCGCGTGAAATGAATTTGTCTGAAACGGTGTTTGTCCTTCCGCCCTCCGATCCCAAGGCTGCGGCCAAGGTGAGAATCTTTACTCCTCTTCAAGAAATTCCGTTTGCAGGCCATCCTATTTTGGGAACATTTTATGTCCTTGGGACACTAAAGCATCTTGCCTTGCAGGAGCCCGTGACGAAAGTTTTTTATGAATGTACCCTGGGCCTGTATGCACTTGACCTTATTGTCCTGAAGGGACAAATTGAACAGGTTATTATGTCACAACCCTCTCCGCAATTTATAGATGTCATCACACAGGCGGAGGCGATTTATGATATTGCCAAGGCTTTGGGAATACACAGATCGCTCATTGCCGATACCCTTTTCCCTGTTGAATTGGTATCGACGGGATTGCCGGTACTAATTGTGCCTATTCGGAGCCTGACCGCCGCAAAATCCATGGAGGTTGATCATTCTGAAGTCTTAGAGATTTGTGCTCGATTTGGGGCTAATGGAATTATGATCTTTACAACGATGACGGTGGAGGAAAGCGCCACCGTTCACACGAGAATGTTTGCCGATCCCATTGGTATTTCGGAGGACCCTGCAACAGGCAGCGCAAGTGGCGCCCTTGGTGCCTATTTAGTCAAGAATGGAGTCGTAGAAGTTGGTCCGACCACTGAAGTGGTTATGGAGCAAGGGTATGAAATTGACCGGCCGTCCCGTATTTTGGTGCAGATTTTTTCTGATGATGATGTGATTAAAGAAATAAAAGTTGGAGGCCAGGTGGTAATGGTGGCGGAAGGAAAGATGGTCTACTAGCCAATAAAGCTGTTTCTCGCCTGCTCTGCTTTCTTGATGGAAGGTTGTCTGAATGGGAATGGAAGAGGAACTTTCCTTAAGATGCCTATTTGGTGAGTTCTCCAGCTATATGTCCCATTTCAGGTAGAATAAGTTTCTCCATTGCGAGGCGAACAGCCCCATGAGACCCTGGAATAGAAAATACCACCAGTTTCCCGTAGGTGCCCGCAGTGGCCCGACTTAACATGGCGGACGATCCAATATCTTGATAGCTCAAATACCGAAAAAGCTCTCCAAATCCATCAAGTCGTTTTTCCAATAAACCATCAACGGCTTCAAATGTGGAGTCTCGCCGGGAAATACCTGTCCCGCCATTGATAATGATGACCTGAAGCGCCTCTTGACCACTGGCTTGGAGCAGGATGGCTTTGATATCGGCCGGTTCATCTTTAATGATTCGGTACTCTGAGATGGAGTGTCCCTGCTCTTTTAAAAGATGGTAGATTAGCTTTCCACTGGTATCGGTATCTGGCGTTCGGGTATCACTACATGTGAGCACCATGCAGTCCAAAGAGGATGCCCTCTGTGCTTTGTGTGTGAGATGAGACGGTTGAGAGTGGTCGGTATGTGAGCCATGACCTTCATGATGTTGATGTTCATCCATGATTAACCCATATAGGCAAAAGCTGACAATTACGACCAAACGGAATCGGGATTGAGCTGGGCAGCCGGCTCTCCTTTTTTGATGTGCTCATCCAAAATTACCGCTACATCGGAGTCTTTGACCTGAGAGTACCAGGTTCCTGTTGGATAGACGACAACGTTAGGGCCACTTTCGCAGGGCCCGAGGCAAGTTGTCCCAGTGACTAATACCTCGCCAGGTTGAACACCACGTTCAATCAAGCCCATATTGAGTGCCATCAATAAATTTTGAGCGCCCGCAGCTCCACAAGAAGGCTTGGGATGTCCAGGAGGACGGGAATTCGTGCATACCAGAATATGATACTTCGGTTTTGGCATAGATACTCCTTCTCAACGAATAGGTGAAAGAGAGAAAAATTCAATCGAAAAAATGAACGAAAGGCTCATTGGGAGCGAAACAGATTCCACATGTCCACGCATTCATCCGGTAACTTCCAATGCTTAACTCCTGCAAGAATCCAATCTAAATAATGATCTTTGGCTTTAAACTTTCCAATGCTTTGGGCTACGTGCGTGCTTACGAACTCTTTTTCTCCTTCCTGAGTGAACACATGGACCTCAACATGACGAAATGCTCCTTCTGGAAGATCGCCCTCGAACTTGTCCATTTCTTGGACATCCTCCTGGGTGAGCTCAAAAACCCCTCCCCACACTCGCTCACCAGCAGAAGGGGCAATGGTGGCTAATCCACAACGCCATTGGTTGGACCACCGCCCGAATTTGATGGTGTGGTCTGGCACGTATGCCATAAATAAAAATTGTGCTTCAGGTGCACGTCGTTTGAGCTGGGTAGGATTCAAATTGTCGGCATAAATGAAAAATCGCATGGGTTAAGTCCTGTCTGTTTAGGGGAAAGGTAGTATTACCATACTGCCTTCGAGAACTGTCAAGGACTGATTTTCTGTATCCTAAAGGCAGGAGCTTTTTTTGTAAGGTTAGGAAGGATCGGAGGTAGGTTTATGCCCTGGCCCCAAACTCCAAGTCAAGGGATGGGGCCTAAGCTCAAGATTAATAGCCAAAGAACATCAAGGTAGAGCTAAAATGGACTCTGGAGCCTAAGTCCTTGGCGAGAGATGTAACTGTTTGGTGGAATGGTCCAGGCGGACAAGAAAACGATCAAAGAAACTGAGTCCGAGGAGGCCATCAATCCCGTCTGGGAGGTTTGGTATGGTATGTATGATCACTTGGACATCATCCCTGCCTGTATTTCCCACACGAATTTTTCGTGCGACCCCTAGCTCGGCTTGAACCCTTCCCCCGACAGTAAGGAGGTCAATCGGCGAATTGGGTGTATCTGACCGAATTCCTGCATCAAATGCCAAATCTTCTGAAATAGTTGTAAATGTTGCTCCGGTATCAACTATGAGTCTGGCTTCATGGAAGTCATTCAACTCCACGCGGGCTACCCAAACACCTCCTAAATGTTCAAGGGAAATCACAGAATCCTCGGCTCCAGCAGTCACTTGGTCTGATTTGGGAGGAAGCGAGCGAGTGGGAAGAAAAGATTGGTCTAAAGGTAATCGACTGAGAATAGCCTGCCCACCCACCACTGTACCGATCGCTATTACCATAAGGGTGATTAAAAGTTTGTTGGCCGTCCCCAATTCTTAAGTTCCTCGATCAAGGAGTAGATTTTAACGCTAGTATCCTTAGGATGAGCCTCCGTAGGCTTTTCGGTTGGGACCGAGGAAGCCTTGAAGACTGAGTTGAAATTTGGAAATGATATTGGTTTATCTTGATGGGATGGCCTGTGAATTTTATTGACTTTATTGCCGTTGACAGAATTTTCATCGAAGCATAATCAATGCCAGGCAATGTTGTAGTTTCCGTATATTCAGAAAATCTCTATTGCAATTTAGTTGCAATTAATGTTGACACGCCTAAAGTCCTTTGGTATTTTTGGCCGCAAGGCTTTTATTGGCAAAAATCTTCATGATCCGAAAACCGCCATCTCTCATCTCTCGTTGTAATATCAGCTTGGCTCTAGCGCTTGCTTTGGTATTGTTGGGTTCAATACCGTTTGTGCAGGCCCTAGAAATCCATCATGTCTTTGCTGAGGTGGATTATGATGGGCATCAACATTCTGATGATGATTTGTGCCAATGGGTACAGCACCATACTTCCAATTCCCTAGTTTGGGATGCCTCGGGTTTATCTCATTGGTCTGTTGTTGCCGGTTTCCTTTCCTTTGATCGAATAGAGACGTATACGTCTCTGACCCTTCCTCTCGGTAACCCTCGCGGTCCTCCAGCTTCCTTTTTCTCCTAATTTTTCCTTTTTACAACTGTCTTCTCCCCCTCGATCAGACTTGCGCCGCCCTCCAAAGCGGAAGGGTGCTTGTGGCTGACGCAAGGGGAGGCATGCGGCTAATCGATTGTTAGATGCTGGAGGTTTCTGGATGTTGATTGGGGATGATAAATGGGTGGTATGGTGTGGACTTGTTCTCTGGATTTTCGGATTGGGGACGTTTGTGAGTGTTAGCCTTGTTCAAGCTATGGAAAAAGACAATAACAAAAAAATCTGGATTGTAACCGGTTTAGTGCAATATGAGGATCTTCGCCGAGTCCCTCAGGCAACAGTAGAATTGCGAGATCAAGAAGGCACGCTCATGGAGACTCAAGTGACGAATGAAGGGGGTGAGTTTATTTTAGCTCCTCCGGAGGCTGGTATTTATTCTATTCGAGCCATTCAGTCAGACTTATCGAGTGAATCAACGATTCTTAAGATTGAAAACGATCCAATTCTTGAGGTCAAGTTAACCCTGGCACATCGTCAGGAGTTAACTCTTGAGGTTGTGGCTTCTTTGCCTCCTATTCAGCATCGGCTCTCCGGAGAATCCTATTCGGTTAGTCGCAAGGATATCGAGGAATTACCCAGAGGGAATAATATTGCTCTGAATGATCTGCTTTTAACCCTTCCTAGCGCGGTAGACGGGGGATTGAAGCAAGTTCACATTCGTCAAGATCACGCCAATTACCAGTTCCGGGTTGATGGGGTTCCTATTCCCGATACCGTCTCTTCGGTGTTTACAGATGTCATTTCTCCACGAACCTGGGAGCGTGCAGACATTATTTTAGGTGGCCCGGAAGCGCAATTTGGAAATAAAACCGCAGCCGTGATTGACGTGACCACTAAAAGCGGGACAAAGCCCGGCTTTGGTTCCGTTCAATATTTTGGAGGATCGAATGAAACCATTAATCCGGCTTTTGAGTATGGGGGGACGGTTGGGTCAAGCTTCCGCTACTATCTGCAAAATAGCTTTACATCCACAAACCGAGGGATTAACCCTCCGACCTTGGGAAAAACGATTTTTCATGATCAAAGTAACCAAAATCAAACCATGGTGCGGGGGGACTTGCAAATCGATAATCAGAATACCCTGACGTGGCTATTTCTAAACTCAGTTGCCAAATTTCAAATTCCAACAAAACCAGGGCTAGTGGCAAATCCCACTATTGTCGGGCTTATCCAAGAGACTGATCCGGGTTTTGAACCGGTGACTTCCCAAAATATCGATGAATTCCAAAAGGAGAACAATCAGTATTCACATCTTGTTTGGCGACATGATTGGGGCCAGGATCAATTTCTCAGCCTGTCGGGGTTTTTTCAGCATTCCCGAGCCACGTTCACGACCGACCCTTTCAATGCCTTATCCTATACAGAAGATACTGACGAGCCTTTTTCGGCAAGCGATCAGGACCGGTGGGCCTATGCTGGAGGGATACGTTTGGATTACAGTCATCGATTAAATCCCGATCATTTAATTAAAACGGGATTCCAGATTCAAAGGACCCAGGCTGTCAATAAAACCCGGCTGTCGGCTTTTTTGAGGGATGGAGCAGGCGATCCGATAGGGGGAGTCATTTCTCGCAATGCCGATAATCGCACCATTGGATGGCGCGAGGAATTCTGGATTCAAGACCAATGGACCCCCTGGGCTCAATGGACCTTTAACCTTGGCGTCCGCTTCGATCAAATCCAGGCGTTGACCAATGATGGACAAGTAAGTCCAAGGGTAGGCGCCACGTATGCCATGACTCCCAATCATGTCTTTCATGCCTTTTATGGAAGATTATTTACTCCTCCAAATCTTGAATCCGTTCCATTCCTTCAGCTGAATACCATCGGTACTACCGCACAACCAGAAAATTTGACGAATCGAACCGTGGAACCTGAGCGGGCGCATTATTTCGAAGTCGGATCCGCCCATGCCTTGGGGGATTCATTGTCCATCGAATTAACCGGTTATTATAAATTGAATAAAAATCTATCAGATGCGGGCCAATTTGGAACGTCCCCGCTTCTTAATTATTTTGCGTTTAAACGTGGGTGGCAGCGGGGAATCGATCTGACGGTTAAGGCTAAATTTTTAGAAAACCTGTACGGGCGTGGTAATGTCGCTTGGGGTCAGTGTCGAGGGAAAAAACTGCAGTCCGGATATTTTTTGCTGGAGCAAAACGAAATTAATGATATTGATTCCAACAGCGGAGTATATTGTGATCATATGCAATTGGTCACGAGTTCGGCTGTGCTTACCTATCGCCCTTTTGCACATACGACGTTTACCGGACAAATGTTGTTTGGGTCTGGTCTTCGGTCATCGGATCCCGGGGGAAAAACCAACGCGACTCACAGCCCGTCGTACACCACCTATAATCTTTCCATCGAACACCTCCTACCTCTTTGGGATAACTATAAAGCGCTGTTGGGTTTTGATGTCATCAATCTCCTGGACCAACAAGTCTTTCTAAATGATGGGGAGGGGAGTATTGGCCTTGGTGTAGCACATGCCAACATGCCCCGTTCATTTTTCTTTCGTGGACAATTCTTTTTTGGTGGGTAAATCTATGAGCGTTTTCCGGAATCTTGGTTTCTTCATGCAGGTACTCTGGCTATTAAGTGGTCCCGCGCTTTCCTATCCGGCCGAATCAGATTTCGCGACGCATCAATCTGATCATGAAGAAGACCTAGAGGTGGAAACTCTGGACACAGTCCATGTTCATGGGCTACGACTCAATAAAGATCAACAAATTGGGCCGGTCCCACAACGAACACCCTGGCCGACCATTCCATCTACCTTAGATGGGCAGATCTTAGATGATTGGCTCAAAGCTCGAATATTGGTTAGTAAAAATTCAGATGTGACCGTGGTTATTCTTCAACCTGCCGCACATCGGGAACTCACTCAAGCTTCTTTACTGGCTCTCAAGCAATGGACGTTTTTGCCTCAAATGAATGGCGAGGAACCTATCGATGGTGAGGTCTCGCTCCGTATTCACTTTCGTACTCAGTAAATCAATTCTGACCCGTATAGGTACTAAAGCGGTGGCAGAATAGTTTTCTCAAATGTTTAGGTCTTAATGTTCATTGGGGTTGTAGAATCCTGAGCAGGGTTTTTTCTTCCTTCTGCAACAATCCTTCCATGTTGGAGTTTTGAATAGACATTTTTTGCGCAAAAGCATAGGATATTCTCTTCACTTTGTGGATGGTTGGTGGCTTCCATTCGATTGAGGGAGGGAATCATTGGTTCTCTTTGGCGTTCTTCCTCGTGCTTCCACGCATGGTTTCTTTAGCCCTGCTGCTTGTCCTGCCTTTCTTTTCTGTTCTATTCCCGGTGCTTGATGTTTCCTGCTCAGCAAAGAACCCTAAAAATCGTTCTGATGGTAACAGTGTTGATCCTGTCCCTTAGCGTGTTTGTGTTTATTGGGCTTTATTTTGAAGCCGTCGAAGATGAAAAAGATCGACTGACTCATCTGACCAACACATACGTTCATTATTTGGAAGCCATGAATCAATTGACTCCCGGGTGGGACGAAGGAGCAATGCCTCAAGAATTCATCGCCAATCGCATTCAACAGGAATTTGATTCTCTGAGGGATCAACATCACTTTGGGCAAACAGGAGAGATGCTTCTAGTTCGTCGACATGAAAATGGAGGGCAGAGTTCTTCTCAATTTCAACCGGATTTATCCCTCGATAGCGGGACGCAAATTTTGCCTGATAGTCGAGGGAACAGGGTCTTACTAGCCTATCAACCCCTTGAAGGTCTTCCTCTGGGAGTGATAGCGAAAATTGATATTCAGGAAATCCAATTTCTCTATTTTCTTGGTGGAGGAGCCATTGGATTACTGGAATTAGGGATCATAATGGTGGTCGGATTTATCCTGGTTCAAGGTAAAAATGCCAGTAGGCAGCATTCGCCTAAAGATCGAGAAAAAGTCCGAGGAGTCGTAGCGAGTGAGGGCGAGGGAATTGTGACTTTCAATGAATTTGGAAAGATCAAAACATTTAATGAAACGGCGGAAGCGATGTTTTCCTGTCAAGCCTCAGAAGTCATAGGAAGGCCGTTTAGAAATCTGATTGTTCCCCCGGAACAAGACGTGTGGGACCTATTTGTCTCGTCCTATGGGCAATCGAGAATAAAACATATTGGTGGTTTGCTGAAAGAATTCAAGGCCCAAAAAAATGATGGAACAGTTTTTCCTCTGTCGTTGACCTTGGGCGAGTCTCCGCTAGCGGACCAGCGCCTGTTCACAGCGTTATTACGGGATGAGACAGAACAAAAACTCGCTGAACGCCGGTTAGCCGCACAATATGCCATTGCCAGGGTGTTGGCCGATTGCACGACCATTCAACAAGCCACTCCTGAAATTCTTCAGGCGGTCTGTAAAAGTTTAGGATGGCAAGTGGGGGTACTCTGGCAAGTGAAGCCTGGGACCAAAATCCTATTTTGTGTGGAAGTGTGGCGAACCTCCCACGAACGGTTTTCTGAATTTGTTACTGTGACGCAAAGTATGTCCTTTTCGAAGGGAGTTGGTCTGCCTGGACGGATCTGGGAGACAGGTAACCCAATATGGATTCCTGATGCGGTCAAGGACCATAATTTTCCTCGTGCACCAATGGCGGCTCAGGCAGGGTTACATGCGGCATTTGCTTTCCCTATCAGGCTAGGCGAGACAATTCTTGGGGTAATGGAGTTTTTTAGCCGGGAAATCCAGGAGCCGGATGAGGCCTTGTTGCACCAAATGGTGTCTGTTGGAAGCCAGATTGGGCAGTTTATGCAACGAAAAGAGGCAGAGATGGCTCTACGGGAAAGTGAAGAACGAACACGGCTCATTTTGGACACGGCCCTTGATGCGGTGGTCACCTTAGACGAACAGGGTTATGTTATTGGGTGGAACTCACAGGCGGAACGCATGTTTGGATGGTCCAGGGAAGAAATCATTGGGAAACAAGTCGTAACCACTATAATCCCACCGAAATACCGGGATGCCTATCCACAGGGAATTCAACGCTATATCAGGTCAGAGGTCGGTGCAATATTAAATAAAAGGATTGAATTGTCCGGGTTGCATCGTGATGGCCATGAGTTTCCCCTGGAATTGGCGATTACGGCTGTTCAGTCACAAGGAAAAACAATTGTGAGTGGATTTCTCCGTGATTTAACCGAGCGACGACAGACAGAAGAAGCCTTGTTGAAAAGTGAAGAGCAGCGTCGTCAAGCCCAAAAAATGGAAGCGATAGGGACCTTAGCCGGTGGGATTGCACATGATTTTAATAATATCTTATCGGCCATAATAGGCTATACCGAACTGGCCATGACTCAAATTGGGGTGGGAAGCCCAGTTTTGCCCCGATTACAAGAAGTCTTACGAGCAGGTTATCGCGCCAAAAATCTTGTTCGGCAAATCTTAACTTTCAGCCGGCGAGATGAATCTGGAAAAAAAGTGATGTATTTACAGCCGATTGTGCAGGAAGCATTGAACCTCCTTCGTGCTTCTCTTCCGTCTACGATTTACCTACATGCAGAACTCCAACCAAGCACTGCGCCGGTTCTGGCTGATGCGACTCAGATCCATCAAGTGGTCATGAATTTTGGTGCTAATGCAGAATATGCCATGCGGCCGATGGGCGGAAAGTTGACGGTCACATTAGATGAAGTAGCAATTGATGAAACGACATCTTCTCTTGTTCAAGGGTTGCATGCTGGGCCTTATATCCGCCTAAAAGTTGCTGATTCCGGGCAAGGGATGTCACCGAGTGTTACGAAACGAATTTTTGATCCGTTTTTTACTACCAAGGATGTTGGGGAAGGCACAGGGATGGGGTTGGCCGTTATTCATGGGGTCGTGACGAGTCATGGAGGAGTGATTCGGGTCGATAGTCGGAAAGGCCAGGGCACGACCTTTACCATTTACTTCCCTTGTTCCTCTCTCCCAGTCGAAGTTCAGCAGGTCCCATCAACACCTTCTTCCTCTTGTAGGAAGGGAACAGTGATGTTTGTGGATGATGAGGTGTCTATTGCCAAATGGGCCAAGGATATGTTGGAAAATATGGGCTACCTGGTTGTCGTATTCACCAATGGTCCTGAAGCGCTGCAGGCATTTAAAGAGAATCCCGATCAATTTGATGTACTTGTGACGGATCAAACCATGCCAGGCATGACAGGAGAATTGCTGGCTCGTCAAGTAATGAGCATACGTCCAGGGTTCCCCGTTATTTTGTGTTCAGGGTTTAGTTACACAATGAATAAAGACAAAGCCTTGTCGATGGGTTTCCGAGCCTATTTAGCCAAGCCGGTGTTAATGGGGGATATGGAGCAAGCGCTTCAAGTTGCGTTGATTCCCTCTGTCCCTCATTGAGCCAAGGGATCCAATCCTTAATTTAATTTCTCCGACGTGCCAATATTATGTGGGGGATTTTTATCTTGATTTTTCGTGGTTTTAAATTTCCGTAATGCCAGAGCATGAAGGGATCGGAATAGATTGATTGATCCTATGTTATGGCTCTCAACTCAAATATTTCCGGTTTCATTTTCGTGAAGGTTAGGAATACAAGTCTGGAGAATCCCTGGTAAAAGCTCCGTGCGGAGGATAATTTTGATCCGCTGCCAGGTGGTGGTGGCTTCATTAGAATTCAATGCCTTTGACAAAGCTGGCCATATGAGTTGCAGGTATCCTTATCACAACGAGTGGGTGAATCCCAAAATATACTTTCTCATTCCATAAGATGAGGGGGTGGGAACGCTCGCTCCCAGTGGATAGGGATTTTTGGAATTTCAGATTGCTCTGAGGCATTATCAACTATATTTCTTTTTTCCTCTCTTTTGCTCTTATTTTAAAGTCCATTTTCTATTAGGCCTTTTGGGGGATTCATTCCATATTCGTCGTGTTGGTTGACAGTTTTTGTGGCTGTTTTTTTGACTATCAGAAGCTTCCCTTTAGATGGTGGTGGACTTACCTGTGCCATCCCCGAAAGCGTCGAAGTGTTTGTCAAAAGAGGAAAAGAAACGTCTTCCTCGTAAGGACTAGGCGGAAGAAGAGAGTCAAGACAAGCAAGGGAAATTGATGGAAATGTGGCGCCATATGTGTTCGGTTTACCGTTTGCATATTGCATATAAGGTTGGCTGGCGGAATTCCCACAATAGAGAGAACCTAATTTCAGAAGGAGATTGCGAAATGGGTGAATTTTTATTCAAAGAGCATGGGGCGGCAGCGATGGAATATGCGTTACTTCTGAGTTTAATCGGTATGATCGTTATCGGTTCTCTTCAAGCGCTAGGTTCCAATCTATTTGATGGGCTTTCAGCGTTAGACCATGTGTTTGTATCGACCCAATTCAAGGATGACCTGTTGCATCACCCATAAATAGAAAGTTTCTACCATTTCTTAGCACTCTGCCCACTAAGGTTGTACCTCCCATATGCTTTTCATTACTTCGATTCAAAAAAATCTGATTTAATTCGTCATAATTTCGGGAAAAGGGTTAGAGGTGGTCCCATTTCATTGGACAGGTTTGCGGCCAAGTTAAGCTACAATTAATTTGGTTGATGTTATGCCGCTTGCTTCGCATCTTCAAGGTCAGGCCTCTGCAGATGAGAGAGATTAACCTCATTAGGCATTTGTCCATCGAACGTCGAATGAGGCCGTGTGTGGTTGTAATGACTGAGCCATGGGCTAATGTGGGTGGGGTACGAACCTGTGAACCGTTCTCAAAACCATGCAGGTACACACATCCATATTTCGGGCTCCGCCAAAGCCGTTCGATGAACACATTGTCCATCCACCGGTCTTTTCCAGCCATTGAGATTTTGATCCCGTGTGCTTTCAGCACAGCAGTGAACTCACACGATGTAAATTGCGATCCTTGATTCGTATTGAATATTTCTGGCACGCCATCCTGAGTCAGCGCCTCCTCCAGTGCTTCAATGCAGAAATGCGTCTCCATCGTATTGAACAAGCGCCAGGAGAGCACTTTCCGGCTCTGCCAGTCCATACGCTACCAAAAACAAAAATCCAAATTGATCGGGATGTAGGTAATATCTGTACACCAGACCTGATTGGCTTTTTGAATAGCCAGATTTGGGAGAAGATACTGGATAATTCCGATGGGGCGGGTGAGGCTGGCTCGTGCGCGGTTTCTGATAATCGCATGTAAGCCCATCAACGACATCAGTTGCCGCACCCGATGCCTCTCCACGGCAAACCTCTGTCGCCCTACCAAGCGCGCCATCTGACGGCTGCCGTAATAGGGCGTGAATAGATACTGCTCATCAATCAACCGCATCACCTTGAGAGTTAGCGGGGCCTCACATTTGGGATCATCATGCCAGCCAGAGCGGCTGATGGAGAGTAACTCACATTGCGTCTTGATGCTCAGGTGCTTATGGGATGGCTCTACCATTTCTTGACGCCTCCTACCCCCAATTTCGGGCCGGCGCCCAACAGCTCATTGCGCAGGCGCTGAAGGTGGAGGCGACGGAACTTTTGGCCACCTATGCGGATCAACGGGATGAGCAAGGGCATGCGAGGGTTGTCCTCAGCGGCCCTCATCCCGAACGCGTTATTCAAACGGGCATGGGGCCCGTGCCGGTACGG